>PMEM01000056.1 GCA_003155795.1 Gemmatimonadota bacterium
AGTGCGTAGCAGGATCCCAAGTAATTGTAGACGGGGGCGCCTCGGCAAGAGGCGCCCCCGTTTCGTTGGTCCGATGGTCCGGTTCGAATGATGCGAGGAATCGTCGACGGCAAGGCGCGCTGAGCCGGGACTCGGCTTATCTTTTGGGCGGGCGACCTCTTCGCGGGGATGGGGCTATTTCCACTGCTCGAGCAAGGGAGTCCAGAACATTGGCCTGGAGCACCTCCGTCTGGACTCTGATGCGCAGTCGCGGTGAGACGATGAGTTCGCCACTGCTGGAGTTGAGGAGTTGGGAGGCGAGTTCAATCGCCGCGGGTGCCTTCATGCCAACCGTATCAATGAGTTCCTTGGCCATGGCGAGTGTCGTGACTGTGGCGAAGGAGAGTCGGCGAGAGACGCCCTGCGAGGCGCGTTGTGAGCCGTCCAAGTCATTGTGTGACAGCAGGTTGTCGAGCCACTTGGGAGTGACTCCCAGCGCGGAAGCTACGGTCGCGGTATTGTACGATGGCATAATATCCTGCAGATTAAGGATATTAAGAATTAACCTAATTGGCTAGGATAAATATATATGCGGCTTTTGGTGTGTGCTAGTGCGTTAGTGGCGGNNTGGCGGGTGTGACAATGGCGAGTCCCGTTTACGCACAGCGGTCGATTCATTTTGGTGTTGCCGCGGGTTCTTCGGTCCCAGTTGGCATCCTGGATAACGCCTTCGGTGCGGGGCCGACTGGCCTGGCGACTATAAGCATGGGCCCGCCAGACGCTCCGATGGGGCTCCGACTCGACTATCAATACAGCGGGTTCAAGGGTAAAACGAGCTCTGGTACTACGGCTGGCGACATGCACATAAACTCTGCCACCGCGAACCTCGTCGTTCCATTCCGGGTTGGTTATGTGAAGCCGTACGTGATCGGGGGGCTCGGCTACTATCCGCTCCGCCTTCCGGGCGCTGCAAAGCGCGAAAGTGACTGGGGGGCCAATGGCGGTGCCGGAATAAGCTTTGGACTCCCTTTCGCTGGAACTGGAGCCTTTCTGGAGGTCCGGTACCACGACATCAATCGCTCCAACACCCAATCGTACCACTTCGTACCGATCACATTTGGCGTGTTGTTCTAAGCGAAGACGTTTCTGGCGATTAACAGGAAACTTTTTTGTTCGTCATGACTACTACCAAGGCGAAGCACAATGTTGGACGCGCGCCGAGGATCCGAGGATCCGAGGCGCGTTTGGTTGGAACTACTTAACAAAAAACCGGAGCGTGTATGTCAATGTTCTCAAAAATTGTCGCAATTGCAGCAATCACAGCGTCCAGTGCCGCTCTCGCTGGCGCGCAGGGCGTAACAAGTGCCACGAAGCCGTTCTCGCTTGGACTTTCGGGCGGCGCTTCGATACCGTCGGGCGATCTGTCTAACTATGTCAACACGGGATACAACGTTGGCGGACATGTTGCGCTTGGAACGCCAACGTTGCCGATCAGCTTCCGTGGAGACGTCAACTATGACAACTTCGGAGCCAAGGGCTCAGGCAACAGCAACGTGCATATATGGTCGTACACAGCCAACGCAGTGTACGAGGTACCGACGGCAACCGGGATTCGCCCGTACATCATCGGCGGCGTTGGTGGCTTCACTCCGGGTTCCAGCACGACTGCTGGTGGCACGACCTACTCCGCGAGCGGAAGCACTGAGTTCGGCTTCGACGTGGGCGGTGGTCTGACGATTCCGCTTTCCGGGTTCAACGCATTTGTCGAAGCGCGATACAATCACTTCAATAACAACGGTGGCGGAAGCACTGCATTCATTCCGATCACCTTCGGCGTGATGTTTTAAACTGCACCACGTATAGATACCGGACATCCCCCAGTCAGCTTTGCTGGCTGGGGGATGTTTTCAATCGTGCTTCTGCCAGTCGCCGGTGATATCAAGCCGAGCCTCATCCGGGAGGGTATGCACTGGAGCATCTTCGCGCTTGCCGCGATAGAGGATCACCTTCGCACGTTCGAGCGTGATAAGTCCAGCATCTATCATCTCATCTATTTCAGGAAGGATCGTCTCGATATTCTCCTGCGTCTCGACGCACTCGATCACGAGTGGAAGATCGAAAGAAAGCAGTTCCATGTGATCCGCCGACATGCGGCCGCTTGCGCCGAATCCCATGACGCCGCGGAACACCGTTGCTCCAGCGTATCCACGGTTACGAAGAAGGTTGACAATCGCCTCATACAGCGGCTTGCCGTGATACCGATCCCGCTCACCGATGTGGATGCGCATGAGCACGCGCTCGCCCTTCAGGCCATGCAACATGATTACGCTCGACTGCGGAAGGTAAGTGCCGACTGTGCAAGCGCGAAGCCAGCAAACGTAGCGATTATGGATACTACGACACTCAATACGACGTACGTGCCAGCTCGACGGTACTGGCCGCCTTCAATCAACGTGGCTGTATCGTAGGAGAAGGTCGAGAAGGTTGTGAAACCTCCGCAGAATCCGGTTGTAAGAAAAATGCGAGTTTCCGGTGACATCTGCGTTCCACCGAGCGCTAGCCGAAGGATGAATCCAATCAGGAAGCTACCTGTGATGTTGATCAGCAACGTGCCCATCGGAAACGCGAGCCCAAACCGTTGCTGGATGGCAGCACCGACGACATAGCGGCTGACCCCGCCAAACGCACTCCCAACTGCGACGTAGAGCCAGATCAGCATAAATGATCAGCGATTAGGGTTAACGCAACTCGCCATTTACGGGCCTCGTTTTCAGGGGATGAGCTGCAGTTTGCGCACTGTATTGCCGAGCGCTGCGTGCGCTGCGGCAATCTGTTCGTCGACTGCCTCGGGTCCCGTACCGCCAGTCACATTGCGGCGTGCAACCGACGCGTCCGCGGAAAGCCAGTCGAACACATCCTTTTCGAACGACGAATGAGCCGCAGCGTAGACTGTGAACGGTATTTGGTTCATGTCGACGCCAGTCGTCTCGCTGTTTCGTACGAGCGTGCCGACCACACCATGCGCCTCGCGGAAGCTGACACCCTTTGACACAAGATAATCCGCAAGGTCGGTCGCCATCATTGTGGATGACAGCGCTGCGCGCATGCGCTTTGCATTGAACCGGAGTTCTGCGAGTGTGCCGGCGACTGCCGGAAGAACGAGAAGCATCGTATCCACAGAATCGAATAGCGGACGCTTGTCGTCCTGAAGGTCCTTGTTGTAGCCGCTTGGCAGGCTCTTGATCGTAGCAAGGATAGACGTGAGGTTCCCGAGCATTCTTCCTGCTGACCCGCGCGCGATCTCGAGTGCATCCGGATTGCGTTTCTGCGGCATCATGCTGGATCCCGTCGTAAACGTATCGCCGAAGGTGACGAATCCGAATTCGCTGGACCCATACAGGATGAGATCTTCGCTGAGGCGCGATAGGTGTACACCGAGCATGGTGCTTGCGTACAGCATGTCGGCGACGAAATCACGATCGCCCGTGGCATCGATGGAGTTCTGCGATAGCGTGCTGAAGCCGAGTTCAATCCGGATCTGATCGCGCGGAATCGCGAATGCGCAACCGGCGATGGCGCCGGAGCCGAGGGGAAGTGAAGACGCCGAGGCTGCCGCGTTGGCGACGCGGGCGCGATCGCGCTCGAGCTGCCAGAAATGACTGAGGATCCAGTGAGCAGCGGATACCGGCTGCGCGCGCTGCATGTGAGTGTACGCCGGAATCAACGTAGTGCGAAGTTGCTCAGCGTGATCCAGGATGACGTGTTGCAGATCGCGAATCACTGCATCAATTCGTGTTGCCGCGTCCATGGTCCACATTCTAGTGGCTGTGGCCACCTGATCGTTGCGTGATCGGCCAGTGTGGAGTCGTGACGCGGGAGCGCCGATCTCGGTGTGCAGCATGCGATCGATCATCGTGTGCACGTCTTCGTCGGATTCTTCTGGTTTCGCACCGCTCACGATCTTTTCTGCTACGGCATCGAGACCGCCGCGAATCTGATCGCGCTCTTCTTCGGTGAGTACACCAGCTTCAGCGAGTGCTGATGCCCATGCCTGCGACAGCTGTACGTCGAATGGCCAGAGTCGGAAATCGGTTCCGATCGAGCGGTTGAGTGCGTCGAGTGCGTGAGCAGTGGGCGCGGCGAAACGGCCACCCCAGAGTTTGTGGGAGTCAGCTGTCATTTGCGTAAGGTATAGCGGTGGGGATGCGGATGTTGGACAGGGATTTCACCCTCTCCGGGCCACTCGCAGCACGGCGGGACGCGTGGGAGCAGCCGTCCCTAGCCAGGCATCAAGTATCTGCCATTTTGCCATAATTAAAGCTAAACGCAATAAACCCAATACTTTAGGGCTTGGCGGCCTGGTTCAGAGCGTTCAGCCCCGCCGTCGAAATGAGACGCAACTACACCTCACTTGAAGCTCATCGAGTGTGGCCAGCGATGTGCGAAGTCCGTCCTCGACCGCAGGTTATCGCCGCAAATTCTGGAATGGCAGAATAATCTGGCCGTTGTGGTCGGCTGGTGTACGGGCGGTTACGTGGTTGCCAAGGTTCGAGTATACGGTTTTTCCCGCAATGCGGACGTATACCGTGTCCGAGCCCGAAAGTTGGGGGATGCCAACGACGAAGTTAAGCGAGTCGCCGGGTTGGTTGGAGACGATGATCGTGTTGTAT
The DNA here is from genome assembly GCA_003155795.1 of Gemmatimonadota bacterium. GTDB lineage: Bacteria > Gemmatimonadota > Gemmatimonadetes > Gemmatimonadales > Gemmatimonadaceae > Fen-1247. The sequence continues at coordinate 4,650 of PMEM01000056.1, forward strand.
CCCACCGTATAATTTGGCCCGTCGCCGGTGCCCGAGACGCTGATCTCCGCATTGGAAGCTGAAACTATGCGGACTACGCCAGATGACTGGTTGGAACGAAAGACCACGTCGACTCGTCCGTGGGGAAATATTTCGACGCCACGCTGTGACGCGGGCGATTGCTCCGGGCTTTCGGCTTGGGCAGAAGGCTGGTCCGAAGAGAGTCCCGAAGCAACGGCAGCCACGTGAACCCATCGGCGCAGGACCGAGCTTGGTGTGAGCGCGGCCGCGGCGACGCTGGCTGTGAGGATGGACGCAGCAACCGCGCCACGTACAATGTGACGGAAGCGTGTACGACGCAACTGCGCTCTTGCCAGGCTTCTACTCGACACGACTCCTCTCACGAATTTGACTGCGTCCATATCCGGCTGCGTTACCGTCAGTAATTCCAGCAGCTGGCTGACTTCGAACTCTTGGGCTTTGGCGGTGGCTAGAGCGGCGCGGCATACACCGCATTTCACGATGTGCAACCGCACGCTTTCATCTACCGAGTCATTGGATTCCAGAATCGCGGACAGGTTTGCGTCCGTCAGATGTGGTGTCACTTGCGTGACCCAGCTGTTATGAACGCACTCTGGAAGGCGCGAGTTGCGCGCAGTAACAGGGTGCCCACACTCGCCTCTTGTATTCCAAGAATTCGTCCCAATTCGCGGTAGCTGTAGCCCTCGTGACGCAGCAAAAGAAGCTGGCGGTCGCGCAAGGGCAGCGTTGCGAGTACAGCTCGCACGCGGTCGCGAGTCTCGCTGGCGATAAGTTCGCTATCCGCGCTTGGCACCTCGACATGGCTCGACGGATCCGCTTGTTGACCAGTTGTTATGCGCGCGCGTCGCTTTCCAGTGCGCTCGGCGTCGCGATACAAGTTCGTACTCACGGTAATGAGCCACCCGGTCGGTTCATGTGGTACGCTCCCACGATCGTACAATCTCACGAACGCCTCCTGTGCGAGGTCCGACGCCAGATCAGAGTCTCCGCACAAGCGATAGAGATAGCGAAAAAGTGACGCGAAATTCTGACCAAAGAGTTGACTTACCGCGTCTTCGAATGGCAGTTCAGGACCCATGACTTCCGGCGCGGGTTACGTAAGTAGAACGTGCGTGCGGCTGCGTTCGTGACAGTTCGCACGCGAATCGGATCACTGGCGCCAGCTAATTCCGATCATCAGTGATCGAGGCGTCAGAGCGAAGAGATGCTGTATGCGCTCGTCACCTGATTGCAGTGGAACCACGTTCGATCGGTCGAAAATGTTCGCCAGCTCGGCGGTAAGAACGAATCGGCCTGTCCCGGCAGCGCGCCATTCGTGGCTGAGCGCGAGGTCGACTCGCATGTATGCCGGGAGCGGGCTGGAGGTCCACCCAGTGGCGCCGAGTAGTCGTGATTCGGGTGACGCGCCTACGTCTGGTATGTTCGCCTCGGATCCATCAGCATCTGCGGGGTTTCCGGTCGCAAGGAGGGAGGATCCAAAGGAGCCGAACAGTCTCAAAGTGGTTGTCGGCAGCGCGCGCCATTCGACTGCAGTCGAGACAGTCTGGGCCAGCTGATGAGCCGGAAAGTACGAGGCAGATTGCTGCGTCAAGATCGCCCTTTGAGAGCCGTACGTCAGGTGAAGTCTGACATTCCTTAATGTCGATTGAGCAGTGCCCCCGAGGCCAAGCATCCGACCGTCGAGAATATTGAAAGTGCCTCCCGGAGCGAGAGGCATTCTCGCCGGATTGGTCACGAGCAGGCCGTTGAATTTGCGCTCGTACGCATCGAGGGTAAGCCTCGTGTTGGAGCCGAGGTTTTTGCTGAGGTCGCCCATGAAAGTTCGAGCTGCAGCAACAGGCACACCCGCGGAGCCGGCGGCGATCGGGAGGCTTACCGGCATTAGCGCGGTCGGTGCAAGGCTGAAATCCCGGAGCGCCTGAACGAACTGATGTGTACCTGCGTAGCCCGCAGTCACCGACACACCCTTTCCAATCTCAACCGACGCTGAGAGTCTAGGCTCGACGTATGGAGCACGACGTGACAGAGAGGTTACGCGGGCTCCGGATGTCGCGAACCAACGTCCACCTACGCTTCCCCAGTGACGCTCGGCGTAAGCAGAGAAAACTGCAGGATCTGACGTTGCCTCGTGTTGAGAGAAGCTGCGAAGCATGCGATCAGTCCCCAATATGGTCGGATTGCTGTTTCCAAGGCTGTCACCTGAAGCCACAGCCAGGCTATAAGATGTGTGAATTTTTTCGATTGACACTCCGACCGCAACCGATGCCAGGTCGAGATCACTCGCAAAGCCTATGTTTCTAGCGCGATTCGCCATGGCCGCAGCACCGGTTGGCGAACCAGGGTTCGCACTGGTCGCGAATGCGGCGTCCCATGCGCGTGTTACCAGTTTGTGGGAGCGTGACAACCGCTGCGTCCAGACCCCACCAACAGTCTCCGATTGCCACCGCGCGTTGAGCATCTGATCGGGACTGGCTACCCGTGCCGTATCGCTCGTTGCGCCGACCGTCGCATCATCGATGTCCGCAGCGAGGCGGTCGCGGCTGCCGATTGCGACAAGCCGCAGATTGCTACTTCCGTGATGTAACGAGAGCGCCGTGACACCATCGGCCCACCGATCGGCTACGGAATTCGCCTCGCTTCCGGAGGATGTCATCCCGTCAGAATTTCGCCTGGCTGCTACAACGAGCTGCCCATCGACAGCACCAATGCGAATCCGATCAGCCCACCACCCGCGCAGCGTAGCTGGCCCGAGGCCCGCGCCGAACGATGGCTTGTCACGAGTGATTTCGCGAGTTTGGAGCTCTACCGTCTCAAAGAGTGCGTCTCCGTAGCGTGCAGACGCCGAGCCATCTGATACGCTAAGGCCGCTCACCACATCGGGATCTATTGCGGCCAGGACTCTGATACCATGTACCGCGTTCCACACTGGCAATCCGTCGACGAACACACGATCGGCCAGCGAACCTGTTGCTGCATCGACTGCAGTTCCGCCAAAGCCGTCTGCGCGCATCATCTCCTGTGGGTCGCTTGCCAACAAGCGGAAAGCATCTGGCTCGCCGGTCGTCTCCGGTGCGTCCTGGACATTGCCGGCCCACTGCCAGACACCTGGCATGTGATGTGGCACTGTGGCAGTCGGATCGACAGGGTCTGGCATGGCGCACCGTACGAGCACAGGAGACAGTGTATCAGGCGCGACGTTCACGGACTTCGAAAGCACCACATCGACGCGCAGCTTTGCTTCATCGGGCACAATTACTCGAATCGTCAATGAATCCGCGCCGGCGCGGCTGATCTTGAGCGTGCTTATTCCCGCAGAAAGCCCGGAAAGCGTGTACGAGCCGAAGGTATCGGCGAATGTCGTGTCATGGGTCCCCACTGCTTCAATTCGTGCATGCGCGGCTGGAGCACCTGTCGGGAGGCTGACAGTACCATAGACAGTCCCGGTCGGAACTTTCGCGGTATGACGCGTGTCTGTGAGCGCTTGAGCTACAAGGCTGCGAGTGGATAACAGCCAACACCCTCCAACGCACAAGAACAGAATGCGCCTGACGACGGTGTGTTGCAACAACAAGCTGCGGGCGTACGTCGACGATCGTACGACGCTCTTTGTGTGTTGCGTCACAATATTGCCCGCTCGGACGTTCCTATTCTGATCACGGACACCTTGTCTCTTGCTTCCACTGGCTAAAAGCTAACACGGCCGCTTCCACAATCTCCCATGATTCCCGCACTGATCTCTGTGATCCTCGCAGTCGCTCCTCCGCCGATGTTGGAGCCCCGGTATCCCGGCAGCCAAGCACGGGACTCGCTCTCTGTGCAAGATTCGTGGGATAACACGTCCAGGATCCCCGTCGGCCCACGGGCGATTCCGTTCGGGTTGTCTCCGTCTACCGATCGAGGCGCGACGGAGTCCTTTTCCAGTGACACGACCGTCCGCCGCCCGCGTGCGATCGAATACAGCGACGCGTACTACACGCGGCTCACCATTCATCGAATCGCGAGTTACGCCGAGCTGCCGCTGTTCGGCGCTGAGTACGTGCTGGGTGAGCGGCTTCTTCACGATGAGCGAACTGGATTTCCGCCGTCATCGCTCAAGGCGGCGCACGCTGGCGTCGCTGGCGGTCTAGCCGTCCTATTTGGCGTAAACACAATAACCGGGGTGTGGAACCTTTGGGATTCGCGCCAGGACCCGTCGAACCGAACGCTGCGGATCATTCATTCCGTGGCGATGCTTGGCGCCGATGCCGGGTTCGCGGTCGCGGGCGCGACTGGCGGTAACGCGAAGAACAACCTGCAGGATGCGCGGCGGCATCGAGCCGTGTCGGTCGGATCGATGGCGCTCGCTACCGCCGGAACCGCGATTATGTGGCTGTTCGACAAATAACCAGTTTCCGACAACCGACTTCACAGATGATTCTTAGTTACACGACAGGCCTTCACTCTCTCGCCGATTTCCTCAAGCCCTGGCAATCGCTCTTCAGCAATTCGAAGGTGGTTTCGGATGGAATCACATTCCTCCATCTCGGCGGTCTTCTATTCGCCGGGGGATTTGCAATCGCAGCCGACCGCGCAACCTTCAGGGCGTTGGGCGGCGGTTCGGACGAGCGCGCGATACTTCTTGCCGAGCTCAAGGACGTTCACCGGCCGGTCCTGATTGGCCTGGGCGTTCTGTTTGGAAGCGGAATTCTCCTTGCTACGTCGGACGTTGAAACCTTTGGGACGTCACCGACGTTTCTGATCAAGATGACACTTGTAGCGCTGCTGCTCGTCAACGGGGTCATGCTCCAGCGTACAGAGAACGCACTTCGCGAGCGTTCTCCGTCAGAAGCTGGCGACGTCGACGACCAATTGCTCTGGCGCAAGCTGCGCCATACTGCTGTGGCGAGCATCACTCTTTGGACCTCCATCCTGCTTGCGGGGACGATTCTCGTCAACAGCTAGACAGCCGAATCCCCATTAGCGCGATCACAGTTACTCTGGCAGTAAAAATTCCTTGACCTTGAACTGGACTATCTGGAATGAGCGACAACGAAGAACGTGCAACAAATGACGAAGCATGCAACGACTGCGGAATCATGCAGAGCCGCCGGACGTTTCTACGGGACGGAGCGATTGCAGCTCTGGTCGTTTCGATGGGCGCGATGGGCGTTCCCGCGCGAAAGGCAGCTGCGATGAACGTTGGTTTCGTGAACGGCAAACGGAGCGAGCCGGGTGGTCCACAGACAGTCAGCTATCCGCTGCCAACAACCGACGGTGCACAGATCGATCACGATAACGAAGTGATTCTCGTCAGATGGCAGAATGCGATTTACGCATTCAATCTGTCGTGCCCACATCAGCGCACCGCACTTCGCTGGGACGACGCCGATCACCGCTTTCAGTGCCCAAAGCATCACTCCAAATACCAACCGGACGGCGAGTTCATCAGTGGGCGCGCGACTCGCAACATGGATCGATTCACGCTCAAGCGTGATGCGAGCAACGCGATAGTCGTTGACGTGGACAACATGCTGCGAAGCGACCAGGATCTGGCTGCTTGGACAGCGGCGACGCTGGCGGTGTGAGACCGATGCCGCAAAACAAGGAGTTACCGAATGCAGGCGCACTGAAATTGCGTGCGGCATCGTGCCACGAGTGCGAGGTCGGAAGAGCGGGGTCAGACGCGGTCAGCGCAAGCGCCGTGGACCGTCGACAGTTCGTAGCGCGGAGTGCCATTGCGGCGGTTGGCGCCCTGCTTGTGAGCGCTTGTGGTGGTGCAGGTTCTACCACCGGGCCCGGTGGAGGAGGCGGTGGTGGTGGAAGCGGTGGTCAGCTCGACGTGACCGTTTCAAACTATCCGGCGCTTGCAAATATTGGTGGGATCGCGCGCGTTGATTCCGGTCAGGGGACGCCAGTGGCGGCCGTTCGGACGAGCACGACGACGTTCTCGGCGTTCTCTCTTATATGTCCGCATTTCGGATGCACCGTCGGGATCGCGAGCGGAAGCTTTGCGTGTCCGTGTCATGGTGCTCGCTTCGCGGCTAACGGCCGCTGGACAGGCGGTCAACCGACGGGGAATCTCACCAGCCTCGTGGTGGCGTTTGACGAGACAACCGGGATCCTGACGATCACACGATAGCGTCACTGGGCAGCGGGCGCGGATTCGCGCCCGCTGCCCAGTGACCCGCCACTTACGCGGCTTGCTGGTCTCCGCTGGCTTCCGCAGCGGTGCGTTCCTGCTCGCGGAGTGCGCGAACGCGTGCGGAAAGGCCGAACAGGCGGATGAAGCCGGCTGCGTCGCTCTGCTGGTAGACATCATCCTCGCCGAAGGTGACAAAACGCTCGTCGTAGAGCGCGTACGCACTCTCTCGGCCGGCTACGATGGCGTTGCCCTTGTAGAGTCGGAGCGTGACCGAGCCAGTAACGGTTTCCTGGGTGACATTGACGAACGCATCGTACGACTCGCGCTCGACCGTCCACCAGCGTCCTTCGTATACGAGATCGGCGTAGCGCGGCGCGATGAGATCCTTTGCTGCGAGGGTGCGGCGGTCGAGCGTGAGTTGCTCGAGCTCGCTGTGTGCGGCGAAGAGCAGAACACCACCGGGGGTTTCGTAGATACCACGGGACTTCATGCCGACGAGACGGTCTTCAACGAGATCGATCCGTCCGATGCCATTGCGGCCGCCGATCTCGTTGAGCATGGCCAGGAGCGGAACCGGTGACATTGTGTGGCCGTTGACCGCGACCGGTGTTCCGTGATCGAAGGAAATGGTGACCTCTTCGGACGTGTCGGGCGCGGACTCGGGCGACTGTGACATCATGAACAGATCGTCGGGTGCAGACTGGGCTGGATCTTCAAGGCAGCCGCCCTCGTGCGAGATGTGCCAGATGTTGCGGTCGCGGGAGTAGATCTTTTCCTTGGTCGCAGTGACGGGAACGTTGTGTCGCGCGGCATAGGCAATCGCGTCCTCGCGGCTCCGGATGTCCCATTCACGCCATGGCGCAATAACTGGAAGATCCGGAGCGAATGCGGCGTACGTGAGTTCGAAGCGGACCTGGTCATTTCCCTTGCCGGTGCAGCCGTGTGCGAGAGCGTCAGCGCCAACTGCGCGCGCGACCTCCACCTGGCGGCGTGCGATGAGCGGACGGCCCATGGACGTGCCGAGCAGGTACTTGCGGCCGTATATGGCACCGGCGCGAAGTGTCGGGAAGATGAAGTCGCTGACGTATTCGTCGCGCAGATCCTCGACGTAGCATTCGTCGGCGCCCGATGCGATCGCTTTCGCCTTGACTCCGGAGAGCTCGTCACCCTGTCCGATGTCAGCGGCCACGCATACCACCTTTACGCCCGGGAATCGCTCCTTGAGCCAGGGGACGATGATCGAGGTATCGAGTCCTCCGGAGTAGGCGAGGGCGATCTTTTTAGGTGTAAAGGTCATGGGATTCTCTTTTTGGAATTTTATGCGACAAGGATGTATAAATAGTCGGTTAGGGGTGCGTTCGCAACTGTCTGGGCGGGGCGCAGCTGGGAGGGCTATCTTCTCCGGATGGCGAACAAGCGAGAGCGGCAGAATGCCATCCTGGAGACCATCGAAACCCACGCGGTGGTGAGTCAGGAGGATCTTCGGAAATTGCTCCTCAGGCGTGGGTGGGACGTGACGCAGGCGACCCTCTCGCGGGACCTGAGGGAACTACGAATTGCGCGGGTTCCGACCTCGGAGGGGGCGCGCTACGCGGTCACGGACGGGAACATCGAGGAGGCCCGGGTCGCGCTCGACACACTGCTACCGCAGCTGTTCATGCGGATAGATGGAGTGAGCGAGATGGCGGTTTTGCGGACCGTACCCGGTGGAGCTCAGCCGATAGCGAGCGCGCTGGATGGCGAGGGTTGGCCGGACATACTTGGCACGGTGGGCGGGGATGATACGATCCTGATCATTTGTCGATCTGTGCAGGCGCGCGAGCGGGCGGTGCGGAAGATCAAGGGGCTGGCTGGGGAACCGGGGTGATGACAGCGTCGCAGTGGTGACTCTCGTGTGGAGAGCCACCACTGCGACGATCCAGGTCACTGTTTGAGGGTGATGCTGACGACGCCGTTCTTTGCTCGTGGATCACTGTACTGTTCGATAGCCGCAGCGCCCTTAAGGACTTCGACGCTTTCGATGTTCGCGGGATTGAGCGCTTTGTATTGAGCGGTCGTAGCGATGACGCCATTGATGACAAACAGCGGCTCGGCGCCAGGCGTTTTCATCAGCCGTATTTCACCTGTTCGGCGAAACAAGACAGTCCCACCAGCGGTGGTAGCGGTGTCACGCTTCACGAAAAATATCTGCTTGGTGCCCGACGGCGTCGTTGCTACATACTTCTGACCTAGCGCTGAGTCCGACACTGTCACCAGGCGGATCTGTTGCTCGCCGCCCGGTTGTTTGGATCTGACGACGTTGATTGTTGCTATGCTGCCCGCAGAAATGGCCTTGGCCTTTTCTGCGGATACAGCGACACCGTTCACGTAAAACGTGGGCTGTTGTCCGTCGGTTGTGAACACCTGGCGGACGTTCTTTTGTGCCGATGTGGCATCGAGCCCGCTAATGTCGGCAGCAGTCGGAACGTGCGATTCGCATGCTGCGATCGCGAGAGTGGACACAAGTGCGATGTACGACGCGGAGCGCAGTGCGCGCATGTACGGTTGTTTTGCCGAGTCTTTGTTGTCAGGTGTAACCATGGCGCGAAGTCTCCGTTCGAGGTGGGATGCTGGTTCCAGCAGCGATGTTGCACCGAGCCACAGGTGCGTTGGCGCGCCGAGTCGTGCGCGCGCCTGATTGACCAGCAGTTGTGCGTAGTTCTTGAGTGACGCACCCTTTCCAACAACACGCGCATCGCAGTCGATCTCGATCGCCAGTCTGATGCGAGCGAGACAATACCACGCGCCCGGGTGCCATGGGAACAGTGCAACGAGCCCCCACATTGCGGCGAGAAGTACGGGGTCGTGTGCACAGCGGTGTTCCATCTCGTGCATGATGATGAGTTGACTGTCGTCCGGATGTCCATCCAGCATCCAGCGTGGCACAACGATCTCCGGTCGGAAAATGCCGACAACTGCGGGGCCAGTGTTTGGTGCGACGCGCACGCGATGGCCTGCGAAGTCAACAAAGCTCCACTGCTGACGCGCATGTCGGACTCTGGAGTACACAACGAAGATCAGCGCGAGCATGACACCCGACATGATGAGCCAGAGTATTGCCAGTGAGATATTCGGCGTTGGTCCGACCAGATGCGACGCGTATGCGGCGGCGGTTCGTGGCATGAACATAAGTTCGCGCAATGTGGCGAGTGCGAATGATGTGCTAGCGGTTGGTGTCGTTTGACCGGTAGCGGCGATGTTTATTCCAGTAACGGAAAGAGGCGCGTGCGGGGCAATCAGTTGTTGCGTAACCGTCCGTCCGCCGATGAGCGCAATCAGGAGAGCAGTTACGGCCCACGCGCCGCGCACAGGCAGCGACCACAGTCTTAAGAGTTTTTCGGTGAGTGCTGCCGCAGCGATGAGTGGAACTGTGACAATCAGGATGTAGACAATGATGGCTACGGTCATGGCTCGCGCTCCAGGCGTTCGGCGATCAGCTGCTGCATGCGCTGCAGTTCTTCCTGCGTGATGTGGCGATCGGAGACGAGCTGTGCGAACATGCGCTCCGCGGAGCCTTCGAAGATCGCGTCCTTGATGCGGGCTACAGCGCTTTTGCCGGCGTGCTTGGCATCGACGGTGGGGTAGTACCGATATGCTCGGCCTTCGGGCTCATGACGGACGCATTCCTTTTCTTCGAGCGTCTGGAGGGCGGAGAGGACGGAGGTGTAGGCGAGCTGGTCCTTAAGTTCGGCTCGGACTTCGGCGACACTGGCGGAGCCGAGTCGCCAGAGGACGCTCATTACTTCGAGTTCGCGGGGCGGGAAGTACATGGGATGATAGCGAAGGGTGACTACTGCCTTTCCCGTAGTTTATGGGCGCGGTCGGGTTTTGTCAACGGGTTTTTCCGTAGGCAGGTGCGGATGGCCGATGGACCCCGACCTTCGGCGGGGTGACTACTGGACCCCGACCTTCGGCGGGGTGACTGCCTGTGCTCCTAGGGCTCGTTGTCGTCCTTGTCAGCGGTTTCGCCGACCTGGAGCGAGTTGCGGTACGGGGTCAGGTCGCGGGGGATGGCGACGCTCCGGATGCCGGCGGCGCTCAGTTTGGCGTTGAGGGTGGAGAGTGCCGAGCCCTTGAGCTTTGTCCATTCGGCGATGGCTTGGTCGAGGTCGCGCTGCATAGTGGTGACAGCGGCTGTTGCCTGAGTTGTGGGGCGCGCATCGACGCCGTCGATGGTGCCGAGCAGCCCGCTCAACTGGCCGTTGAGGCGGGTGATACTCAGAGCCCCGATGCGTGCGTCGAGTGAATCAATGGCTGAGCGCACCTTGGGATTGGTGGCGCGCGATTTTGCGGAGTCGAGTTGTACATGCAGCGCTCTCGCTTCAGCGATCGCGGTGAAGTCGCGTTCGATCATGGCGGCGATGCGCATCGACAGTGCAAACTGCTGCTGAAGATCTGCAGGCGTTGCGCGTACGCGCGGATCCATCTTCACGATCAGCGGTTGTGTGTAGCTCTTGCCATTCACCGTTAAGCGAACGGTGTAATTGCCCGGCAGCACTGACGTTCCCAGCGGAAGCCGCGGTGTATCGTGGGGGATCGCGGAGATCGGGTACTCGTGGGTGAGTACGCTTGGGTCGGGATAGTGAAGATTCCAAACCCAGCGATGCGTTCCGGTGGAGGCCGAAAGTATGCGTGGCTGCCGTACCCAGTACGCAGGAACGTTGAGCGCATCGATCTCCTTTTGCGTGACGTCGGGTTTGTCGTTGCTTGCGTAACGGCGCACGAGGTTGCCTGAAGAGTCGAGTATTTCGAGGGTCACAGGCGACGACGGGGCGCCGTTGATGTAGTAGTCGATGATCGCGCCGTCCGGCGGATTCTGGCCAGTGGGCTCTTCGGGCGGCATGGGAGTATCTGTGTATGTATTGCGCTGAATACGGAATGCTGCTGCCGGGGTAAAGAGATGAGCTGGTTCGCTGGCGATTGCAGTCGAGAGTTGCCGGAGTGGCGTTATGTCGTCGAGTATCCAGAATGATCGGCCGTGTGTGGCGACGACGAGATCGCTATCCTTGACGACAAGGTCGCGGATAGATGTCGCCGGAAGGTTCTGGCGAAGCGTTTGCCAGTGATCGCCGTCGTCGAACGAGACATAGACTGTCGTCTCCGTTCCGGCGAATAGAAGTCCCTTGCGAACAGGATCTTCGCGAACGACGTTGACGGAAGCATCATCGGGCAGGCCGGCATCGATTTCCTTCCACGTCTTTCCGCCATCATGCGTGCGATAGATGTGCGGGTGAAGCTCATCGAGTCGGAAGCGATTGACAGCGGCGTACACTGTTTGATCGTCAAAATGAGATGCATCCAGTTGAGCGATCTTGCTCCACGGAGAGATTGTCGGTGGCGTGACGTTGTTCCATGTCTTTCCGCCGTCGCGGGTAACCTGAATCAAACCATCGTCGGTACCGATCCAGATGACGTTGGCATCGTGATACGACGGAGCGATGCTGTAGATGACTCCGCGGTGGTGGCCGTGTGCTGGATCGGCGTCGGCGAATTGGCCGAGCGGGGCGGGGACGGTAGGATCTTCGCGCGTCAGATCCGGGCTGATTATGTCCCAGCTCTGACCACCGTTACGTGTTTTGAAGAGAACATTGCTGCCGAGGAATAGCGTGTGCGGATCGGCGTAGGAAAAGATCAGTGGCGCGGTTCTGTTGAAGCGGTACTGGCGACCTCTGATCGCTTCGGGGGCGACATTCTGTGTCTGTCCAGTGACCATGTCGAAGCGTGTGACCTTGCCGCCGAATACGTTGTTGGAATCGAGTGGGTCGGGAGCGACGTAGCCGTATTCCTCTGCACCAACCGGGTGAAACTCACGGAATGTGACAGCGCCGTCGTTGCCGCGGCTGGATACAACAGCGGAGCCACTCTCCTGTTGTGCGCCGTAAACGCGGTAGGGGAAGCGATTGTCGGTAGCGACGTGATAGAATGCGGCGGTAGGCTGATTGTACCATGAACTCCACGTCTTGCCGCCGTTCACGCTTATGGTTGCGCCTTGATCGACTGCGAGGAGAAGGATGTCCGGGTGGAGCGGATTGATCCAGATTGCATGGTAATCGTCGCCGCCGGGTGCTCCCTTGATTGCGATGAAGCTGTTACCGGCGTCCATCGAACGATATGTGGATGTGTTGCAGACATAAATCTCGTCGGCGTTGCGCGGATCGACGCGGACCCATGCGAAGTCGTTACCGCGTCCCCAGATGCGCTCTTCGTGGTTGACGCGACTCCAGCTTTCACCGGCGTCGTCGGAGCGATACAGGCCACCAACATCCGGTTTCGCATCTACGAGTGCATACATTCGATTTGCGTTACTGGGTGCGACTGTAAACCCGATGCGGCCCAATCCCTGAGCACGAGTTGGAAGTCCGCGGGTGAGTTGATGCCAGGTATTGCCGCCATCGGTTGATTTGAAGAGACCACTGCCGTCGCCGTCGTATGGGTTGCCGACGGTCCATGGTGGTCGGCGTGAGGCCCAGAGGCTTGCATAAACGATCTTCGAATTAGCGGGATCGAACGCGAGATCGATTCCGCCAGTATCCTCATCCTTGTACAACACCTTGGTCCAGCTTTCACCGCCGTTGGTTGAACGGAAGATTCCGCGTTCCGGGTTGGGGCCGTACGGGTGACCGAGAACTGCGACGAAGAGTCGATTGGGGTCGCGCGGGTCGATGATGATGGAGGCGATTTGTTGACCGTCGCGTAGTCCGAGGTGGCGCCACGTTTTGCCAGCGTCGGCCGATTTGTAGATGCCATTGCCGGTGGAGAGATCGGGTCGGCGCAGGCCCTCGCCAGATCCCACATATATGATGTTGGGATCAGAAGGAGCGATGGCGAGAGTTCCGATCGATCCTGTTGATTCTGCATCGAAGATCGGGTTCCAGGTGCGGCCCGCATCGGTCGTCTTCCAGACTCCGCCGTTGTTGACGCCTACGTAGAACGTATTCGGCTGGTCCGGGATTCCGGCTGCACCCACCGTTCTACCGCCGCGGAATGGCCCAATCATTCGGTACTGGAGCGACGAGTACATCGACGGTTCGATAGACTGCGATCGTACAGTGACCGGGGCGGCCAGAATGAGGGCGACTGGGAGAAACGGGGCGAGACTTGAGATGTGCACGGATTGCTCGGATTGTGGTGGCTATGCAGTAGGATGGAGTCCCGCGGCGCAGATGGGAAGAGGCGACACTTTGGGACGGATGGTGTAATAAATTCAAGGTGGCATTCGTCGTGACGACAAGATCGTCTGGACGCTGTTCAGGTTATGCGCATCACAGCGCCGCGTCGGACAGTCATTCATTTCTCTATCCGGAACATCTTCATGCGCTTCGCATCTACAGCCGTACTTGGCGTTGCTCTCGTTTTCGGAGTCTCACAGGCTCAAGCCCAGGGCTCCGCGGCACCCGCAGCGGCCAACGATACCGCAGTTGCGTCGGCGGAGAAGGCGTCGGATGTCTGGCTCGATCAGCTTGATGGAGCGCAGTACGGTCCGAGCTGGGACAATGCCGGGACGGCGTTCAAGCAAGCTGTGACGCGGGACAAGTGGATTACGACCGTTCAGAAAGTTCGTGGCCAGGTCGGACCGCTCGGAACGCGCAAGCTGGAGCATAGCGAGTTCAGTACTTCGCTGCCCAACATGCCAGCAGGTGCGTATGTGATGCTGCAGTATCGCACTGTTTCGGGCGTGGGAGGTTTTGTGACTGAAACCGTCGTCATGGAGCGCGAAACGTCCCGTGGTTGGCGCGTCGTCGGATATTTTGTGAAGCCCGCGTAGTATCGGTGGGTGCCAGCCTGATATAGCACTGCACCTCACGGTCGAACAACTTCAAGGGACATTCACCGAAAGAGGTGCAGTGTCGGACTGCATGCTGCTGATAGCGTGCACGAACGACGTAATCGCAACTCGCAGGACGGCGGACAATTCCGGATCTGCCGCAATGGCCTGCGCATCCAGGCGGCGGCCCAGTAGTGGCACAATGAAGCATGCTTGGGGGACAATCCGGGCATTCATTGTCGTCAACACTTCTATGAGTTGTTCCGGTGCGTGCACCGACATCGATGACGTGTTGAGCAGCGCGACCGGTTTGCCTGGGAACTCCGTGCTTCCGACCAGCCAATCAAGCAGGTTCTTGAATGATCCGGGGATGCCATGCGCGTACTCCGGGCATGAAATGAGAATACCTTCAGCGCCTCCGATGCGGGATCTGAGATCCGCGACGATTTCCGGCAACGTGCTCCCGTCGGGGTTGTCCAGATCAGGGTTGAAATGCGGCAGAGTGTTCAACCCGCCGTACATCGATATTTCGACACTTGCAGGTGCGAGCAGCATGGCTGCTGTGAGAAGTTCGGTATTGGATGCGCCGGAGCGCAGGCTGCCGGAAATTGCGAGGATTTGCATGATGCGCGATGCAGTGCGGGCGTTTCAGTGGTGCTGTGAGAACAGTCGAACAGTAAAACGCTGACGCGGCTGTCGACAGATAATAGCGCACGGTCCGGAACTGGAGTCAGTCGTAGCGGGCAACCGTGAATGCTATGAGAACCGGCACGTGCACCGCGTATACGATGATGGAGAGCGTGAGGACCAGCAGCGGCGCCCCACTCATGCCGTCGCGCAGGAACGCAAACTCAATCAGACCAGCTGTAATCGTGTACGCGAGAAGTGCCCACTTGCCGACCGCTACGAAGCGGCCCCACGCGAAGTTTCCGACGCGACCGAGCAACAGCAGGTTCACGACCAGAAGCAGGGCGGATGCTCCGAGCAGAATTATTGCTGGCGTGAGCGGCACCTGTCGGGGGAGGTATGATGCGAGATAAATGCCGCCCGCAACGATCAGCGCGAGGGACGCCATGCCGAGCTGCGTAACCGGAGGAAGTGTGCGTTCGTTCATCCGACTCTGATCCGTGTCATGATCACGAGAATCGCGATCTGTAGAGTGCCTGTGAAGCCAGCGGCGAAGATGAAGCGTTTCATCAGGCTCTGAATCACTTGCGGATTCGGCTTTGGTTTCTTGAGCTCCATCAGGACAGCAACGTTAGCTGGCGAGAGAAGACCCAGCGCAATTACCGCCATGAAGCCGACGACGATGTAACTGGCGACAACCCATCCGTGATTGTAGTACGAGCTATCGACCGTACCCATGACTGTGCCGAGTTGCCAGCCGGCTGCGAGCGTTACGGTGACGACGGTGGGCATTATCAACAGCATCTTCGGCATGAGGCGTGTTGCAACCTGGATGCGTGCGGGTGGTGGCAGTTTGCCCATCATGGGACCGATCACGAATCCCATGAACAGGTCTACTATCGTCCATGCAGCGCCGAACGCGACGTGGAGGAACACGAGCGGCCACAATTTATTGGCTGCGATGGCGACAACGAGGCCGGTGAGAATTACGGCGACGATGGGCAGTCCCTTGAGCGGTACGACTTCGAAATCGAGCCTGGCGCTGGCGGCAGATGCGTCGGCGTGAGCAGGGCGGACACTGGGCTGTGGTAACTGCACGGTGGTGTCAGTCATTTCCCGATTCTATGGACAGAGGAGTGTGCGGTCAAGAAGGGCGTTCGCTCGTGTTCGTTCGACACATGTCCGTTCGAACGAACTATACATTCATTATCACCCAGTGATGCCGGCTGATGAATAACCGGAAGGACATGTATATATGAGTACAACACCCCCACCCGTCCCACCGTTCACTCGCGAGAGTGCGATCCTGAAAGTAAGATTGGCCGAAAACGCCTGGAATTCTCGTGATGCTGAACGCGTGGCCAAGGGTTATTCCGAAACCAGCTGGTGGCGCAACCGGAGCGAGTTTGTTCAGGGACGCGCTGCCATCATCGAATTTCTCAAGCGCAAGTGGGCTGGAGAGCTCGAGTACAGGCTCATCAAGGAAATGTGGCTCTTCAGGGACAACCGCATTGCCGTGCGTTTTGCGTACGAGTCACACGACAAGGCCGGCCAGTGGTTCCGATCGTTTGGCAACGAATACTGGGAGTTCAACCCAGACGGATTGATGCAGACTCGTCATGCGAGCATCAACGATGTGCCGATAAAGGAATCCGAGCGCAAGTATCACTGGGACACCAGTGGTCCGCGGCCGGCCGACCATCCCGAGCTACGCGACCTGGGGCTTTAGACGACCGGACTGGCTGGACTGGCGGGAATAGCCGGGATAGTCGCATGCGGCCGTTCATCCCGAAACAATGGGACCGCAACGACCGCGGCGACCATGGCTGTCACTCCAAACAGAATCAATGCGGCCGTGAAGCCCCAGTTCAGCGCAATCTGGAACAGGAGGCTTCCGAGTCCAAAGCCGGAGAACAGAGCGAAGGCCATCAACCCTGTTGCCTGCGCGCGATTGCCACGCAGATCGGTGACTATACCTGCAAGGAGCGGTTGAGTCAGGTCGAACCCCAGCGACAGCATGACGATTGCAGCCTGGACGGCTATGAGGCTGATTGGTGCGGCGAGGATCGCAGCGCAAACGGCTGTGAGTGCCACGCCGGCTGGAATGATCCGCGAACGGCCGTGTCTGTCTGCAAGGCGGCCAATGACCGGCCCGAACAGCAGCCCTGGTATGCCATAGCCGAGCAGTGCGAGGCCGATACCAACTTCGCCCAATCCAAAACGCTGGCTCAGGTACAAACCCAGCCACGTATACACGCCGGATTGTACGACTGCGTTGATGACAACGTAGGCGTACGTGCGCCGTCCGCGAGCGAAGGTCAACAACGACACGTAGCCGTGAAAGACGGTCGACCACGCTGGCGCCTTTGACCGTGCGAGTCTCGGTATGGCACCTCCTGCAACCGCTGCGACGGCGAGCAGCGCGGAGAGCGCCGAGACCGCGAGGAATAAACCGTGCCACCCGACAACTGGCTCCATGAGAGCACCTAGTGTGGCGCCGGCTGCAGTTCCTCCGGCGATCGCTCCGAAGAGCCAACCGATTGCGCGTCCTCGTCTCTGGAACGGGACCACGTCGCCGATGAGTGTGAGGCCGATCGGCACGATACCGCTGGCTCCAGCTCCGGTCGCGGCTCGCCATGCCACGAATGCGGTAACATTTGATGCCAACGCGGTGGCGGCGGTCAATCCGACAAACAGGAACAAGGAGGTGAGGATGACAGCCCGTCGTCCAAATCGGTCCGATAGCGGACCCCATCCCAGTGTTGCTATACCATACGGGAGTAGATAGGCAGGTACAGCGAGCCCAATCCATCCGACGCGCGTGTGGAATACATCTGCGAGGCGCGGGATGAGCGGCGCCACCATGAATGCCTGGACAAAAACGAGGAAGGCACTGGTGCACAGGACCGGGAGCATCCACGCAGCCGGATCTGGTGACGTCGCGCGGCCAACAATCGGCTGCTGGCTCGTCAATTGATCGTGCGATTCCTCATGCGGCGTTGCTCATACGATCAAAACTAACTGATCGCTAAATTACACAGTGTGCAAGCATGTTGAACAGCGCCAGCTTGGACAGGGCGCAACGGCGCTGGATTCTTTCCGCGCTGATGATGACGATGATGCTGGCGGCGATGGACACTACCATCGTGTCGACGGCGATCCCGCAGATTGTCGGCGATCTGGGCGGTTTTGCGCTGTTCAGCTGGGTGTTTTCGATCTATCTGCTGGCGCAGACGGTGACTATTCCGATTTACGGAAAACTTGCCGATGTGTTTGGCCGCAAGCCGGTGCTGATAATTGGAACACTGATATTTCTGATCGGATCAACTGCGTCAGCGTTTTCGTGGAACATGGTGTCGTTGATTGTCTTCCGCGGACTCCAGGGATTGGGCGCGGGTTCGATCATGGCGACTGTCAATACGCTCGCGGGCGACCTGTACTCAGTGCGTGAGCGCGCCAGCATCGAGGGTTGGTTCTCGAGTGTGTGGGGAATCGCGGCCATCGTCGGCCCGACAATCGGCGGCGCATTCGCGGAGTACGCGTCGTGGCGCTGGATATTCCTCATCAATCTTCCAGTTGGCGTGGCGGCGATCGCACTGGTGGCGAGGTTCCTTCACGAGGAGCCGGAACACCATCGGCACAGCATCGACTATGCTGGCGCGGGGTTGATGCTCATGGCTGGCGCCACTTTGATCTTCGCGTTGCTGCAGGGTGGCCAGGCCTGGGCGTGGCTGTCACCGCAGAGCATTACCGTTTTTGCGGTTGCATTGATCCTGGCTGGAGCGACGTTGCTCGTTGAGTGGCGTGCTGCAGAACCGATCATGCCCGGATGGCTGTGGCGGCACCGTGTACTCGCCGGCGCGAATCTGTCCATGGTTGGGATGGGTCTCATAATGATGGGGCCGAACACTTATCTGCCGACGTTCGGTCAGTCAGTGTTGGGGTTGGGGGCGATCACTGCGGGGCTTGTACTGGCGAGCATGAGCATCGGCTGGCCGGTGGCATCGGCGTTTTCAGGGCGCCTGTATCTCCGTATCGGATTTCGCGATACTGCACTCGTCGGCGCGGTAGTAATCGTCGTGGCCGCAGCAGGTTTCGTGATGTTGCCGTATCCGGGGTCGATGTGGGCAGTACTTGCCGATCAGGTTCTGCTTGGTGCCGGGTTTGGGCTTCTGTCGACGCCGATGCTGGTGGGAGTTCAGTCTGCGGTGACATGGCGTGAGCGCGGTGTCGTAACCGGCGCAAACATCTTCGGACGATATCTTGGAGAGAGTCTGGGTGCTGCGATCGTCGGAACGATTTTCAATGGAACCATCGCGGCACAACTCGGCCATGCACCGGCAGACCTACGCACGGGCCTGCCTCATGATATCAACAGCGTGATCAACTCCTCACACAGTCACAAGCTGTCGGTCGCGGCTGAAGAGTATATTCGACATGCGATGTACACTGCGACACATCATGTTTATGTTGCGCTCGTGATTGTCGCGCTGATTACACTAGCGATCGTTCTGTTTACTCCTCGGCATTTCCCGGTAGCTGCTGAAGACGATCCGGCCGAAGCGGCCACATTGAGCTGAGACGTAGAACAACAGCAATTGAGGTTCAACTGACATGAAAGCAGTTCAGATTGTAGCGATCGGCAAGCCGCTCGAGTCTCGCGAAATAGCGCGACCGGCACCGGGACCTGGAGAGGTGCTGGTGAAAGTATCCGCGGCCGGAATATGTCATTCCGATGCGCACTATCGCGCCGGAACGTCCGATGTCGGGTTTCTGCCCATTACACCCGGCCATGAGATTGCTGGCGTTGTCGCAGAACTAGGCTCAGGAGTGGATGGTGTTTCAGTCGGCGACCGCGTTGCGTTGCACTACCTGTTCACGTGCGGTCAGTGCGCGTACTGCACAAGCGGACTGGAGCAATTCTGCCGCACGGGAAAGATGGTTGGAAAGCATGTGAACGGCGGTTATGCGGAGTATGTCCTGGCGCCTGCCCGGAATGCCATACGCATTGGTGATTCTGTGAGCGACGCAGCGGCCGCGATCATGATGTGCTCAAGTGCGACTGCATTTCATGCACTGAACAAGGCTCGGATGTCACCGGGTGATTCCGTTGCAGTGTTTGGCGCTGGTGGGTTGGGGATGTCGGCGATTCAACTGGCTCGCGCATTCGGCGCCTCTGACGTATTTGCAGTTGACATTGACAGCGGGAAGCTCAAGGACGCTGAGCGCTATGGTGCACGGCCGATCGATCCAACTGATGGCGCGCCGGAGGTGCAGATCAGGGATATGACCGCTGGTCGCGGCGTGGACGTTGCGCTCGAGTTCGCGGGCCTTCCGGTGACACAGGAGCAGGCCATTTTATCGCTCGGCGTTCAGGGGCGGGTTGCGCTGGCCGGAATTGGTAGCCGGCCGTTCACGGTAGCCGGCTATCCAACGCTGATCAATCGCGAAGTCGAGATCGTTGGAGTGTCAGATCATCTGCGTTCGGAGTTGGTAATCCTCATGGACTTCGCGCAGCGTGGATTGCTCGATCTCGAAAGCGTAGTCACGGATAGGATCGGGCTCGACGCAGCTCAGATAAATAGTCGGTTGGATGCACTCGCAGAATTTCATGGAAAGACGCGCACTGTGATTGTGCCGTCCTGATATTATCGGAGACGGATTGGATGGAGTCTGGATGCTTGATAGTCATCCTGACTTCGTCACAGATCGATCCAACTGCCACTCGCGCCATAGCGAATAGATGGCTGGAATAACAATGAGTGTGAGCGCGGCACTCGTGATCATCCCGCCCACCATAGGCGCTGCGATGCGCTTGGTGAGGTCGGCTCCAACTCCCTGACTCCAGAGCAGCGGAAGCAGGCCAGCCACGATCGCAATCACAGTCATGATCTTGGGTCGCACACGTTCGACCGCGCCGTATTCGATGGCGACATGCAGGTCGGATATCGAATGCATCTGTCCGGACTGTACTCGATCTCGATATGCGTGATCCAGATAGATCAGCATGATGACACCGGTTTCCGCGGCCACACCCGAAAGCGCGATGAAGCCGATGGCTACCGCGACGCTCAAATTATAGCTGAGCAACCACATCAACCAGACGCCGCCCACGAGCGAGAACGGAAGTGAAAGCATGATGATCAACGTCTCGCCCATACTTCGGAAATTGAAATACAATAGCCCGAAGATGACAAGAAGTGTGATCGGTACTACGACGCGGAGCCGAGCGCTGGCGCGTTGAAGTGATTCATATTGTCCCGACCATTCGATGCGATATCCTGGTGGGAGCGTGAGTTTCGTTGCGAGCAACTGTTTAGCATCAGTCACGTAACTGCCGATATCGCGATTCTGCACATCAACGTATACAATGTTGTTCAGGTATCCGTTCTCCGACTTGATCAGCGTTGGCCCATGTACCACGGCGATCTTTGCGAGCGCGCCAAGCGGAACGTCGGCACCGGCTGGAGTGCTAACGAGCACTCCAGCTATCGCCTGCGGGTTGTCGCGCATGTCACGCGGGTACCGAACGAGTACGCCGTAGCGTTCGCGACCCTCGATCACCTGGCCAGCATCGGCACCGCCGACCGCTGCGGAGAGGGCCATTTGCACATCGTCGCTCGTCAGTCCGTAACGCGCCGCCGCCGCACGATCCACGGTAACATCCAGGTATCGTCCGCCCACGGTACGCTCGGCGAACACTGAGTTGGTTCCGCGCACGGCGGGCAGTAGCCCTTCTATCTGCTTCCCAATACGATCGAGCTCCGCGAGATCGGGGCCGAATATCTTTATTCCAACAGGAGTTTTGATTCCCGTCGCGAGCATGTCCGTGCGGTTTTTTATTGGCATGCTCCACATGTTGGCCACACCTGGCGTGCGAACGGTGGCGTTCGCTTCGCTCACGATCGAATCATAAGTCACGCCGGGACGCCAGTCGTTGCGATCCTTGAGCACTGCGATTGTTTCGATCATGCTCATTGGTGCCATGTCCGTTGCAGTTTCTGCGCGACCAATCTTGCCCAATACAAGCTTGACTTCCGGGATCCGTGCGAGTGCCCTGTCGCGTTGCTGCAGGATGATTTTCGCTTCGCCAGTGCCCACGCCGGGAAAGAGCGATGGCATGTCCATGATGCTGCCCTCGTTCAACGGTGGCATGAACTCGGTGCCGATCCGCGACCACGGGAAGACACTTGCGGCGAGCACAGCGACCGCAGCCAGTATCGTTGGCCAGCGATGTCTCAATACCAGCTCTATCACTGGGCGATACATCCTGATCAGCACACGGTTGATCGGGTTTGATGCTTCTGGTTTCACGCCGCGGCGGATGAAGAAGCCCATCATCACGGGAACAAGTGTGATGGACAAAAGTGCCGCAGATGCCATAGCCAACGTTTTGGTCCACGCCAGCGGTTTGAACAGGCGGCCTTCCTGGTCCTGGAGTGTGAACACTGGCAGGAAGGACGCGGTGATGATGAGCAGCGAAATGAAGAGCGCAGGTCCTACCTCCTGTGCTGATTCGACGACCAGATCCCAGTGTCGCTTGTGAAGGCCATTCGTCTCGTTACGCTCCATGTGCTTGTGAAGGTTTTCGACCATCACAATCGCGGCATCGATCATCGCACCGATTGCGATCGCTATTCCGCCCAGGCTCATGATGTTGGCGCTCAGTCCAAGCAGGTGCATTGCGAGGAAAGCCATAAGCACACCGACTGGCAACGTCAGGATCGCAACGAGGGCGCTTGATGCATGCGCCAGAAAGATGATGGTCACAAGTGCGACGATTATCGACTCCTCGACGATCTTGGAACGAAGAGTGTGGATCGCGCCATCGATCAGGTTGGCACGATCGTAACCATCAACGAATACCACGCCTTTGGGCAAGCTGCTCTGTAGCGCACGCATCCTGCTCTTCACGCCGTTGATAACATCGAGTGGGCTTGCGCCATAGCGCATCACGACCCATCCGGTTACGATCTCGCCCTTGCCGTTCAGGTCGGCGATCCCGCGGCGAATTGCTGGGCCAATCTGGACAGTTGCCACATCGCCTACCGTAACTGGAATACCCCCCGTGCCGGTGCCGATGGATACATTTTGAATGTCATTCAGACTTGTGAAGCGACCGCGGCCTCTTACTACATATTCGGAGCCGCCCATCTCGAGCACTCGAGCGCCAACGTCCTGGTTCGATGAACGGACTGCGTTTGTCACGCGCTGGATAGGAATACCGTAGCCAAGCAGTTTGGTTGGATCCACCACAACCTGATACTCTTTCTCAAAGCCGCCAAACGAAGCGATTTCTGCGACACCGGGAACGGCGGTGAGTGCGGGACGAACGGTAAAGTCCTGCAGCCCTCGAAGTTGTGCCAGGTTCAGCCGTCCTGTGGTGTCGGTGAGCACGTACTGCATCACCCAGCCGACACCGGTAGCGTCGGGCCCGAGCGATGGAGTTGCATCGGGTGGAAGTTTGCCACGAACGCTGTTCAGATATTCCAACACGCGTGAACGTGCCCAGTACAGATCAGTACCGTCCTCAAACACGACGTATAACGCCGACAAACCGAACTGACTCATTCCGCGCACGAACTTCATGTGCGGCACCTTGAGAAGTTCGGTCTCGAGTGGATATGTAACCTGATCTTCAACGAGCTGCGGCGCTTGCCCAGCCCACTCGGTCATGACTATGACCTGTACGTCCGACAGGTCGGGGATTGCGTCAACTGGTGTGCGAAGTGTCGCCCATACACCGGCGGCAGATATTGCGATGACAGCGAGTACGACCGAGATCTTGTGCGCTACGGACCAGTGGATGATATACTTGAGCATCGGCTGTTACCTGGGCGTGGTCGTTGGTGCCGCTGGCATTCCGGGCATCCCTTTCATGTCACCTGGAGTGCCCGAATTTCCAGCACCGCCGCCGCTCGTGTTGCTGCTTTCACCTGTGCTGATCATGCTCCTCATGACTTCGCCGAGGTTCGATTCGGAGTCGATGAGGAACTGTGCGGAGGTGACGACGCGTTGTCCCGCTTGGATGCCTGCGAGGACCTCCGTGTAGTCGCCGGACGTGCGTCCCACGCTTACCTCATGTGGTACCAGCTTGCCTCCACCAATGTCAAAGAACACAAGGGAGCGATAGCCCGTCTGGACCACTGCGGTACTGGGTACAGTCAATGCGCTGCGTGTCGGCGCAGTAAGATTGACGGCGGCGTACATTCCTGGTTTGAGCATGCCCTCTCTGTTGCCAACCACTATGCGTGCTCTGAGTGTGCGCGACTGCGCTGTAACTGTGGGATAGATATAGCTCACGCGTCCGACATACTGCTTGTTCGGGTACGCCGCGAGCGTGAGTGTTGCGGATGCACCGATACGAACCAATGCTGCATCGGCCTCCAGGATTTCTGCATCGACCCACACCTGCGATAGATCGGTAATTGTGTACAGATCTGCTCCGGGCTGAATCGCCTGACCCTGGATAGCCTTTATCTCGGTCACGAATCCGGAAGCGGGCGAGTATAACGTGACCGTTGGCGATGGTTTGCCCGTGCGAAGCACAGTTTCTATCTGTGCGCTCGAAACGTCGAGGAGCTGCAAGCGGCGGCGCGCGACGCTAACGAGATCAGTGGGTGAGCTGGCAACGCCAGGCACGGAACTCGTGCCCATAGTTTGCTCCAGTCCGCGTGCGAGCAACAATTCCTGTTCGGCGGCAAGCACATCTGGTGAATAGAATGCGGCAAGCGGCTGGCCTTTGTGTACTGGTTGACCCAACGAGTTGACGTGTAATCGTTCGATGTAGCCACTGAACCGCGGTGTCACCGAAGTGAGCCTGGTCTCGTCGGCCGTTACGATGCCGGCAGTGCGAACATCGTTTGTTAGAGTTCGTTGTTCGGCAGTTCCGAATGTTACGCCGAATTGACGTATTTGATCAGGTGTGAGCGCAACAGATCCATCGGAACTCGTCTGCATGCCAACCGTGCCCTGCATGGCGGATGCATTTGAGTGTGTGGTTGGCGCCAGCTCCTGCGTTACAACATCACGACGAAGCAGGACTGCGACCAGTGCGATTATCAATGCAGCGATGACGAGCAGTAGTGTCTGGGGACGTGCGTACCAGTGCGAATTGCCTCCGCGATGTCTGGTACTGGGCTTCCAGCCCTGCACCGCGCCTGACGAGACATCGGCATGGGATATGTCATCGCCCGAGGCGGCGTTGGTGTGGGGCGTCTCGTTCGCGTCATCGTCGTGCGTGGAATCGTGTTTCACTTGAGCACCTCCTGACCGACGGCCTGCTCGAGCTGAGCGACTGCCGTACCGAAATCAGCGAGCGCACGGTAGTACGCTGTCTGGTATGAGAAGAGTGTTGTCTGGCTATCCAGGAGTGTGAGTAGATCGACCTTGCCAACCTGATAGCTCGCTGTTGTTGACGCGACAGCTGCCTCACCTTGCGGGAGAATTGAGCGTACGTACAGGGCAAGTTGCGTACGATTGCGCTCGATCTCGCTGTAAAGCCGAGCGACAGTTGCGTACACATCGTTCAGCTGACTTTCGTGCTCGGCGCGTAATGCTGCCAGTTCCGCTCGTGCATCGGCGACCTGCTGGTCCTGGACCGCTCCCTTGTGCAGTCGCAGCGGGATCGAGACCAGCGCTGTCACCATGTCGGGGAGGCCAGCACGTTGGCCGTACTGGACGGATACGTCGAGATCCGGCTTGTATTCGGTCTGTGCAAGCTCCACACGTGCGGCCTGTGACGCGATCATTGCCTCGTGGACGCGGAGTCCCGGGTTATGCACGGCTGCCGTCGCTTGCAATTGAGCGAGCGATGGCAGCGGAGAATCAGCCGCCGGTGCGCCGAGCGTATTCGCAACGAAACGAATGCGGCGCGTATCCTCGGATACTGCGTAGCGCGTCAGCGAGGTTGGGAAATCCGGATTCTTGATTGGTGTGTCTGACGGTTGGTCAAGTGCGGCATTCAGCGCCGCCAGTGTAGCCTGCCGCTGTTCGATGAGCGCATTGGCGGTTTCACCGAGTTGCGCGGCTGCGATGCGCGTTTTGAGGATATCCGGCTGCCCGCCTGTTCCGACGGAATAGTGCGACTGCACAGTGGCTGCAACCTCGCCGAGTACCTGTTCGTTCTGCTTTACAATGGTGATGGCGTGGTCCAGATACGCCAGTTCGTAGTAAGCGGATTTGACGCTACGTGCGACCGCGAGCCGCACCGTGTCCAGCGCTACGGCCGCAGTGTTCGCTTCCAGTTCGACGGGCCGGCGCCTGGCTGCAAGCTTGCCGGGGAATGGTATGGTTTGACCGACGCCGACTATCTTCATCGTCATTCCGTCGGACGTGAAACTCGGGCGTGCGACTGGCAGGTTGACAATTCCCGCCATGAGGGTCGGGTCTGGCAACGCACCAGCAGGCGATATTTTCGCTCGTGCAGCGTCAACTCGCGCCTGTGCGGCGCGAATTGCCGGACTGACTGCAACGGCATGCGCAATCAGTGAGTCGAGCGCAGCGCCGCTATCGGTTTGTTCATGTGGCTGCTGCGCCTGAGCGGATTGGCACGCGACGATGATTGTACCAATCAGCGCAGTCCGAATAGTGAGTGCGCGAGCGTACCACGCATGCGTGCGTGAACGATTTTTGAGACACATTGTCGGTCGAATTGAGTCCAGACGCGCACGTCAACTGGATCGGCAATGGACGATTGTCGCCCACTCGGGAGTCCGGAAGTACGCATCAACCCGCTCGCACCCGAAGTGGGTACGGCGGTACCACTACAACTGGTTGTGGTGGACTAAGCCCGAGGAGGAGGGAGCTCGGGTGCGCTTGCTTCCAGTGCTAGAAGGGCGACTGTAACGTCGGCGACGCTGGTAGCGAGACGGACTGGGGTTGCGAACGGACTCGACGTGGAAAGCAGCGCGACCGGTGCGCATGGCGCCATCGACTGACACACGCCAGGTGCCCACGGTGAGCCACAGGGTGAATGCCGCTGTTGCTCTGCGGGTGAAGGTCTGGGTTGCGTCAGGTCAGATGAGGATGCCGACGATTGGTTGCCTGCTGCGGGCGCAGTCGCACCCACCGGCATCGCATCCATGCCGGGCATTGCGCCGGCACTCGCGGCTGTACCGCGGATCGGGCATGCATACGCGCTGCTGACCAGCATCAGGTTGGCGAATGCCAGGCTCAGGAGGAGAGCCATGAACCGGGAGGCGCGACGTATGGTTCGCATCACCTTAACGATACCATGGCGGGTGCCGAGTGCCAAGGGTAGAGTTCGTGCGTAAAATACGTACGGCGATAATGCTTGCTGTCCGTAATCCTCCCATGCCCCTCATCTGGCCCTAGCAGTTCAGGCGCGGGTTGCAGCATTACTGAAACCTTCAACTGGTGATCCCATGAAACGACTCTGCGGTTGGCTGATGCTCTGCGCGTTCGTACTTACCGGGGCGTTCTTGCCTCTCGATGCGCGAGCACAAACTGGTACATCACACGTTTCACCGTCGGTTCAGCAACACGTCGAACAGGGAATTCGACCGCTGCTGGATGAAATGACAGTGGCTGCGAATGCGCACGATACGGATCGCTTTCTTGCTCCATATCTACACCAACCCGAGCTTGTATTCGTCTTCAATGGCGACGTAGTCATGGGGATCGACAGCGTGCGAACTCTGCAGTTGAAG
Organism: Gemmatimonadota bacterium; assembly: GCA_003155795.1. Classification (GTDB taxonomy): domain Bacteria; phylum Gemmatimonadota; class Gemmatimonadetes; order Gemmatimonadales; family Gemmatimonadaceae; genus Fen-1247. Next base: position 31,894 of record PMEM01000056.1, read on the forward strand.
TGGTGGAACAACGGCAAATCGGATGTCGTCTACTCGGAGCGAGGCCATGCGCAGATCACGGCATTGACTCCCGATATCGCAATCGTTGTGCAGGCGATGAAATCACAACGCACGCTGCCGAGCGGCGAGGTGAGCAGCGGCAATTTCGCAATCACGCAGGTGTGGCAGAAGCGCTCCGAAGGTTGGCGGATCATTCAGGTGCATGAGTCCACGGCGCGCTGATGTCTGATGAAGTTCCGGAGGCTCAATCGCGTGAAGACGAAACATTCATGCGACGCTGTCTCGAAATGGCGAGAGAAGCCTCTGCGCGGGGCGAGACTGGCGTGGGCGCACTGCTTGTACGTGACAGTAACGTTATCGCTCAGGCAGGCGAGGCGACACGTGAGCAGACTGATCCCAGCGCGCACGCCGAAGTTCAGGCGATCCGCATTGCGTGCAGGCACGAGCAATCAACCGATCTATCTGGCTGCACGCTCTATGCTACAGTAGAGCCCTGTGTGCTGTGCGGATACGTCATTCGACGTGCAGGTATACCACGCGTAGTATACGGAGTAGCTGCGGGTCAGGCGGGTGCTGTGACATCGCAGTACGCGATCCTTTCGGATTCGAACCTTGATGGGTGGCCACCCATTCCGGAAATCACGCATGGCGTGCTTGCGGATGAGTGTCAGGACGTTCTGAAACGCCGCGAGGCTGTGGTGCTGAGTTGGAGCGGCGGAAAGGACAGCAGTCTTGCGCTTGCCGAACTGCGTGCCGACCCGCGGGTTCGCGTTGTGGCTCTGCTCACGAGCATCACACGTGGATACGATCGTGTAAGCATTCATGGCGTGCGACGGGAACTGGCCGAGGCGCAGGCGATTGCGGCCGGCTTACCGCTGATCGAGGTGGCGCTTGATCCGCAGTCGTCGAACGAAGCGTACGAAGCTGCATTCAGAAATGCGCTTGCACGTATTCGGGCTGATTATCCGTCGGTGAGAAAGATCGCGTTCGGCGATCTCTTCCTGGCCGATGTTCGCGAGTATCGCGAGAAATTGGTCAGTGCATCGGATTTCGGGGCGTTGTTTCCACTGTGGGGGCGTGATACACGGCAACTTGCCGAGGAATTCATCGCGGCGGGGTTCAGCGCGACCGTCGTTTGCGTGGACACCACTCAACTCTCGGCGGATTTCGCTGGGCGCGCATTCGATGCGAAGTTCCTTGAAGCGCTGCCCGCCGGTGTTGATCCATGCGGGGAGCGCGGCGAATTCCACACATTTGTATCGTCCGGGCCGATGTTTGCGAATCCAATTGCAGTCCGGCGCGGCGAGCTGGTTCTACGCGACGACCGCTTCATGTTCTGCGACCTGCTCGCGGACGGCTGAGGTCTGCACATGACGCGGCCACCGAATCGATGTATTGTACTAATGTGGCGAATGTGATGCGCCACAGATTTCGATTTGCGACCAACTGAACAGGGCAAGACAAAAAATGGAATCAGCGAAGCAGGCACTGGAACGACTCAAGGCGGGCAACAAGGAATTTGCGTCGCGGATGACTGGCGGCGGTTCATTCGTCAGCCAGAAACAAGAGAAGGAGTTACCTCAGATTCAGGATCCATTCGCAATCATCCTGAGTTGCTCGGACGCACGGGCCCCAGCGGAAATCGTCTTCAACCAGGGGCTCGGTGACCTGTTTGTGATCAGAGTGGCAGGTAACATCGTTGCACCGTCGCAGGTAGGCAGCGTCGAGTACGCAGCGGCACTGTTCAATGCTCGGCTCGTAGTCGTGATGGGGCACACGCATTGCGGTGCCATCCTGGCAACGCTGGAAGAGCTTCAACGGCCGACCGAGAATCAGTCGCCGAACCTGCGTTCGATTGTCGATCGCGTGCGGCCATCTGTGGAAGTGCTGTTGAAGACAGATCTCCGCAATGACAAGGAAGCTCTCGTGCAAGCGGCCGTTCACGCGAATGTGAGCGCTTCGGTCAACCATCTCAGGCATGGATCGGCGCTTCTGGAGACGATCATCGAGAAGCATGGGTTGGCCGTCGTGGGGGCGGTGTACTCGCTGGAGACTGGTGTTGTCGAGTTCTTCGACGTGGCTGGCGCGGAGTAATAGTTCCTGCGGTGCGTTGTCGCACCGAGGATTATGTACGTGATATATCCATGGTATTTTAAGGGCGCCTGAGACGGCCGTCTCACGTGCGTACGGCAGCTACAGCCTGGGAGTACGTCATGATCAGGATCAAGCAGTATTTCCTTCTCGGAGCGGCGACGTTTCTCGCCATTGTTCCGACGTTGTCAGCGCAACGCGGAACGCCTCGCGACACGGTGCTGGTGGCACATCGCGATTCGCTGGAGAAAGCGCTCGAGGCGGTCGCAGTTATCGACCGCAAATTGATGATCCCGATGCGCGACGGGATGAAGATGCAGTTTGATGTGTACAGGCCGAAGGATGTGGCCAAGGCGCCCGCGATATTCAGCCGCACCCCGTACAACATGAACTACTGGGATGTGAAGCTGGGTGCTCCGGCAGATATGACCGCTGCACTCACCGCAGTGAAGCGGGGTTACGCATACGTCGTTGCGAACGAGCGCGGACACTTCTTCTCCCAGGGGAACTACGACATTCTGGGACCACCGCTCACGGATGGTGTCGATGAAATTCAGTGGATCTCATCGCAACCGTGGTCGAACGGAAAGGTCGGCCTGGTGGGATGCTCGTCCACCGCCGAATGGCAGATGGGCGTGGCAGCTCAGGCACCCAAGGGACTTGCAGCGATCAATCCGCAGGGATTTGGCGCTGGCATAGGGCGCGTGAAGCCGTATTACGAGCAGGGCAACTGGTATCGCGGTGGCGCGGTGCAACTTCTGTTCGTCGACTGGCTCGAAGGAGAGCAGAATCAGGTGCGGCCAATGTTCCCGTCGAACACCTCGCAGGCTGACCTGATTCGCGCGGCGCGGGAGTTCGACCTTGCGCAGCAGTTGCCACCAGTGGATTGGAAGGCAGCATTCTGGCATCTCCCGGTGCAGGACATGATCGAGGCACACGATGGCCCGCACGGGATCTTTGCAGACTCGATGCCCGGTATCGCAACTGGTGGCGCCATGATCAAGCGTACGCCCAACGATCCAGCATGGTATCGTGGCGGCTTGTTCCATGACGACATGAAGATCAACGTCCCAGGACTGTGGTTCATGTCGTGGTATGACGTATCGATTGGGCCGAACCTTGCTACGTACAATTACGTGCGCAGAACTGCTGATCCTGCAATCGCGAATCAGCAGTACGCAGTCATTGCGCCAACGCTGCACTGCTCATACACGCGTGCGACAGAGAACACGATTGTTGGCGAGCGGAGCATGGGCGATGCACGCCTGGATTACAACGCGCTGACGTACGGATGGTTTGACACGTTCCTCAAGGGTGAACACACGAGCCTGCTCGATACGCTGCCCAAGGTTCGCTACTATACGATGGGAATCAACAAGTGGCAGACATCCGACACGTGGCCACCAAAGGGTGCAGAACCGATGACGTTCTATCTGTCGAGCCAGGGCAAGGCGAACACGCTGAACGGCGACGGACTGCTCACGACTTCGGCCCCGGCCAAGGATGCTCCTGACAACTTCACGTATGATCCGATGCATCCTGTGATGTCGAACGGCGGCAATGTTTGCTGCCAGGCGAATGCACTGACTGGTGGTGCACTGGATCAACGCAAGGCCGAAGAGAACGACGGCATTCTGGTGTACAGCACGGAGCCGTTGAAGGCTGGGATGGAAGTGAGCGGGCCCATCCAGTTCACGACCTACGTATCATCTGACCGGAAGGACACCGACATCACGGTGAAGCTGATAGATGTGTATCCGGACGGTACCGCGTACAATCTTGACGAGACCATTCAACGTTTGCGTTATCGCGATGGATATGACAAGCCGATTGAATTGATGCAGCCCGGCAAGGTGTACAAGGTTGCATTGCAGCCGATGACGACCAGCAATTATTTCGAGGCTGGCCACAGGATCCGGATCGAAGTTTCGAGCAGCAACTTCCCGCGCTTCGACCGCAACCTCAACACTGGCGGCAATAATTACGACGAGACGGAGAGCTTGATAGCGCACAACAGCGTTCATCACTCCAGGCAATATCCTTCGTCCTTGACGATCACTGTTGTGAAGAAACCGAAGGGCAAGTAGGGAGTCAGCGACGGTCATAACTGATCAAGCGAGGCGGGGCGAGGATGCAGGCAGATCCTCGCCCCGTCCTTTTTTCGTTCTTGCAGCAACCTTGCTCGGCGGTTTGAGCCGTTTGCGCGCGGAGGGCCCGACCACCCGGAGTCCGTCCCTACTCCGTCCCTAGTCCGTCCGGAGGCGAACATACGGGTGGCAGAGGAGTAGCATGAGAAGCGTTGTGCGGTTGGCAGGTAAATCGCGCCCCCCACCGGATCAGGAGGAAGACCTTGACCACACCGTCCCGTGTTCGTGGAATCGTGTCGGCGACACTGCTGTTCGCCGTGTTACCTGTAATCTCAGGCGTAGCGTCCGCTCAGGGCGCTGGTCGCTCTGGCCCGTCTTCGGCTATGCGTGAGGCGTCGCAGCTGGATCTGAACGGCGAGACCGCGAAAGCGCGGGTCATCTTCCAGCACATGATCGATACCGCGACAACACCCGCCTCCAAGGCGGCGGCCCAGCGCGCGATGGCGATGTCCTACGCTGTCGATGGTGACTGCGCGAATACGATCAAGTACGAGGAATTGGTGATCGCGTACTGGGCGACTCGCGAGGCCGAGGAGCCGCAGAACGCGTTCTATCAGGAGGGAGAGATGGCCAACGAGGCTGCGCGTGTATGCATCGACGCGGGTGATCTTGCGGCTGCCGACCAGTGGTATCGCAAGGGGTACGAGTTCGGTGTGAAGGAACCGGCTCCGCAGACGCATCCCCGGAGTCTCTGGGATTTCCGGCTGGCGCACGCGCTTGGTCGGCTCGCTGCTCGGCGCGGTGACAAGCCCGAAGCGGAGCGACAGATTGCGAATGCAAGACGGGCACTGGACAGCGACACAGCGATGGCGGCTCAACAGGAGCGATTCTTCCCGTATCTCGTGGGTTATGTCGCGCTTTACACCAACGATCTACCGGCTGCAGAAGCGCAGTTCACGAAAGCGATTGCGATGAAGGGGAACGAGAGGGATCCCTTCATGAATTGCCTGCTGGGGATGACGTACGAGAAGATGGGTCGGAAGGACGAGGCGGACGCGATATATCGGAAGGCATACGGAATGGCGGCCGGTCACAACCCTCCGGCCGCGTTCGTACGGCCGTTCGTTCGGAAAAAACTGGGTGCGGCCGGGTTACCGCAGATTGAAAGAGGCTTTCCGCCTCCCCTTATCAGATTTTGACCAGTGGTTCCCAAATTCCATGCACTGGACTAGACCTAATGGTTCGATCTGTGCAGGCAGGAACGCGGTAGCTCGCGCGGCCTGAGTAACAGGGCTTCTGACTCTCCAGTCAGTGGTCGTAATTGTCCGATCTGGCAAGCATCCATTTATCAGGAGCATCGCACCATGGCAATCTGGAAAGAACAGACCTCGGTCAAAAAGGACTCCCCCCTATCGTTGACGCCAGATCAAGAGGGGCATCAGCCTCAGGCGACTCCTGATATTCCAGCGGCGCAGGAGCCCGTGCGACGTAATGTCGGCGTGGATAGAAAGAATGCGGAGTCGGTGATCTCCGCCGGTCTCACCATCGAAGGGACAATCTCCGGCAACGGCGACGTCCGGATTGCGGGCCAGTTCAAGGGTGACGTGAATGTGCAGGGGAGTCTCACCATTGAAGCCGGTGCGAAGCTCGTGGGCGGCGTGCGCGCGAGCAACGTGATCATCGATGGCGAGCTCGAGGGAAACATCGACGCGGCGACGCGCGTGGAACTGCGCTCGACCGGCGTACTGAACGGAAACCTGAATACGGGTTCTCTAACAGTCGCGGCCGGCTCGCGGATGCGTGGGCAGGTCGAGTTTGGATGGTCCAAGGATGGGCCGCAGAGAAGCGACGTGAAGGCGGAGCACAGCTACGCGTCATGAGGCGCGTTCTGAGTCACTATCCGACGTTGGGGTGACCGACAAATGAGCGTCACATGAGCGTGGTAAATCAAAGGACAGTCGGCAAGACGCGGCTCTGTCCTCACTGCAGGGCAACGATTCTCGAAAGTGCCAATGTCTGTCCCGCCTGCAAGCATCATCTGCGGTCGGGGCAGTCGGCGGCTGAGAACATGCACCCGAGTTTCAAGGCGTTGAATGTCGAAGGGACGGTGCGACCACCGGCAGCCGGTCAGGCGTGGGAGTATTCCATGGTGATGTCGATCCGCAATGAACGCGGCGAGGAAGTGTCGCGCCAGGTCGTTGGTGTGGGTGCGCTTCTGCCTACGGAATCGCGCACGTTTACACTCTCCGTGGAAGTCTTCACGCCAGAACACGAGTGGTGAGCTAGAGGGAGATAACTGTCTGCCTGGCGTCTTCGCACTGCAGACGGATCCGGACCGCCGCCGCCGGCGCCGAGCGGGTCTAGCAGACTTTGAAAGGAGAACAACCAATCCCGTCCTCGTAGTGCAGCGACGTTGTCCGGCGAAAGATATTCCAAGTCATCGTCATCGCTCATCCCGCTCGGTTCGCTCCGGTTGATCGGATCATTAGAGCAAATGAAGCGTGATGGCGAATCGTTCGTAGTCCGACGAAAGAATTGTCGCGCATTTTCGCATAATGTCGCGCGACAAT
>PMEM01000015.1 GCA_003155795.1 Gemmatimonadota bacterium
GCTCGCCCGCAGTGAAGTAGGTCTGAAGTCCGAGCAGGTGATAACCGGCCCGGATGAGCCGATCGAGCCCGGCACTATCCAGTCCGAGCGATGCCAGGAAGTCGCCACGATCTTCCGGCGGCAGCTCGGCCAGTTCGGCCTCGATCTTGGCAGAGAAGGCGACGATTTCGGCGGTCTCACCGCTCGCTGCAACAGCATCGCGCAATGCCTTGAGATGCTTTCCCTCGGCGCCGGTCAATTCCGCGTCACTGACGTTCGCCGCGTACAGCACCGGCTTNNGCGTCCTTGTCGCCGGTTTTCGCAGTGCGCCGCGTCTTGTCCAGCCGCTTCTCCAGGCTGGCGAGATCTGCGATCGCGAGCTCGAATTCGATCACTTCGCGATCGCGCGCGGGATCGACGCCGCCCATCACGTGCGTCACGTCCTCATCTTCGAAGCAGCGGACGACGTGCACGATCGCATCGGTCTCGCGGATGTTCGCTAGAAACTTGTTGCCGAGCCCTTCACCGTCGGCAGCGCCCTTGACGAGGCCGGCGATATCTACGAACTGCACGACGGCGGGAACGATCTTTTTGGGATGGACAATTTCCGCAAGCTGTGCCAGTCGCGCATCGGGTACTTCCACCATCCCGACGTTTGGCTCGACTGTGCAGAAAGGATAATTCGCAGCTTCAGCACTCGCGGCGGTGAGTGCGTTGAACAGTGTGGATTTGCCGACGTTTGGAAGGCCTACGATGCCGAGTTTCAACATTTGATAATCAATCCAGGAGTGGTGCGTTGTCTGCTGTCATCCTCGCGAAAGCGAGGATCCATGCTTGCTGTGGCTGGGGATGAAAATGGATTCCCGCTTTCGCGGGAATGACGCGGTGTGGTGCATTCGCGGGAATGACGGATGACAATTGCCATCAATTATTCAATCGCATTGCAGCTTCAACATCACCGCGCAACCATGCTTCGCATGCATCCGTCATTGACGGCAGCAACGACTTGATTTCCTCGCGTTCCATTTTCCCGCACGGAGACAGCACATAGTCCGCCAGGTCTCCTGAAATCTGTCTGTCTGCCGGAGGCCCCACGCCGATGCGCAGACGTGCATACTCCTGCGTCTTGATCGTGTGCTCGATGCTTTTCAGTCCGTTGTGTCCGCCGGCACTGCCTTTGGCACGTGTGCGATAACGGCCAACTGGTAGCGCGACTTCGTCTGAAATCACGAGCAGATCCGTCGCCGGCGCCCAGAACGGCCGGCGCGTATATGGACGCAGCGCGTCGCCGCTCAGGTTCATGAATGTCTGTGGCTTCATCAGCCGAACCTTCACGTTCCCGAGCATGCCGTTCGCTACCTGCGCGTCGCCGTCCTTGCGCCAGCCATCAAAGTGCCACTGCTCGGCGAGATGATCCACCAGCCACCAGCCTACATTGTGGCGCGTCAGCGCGTATTCGCGGCCTGGATTGCCGAGTCCGACGATGAGTTTCACGAGGACATGGTGGAACGAAAAAGGGCGGGCGAGTTGCCCGCCCTCTGACGTGGTTCGAGCGAATTACTTCTTCTCGGGCTCTGCACCTTCTTCCGGCTTCTTGGCGCGAATGACTTCTGGCTCAACAGCCACAGGCTCGGCTTCGACAGCTACCGCTTCGATCGCTGCGCGCGGTGTTGCGATGACCACGACTGCCGCGCCGGGCTCGTCGAGCACTTCAACACCTGCTGGAACCTTGACCTGGTTGACGTGAACCGAGCCACCGATTTCGAGGTCGGTGATGTCGATCTCGATCTGGCCTGGCATCGATGCCGGGTCGACTGAGATCGTCAACTCACGCAATGTGTGGTCGATGATACCGCCGCCGAGTCGAACACCGGCGGGAATACCGATCAGACGGATCGGGACACGAACAATCATCTTCTCGCCGGCCACCAGCTCCTGGAAATCGACGTGAAGAATCGCACGCTTGAACGGGTGACGCTGAATCTCGCGGATAAGGGCGCGTGATGTTGTGCCTTCAACCTCGAGCTCGACAACTGTATTGTCTGCGGAAATGCGTGACAATAGCTTTTCGAGGTCGCGTGCAGCGACGGCGAGCGGTTGCGATTCGCGCGCATGTCCATAGATGACCGCTGGAATCTGGCCGTCGCGGCGGAGCGATCGCGCGTTGCCCTTGCCGGTATCTGTACGACGCGTTGCGGAAAGTGATGCTGTTGCCATGCTGAACCCCTATTCGAATAGCGAGCTGACCGACTGCTCGGAGTGGATGTAACGAATTGCTTTGGAGAGAAGTTCACCCACCGAAAGAATCTTCAGCGAGGGGAACATGCGCTCCGGCGGAATTGCGACGGTATCAGTTACCGCCACCTCCGTTATGGGTGCGGCGCTCAGACGTTCGATGGCAGGGCCAGAGAACAGGGCGTGCGTCGCGCAGACATACACGTCACGTGCGCCCAAAGCCTTGAGCGCGCGAGCCGCTTCACACATGGTGCCAGCCGTGTCGATCATGTCATCGACCAGGAGACAATCCCGGTCGCCGACCTCGCCAACGACGTTGACGACCTCGGCCACGTTGGCTCTGGGTCGTCGCTTGTCGACAATCGCCAGGGTGGCGTTTAGCCTCTTCGCGAATCCCCGCGCCATCTTCGCACTCCCAACGTCGGGTGCGACGACGACCGGATCCAGCAACTGCTTCTTGCGGTAATGTGCGGTGAACACCGGAGCAGCGTAGAGATGATCGACCGGAATGTCGAAGAATCCCTGCAGCTGATGCTGGTGAAAATCCACTCCCACCACTCTGTCGGCGCCCGCCTTCTGGATCATGTTCGCCACGAGCTTTGCGCCTATCGCCACCCGAGGCTGGTCCTTGCGGTCCTGTCTCGAATAACCGTAGTACGGCATGACAACCGTGACACGAGCCGCTGAGGCACGGAGAGCTGCATCGATCATGAGCAGAAGCTCCATGATGTTGTCAGCTGGCGGGTTCGTCGGTTGAACGATGAAGACATCGTTACCGCGAACGTTTTCATCGATCCTGACAAAAATCTCGCCATCCGCGAAGCGGGTGGACGTGCTTTTGCAAAGATCGATCTCCATGTAGCGCGCAATCTCTTCTGCAAGCGCCCTGTTGGCGGTTCCAGAGAGGAGCTTGGCGCCGTGACTCGGTACGGACAGGCCGTCCATTTTTGTACAGCCTTTAAGGTTAATGACGCCTGAGGCGCCGGTCAATGTGAGTCGCGATCGCGGTCGCGACTTTACTGCCCAATTCTCCTGATCTGCCTGGTGCCACCTTTCCCATTGCCCCCGGTGGATTCGAACCACCATTCTCGGATCCAAAGACCGATGTCCTGCCATTGGACGAGGGGGCAGTCAAAAAGACAGAGCCTTACAAGCTAGTCTAACCGGGTCGTCGCTTCAACGTTGAGCGACGTTCGCGTGTGCACTACTGGCCATCCAGTAGTTCGCTCCAGAGCGGCGACATCCGGTTCGCGACTGAATATCCCGAACAGCACCGAGCCCGAACCAGTCATGTCTGCCAGAACCGCCCCGGCCTCCCGGAGCGCTTCCACCGCTCCGGCAAGCTGCTCATGGGCGCTGGCAGCGGGCGATCGCGCCAGATCGTTCCCGGCGATCTCTATCAGCCGATCCCAACTCGTGAGGTCGTCCATCGATAGCTGACAACCCGTTCGCTCGGCCCCCACGTCTGCCAGCCGATAAGCCTCCGCCGTGCTGATCCCGAACGGCGGTACCACCAGAGCAACGTGCATCTGCGGCAGCGCCGGCAACTTGAGCATGCGGTCTCCACGGCCCCAGGCGAGCGCGCAGGGGCTATCTGACAGGAGAAATGGTATGTCTGCACCCAGCCGGGCGCCGATCGCCCGCAATCCAGACTCGCTCAAAGGCGCGGGCGCCATGCTGTTGAGACCAAGCAGGGTGGCAGCCGCGTCCGCGCTACCGCCGCCAAGCCCGCCACCGGCGGGAATCCGCTTTGTGATCTCCACGTGAAAGCCGGTGTCCCAACCGACCGAGTCGCAATACAACTCGCCAGCGCGGTACGCCAGATTGTCGCGCTCAGGCCCGACGTCTGCGCTACAGCTCACGCGTCGCTCGCCTTCGTCAACGAGAGTTACGCTGACGTCGTCGTGCAGCTCGATTCGGTGAAACAATGTCTCGATGCTGTGATAGCCGCTTTCTTCTCTGGCGAGTACGCGAAGCCAGAGATTCAACTTTGCATGCGCGGGAACTGCGACGTGTGTCGTCACCGTATGCTCACAGGGCCGTCACGCAGCGTTGTGCTGCGACTGAAGATCCTTGAGATTCAGATTCAACCGTGCGGCATACACCGCACCGAAGATCGTAATCGGCAGGAACGAGAGGATGTGGAACCCGAGCGCCCAACTCGTCGCGAGTGACGCGCTGACGGAATAAATCGCAAGCCCCAGCACGGCGACTTTCTCGAAGATGCCAAAATATCCTGGCGCCGCCGGCACCGCGACGCCGAGTGCGACCATTGCCTGGAGGAGGAGCGCCGCGGAGAATGGTGCGTGTATGCCGACAGCGAGCATTGCGATCCACCATCCAAGCGCGTTCATGAGCCAGTGCGCGATTGTCCAGCCCATTACTGCCGCGAAGTGTCTCGGGCTCCGCAGCACGCTCAAGCCTTCACTGAAGGTGATGAGTGCAGCGCGACCACGCTCTTCGAGTCTGGGAGAGAGCCGCCGCGCGAACAGTTCAAAGAGTCGAATAAGCGGAGCGGGGAAGAACACGAGCGCGTAGAACACAACGACCGCAACACCTATCAGAGATGCCCCAGCGATTGCCCAACTCACGATCGACTCACCCGCGATGCGCACGTTCGAGGGAAAGCGTGGATCGAGCACCGAAAGAAAGGCAAGCAACAGCACAACAATGGCGTCGAAAACGCGATCAACTGCGATCGATGCAATCGAAGTTGAAAACGGCACGGGCGTTTCGCGTGTGAGCACGTACGCGCGCGCGACTTCACCAGCTCGCGCAGGTACGACGTTGTTCACCATCATCCCGATCGCCGTCGCGCGCCAGAGTGGGCCGAAGGGAAGTTTGGGATAGATCGGATCCAGGATCGTGCGCCAGCGTCGCGCACGCAGCGGGAAAATCAGCGTTGCACAAACCGTGGCGATCGCAAACAACCAGGGATTCGCCTGCGACAATTCGTGTAGAACTGTCGCGAGGCTGACTTCGCGAAGCACCCACCACAACAAGACAGCACTTATCGCGATGCCGAGCAGCGCGCGAAAGTGTTTCTTCAACGAGATTCGTCCATCGCCTTTCGAATTTCACTCACCGAAGCGGCGAGTCCCATAAAGATCGCGCGACTGATTATGGAATGTCCGATGTTGAGTTCCTCGATTTCTGGAATCGCAGCGACTGGTTTCAAGTTCGTTACCGTGAGTCCGTGTCCGGCGTGAACGGCCAGTCCAAGTTCTGCCGCGAGTTGCGACGCCGCGCGCAGCGCCTCGATCGGCGCAGCCTCACCTGGCTTGTTGGCGTATTCGCCGGTGTGCAGCTCGATTGCCTCAGCGCCCACCTTATGGGACATGCGGATCGCGCCCGGGTCCGGTCCGATGAACAGGCTCGTCCTGATCCCCGCGTCGCGCAGTGCACCGACGGCCCGCTCCACCCTGCTAGCGTGAACAATCACATCCAGCCCGCCTTCGGTCGTGACTTCTTCTCGCCGTTCCGGGACCAGCGTGACCTGGTCCGGGCGGGTCGCGATGGCGATCCCGATCATTTCATCAGTGCAGGCGAGTTCCAGGTTGAAATAGGTCTGGATGGCCGCGCGGAGAGCCGCGACATCGGCATCCTGGATGTGTCGGCGATCCTCCCGGAGGTGCGCGGTGATGCCATCCACGCCAACCGCCTCGCAGACGAGTGCCGCTTCTACAGGGTCTGGCTCATTGCCGCGCCTGGCCTGCCTGAGCGTGGCGACGTGGTCGACGTTTACGTAAAGGCGCTGATAGCTTGCTCGCATATTCGGCCGGAGTATAACTTCATGACGATGAAGAAGTTACTGCTTGCATTTGTAGTAGCGGGAGCCGTCGCGTGTCACACCGCGCCTCCAGCTACGACGTCGGGGGTCGACAATACTCCCGGGGCCAAAACCTCGATCGCGGCCGTCGATCGGTTCTTCGCTGCAGTTCACGCCCAGGATCTCCAGGCCATGTCGCTGGTCTGGGGGACCTCCAAGGGAGCTGCCCGGGACAATATGGACCGCACGGAGCTCGAAAAACGGGAAGTGATCCTGCAGTGCTACTTCAACTCCGACACATTCCGGGTCACGGGCGAGAGCCCGATTTCGAATATCCGTCGAATGGTGAGAGTAGAGTTGCAACGCGGGGGGAGGACGCGGACGCCCGTCGTCTACACCGTCATGGGCCCGGGGGGACGTTGGTTTGTCGAAAACCTGGACATTGCCGCGGTCAAGGATTTCTGCGCGATGGCGCCGCTGTCACCGGGGAATNNCACGGCTTCCCTCCGCGGCCAGATCGTTGGGAAGGCTCCACCAACTAGTCGAGTTACTGCTCGGTGAGCTCGACCAGGATTCCGCCCGTCGATTTAGGGTGCAGGAAGGCGATGCGTTTGCCTTCTGCGCCCAGCCTCGGCGCCTCGTCAATGAGCTGTATGCCGGCAGATCGGCAAGTTTCCAGGGTCTGTTCGATATCCGGGACAGCAACACAAATGTGATGTATTCCGGCGCCACGCTTCGCCACGTATTTGCCGATTGGCGTGTCCGGGGCCGCCGGTTCCAGGAACTCGATCAGTGATTCGCCGCTCTGGACTGCCGCGATTCTCGCGCCGTCCGAATCAGACATCGGGACTTCGGCCATTCCCAGCACATCACGGAAAAAGGGGAGAATCGCGGCAAGTGATTCGACCGCGATTCCGACGTGCGCGATTCGAGGTGAGCCGTCGGTGGAATTCGGTCCGGGATTGTCAGGTGGCATTGCCGATGTCATTAGATTTCAAATCCAGTACGTGAACGTTATTGCCCTCAGTTGCACTCACGAAGAGCGGCTTGACCGCCGCGGAGAAAGATAAGATGTCGAATTCAGTGGAGCTTACGGACGCCACCTTCTCGAGCGAGATCGAGAAGCACGACGGCCTTGCAGTTGTGGATTTCTGGGCTCCCTGGTGTGGACCATGCCGTATGGTTGGTCCACTCCTTGATGAGCTTGCTACCGAGTACGCCGGTAAGGCCAAGGTAGCGAAGGTAGATGTGGATCAGAACCAGAGTCTGGCGCAGCGCTTCGGCGTTCGTTCCATTCCGCTCATTCTGTTCTTCAAGGATGGCAAGGTCGTGGATCAGGTCCTCGGCGCCGTTCCCAAGGCACAGTTGGCAGCGAAGTTTCAGCAGCACGCCGCGTAACAGCGTAGCAACGCGCTCGCGTTGCATGCGCGACGACCAGCTGTTGCAGTCATGCAGTTTTTTGAGGGGCGTTTGTTCGATCGGCCGTGTGATCACGGAGATTGAATGAACGCCCCTTCTGCGTCCGCCGACGCCGTGCAGCCGTCGACGGAGTCCGGTTCACTCTACGTTGTCGCTACCCCGATCGGCAATCTCGGTGACGTGACACTGCGCGCGATCGAGATCCTCAAGTCGGTCAGCGTTGTTGTCGCGGAGGACACGCGGCACTCGCGGACGCTGCTCACGCATCTCGGGATAACGACACCGATGAGTGCGTATCACGAGCACAACGAAGCGCGTGAGTCGCCACGTCTGGTGAAGCGCATGTTGGGCGGCGAATCGATCGCGCTGATCTCCGATGCCGGCACTCCGCTCCTGTCCGATCCGGGTGCCAGGCTCGTTGCTGCCGCCCTTGACGCGGATGTTCGAGTCATCCCCATTCCTGGTGCGTCGGCGCTTCTGAGTGCACTTGTCGCTTCCGGAATATCTGCCGACCAGTTCACGTTTCTGGGCTTCCTCCCTCGCAAGGGCGGTGAACGCGAGTCGATGCTACGCGTGGTCGCGCGATCTCCTTTCACTGTCGTGCTGTACGAATCTCCACAGCGAGTTTCCGCGACGCTCGCAGATCTGATCGACGCAGGCTGTGGTGATCGAACCATGGCGCTCGCGCGCGAGCTCACGAAGCGTTTTGAGGAAGTGCGCCGAGGAACGATCCAGTCGATTCACGATGGAACGATGGACGGACTGCGCGGAGAAGTCGTCCTCGTGATAGCCGGTGCGGTAGAGCGCGCGCCAAGCGAGACCGAGGCACGGGAAACGGTCAGCAGGATGCGCTCGGAAGGTGCCTCGTCCAGAGATATCATCGAGCGTTTGACGGGGGAGCTCGGAGTGCCGAGGAACGTGGCATACAAGCTGGCTCACTCGCCCCCGGATTCGACCCCGGCGGGTTAAGTTCCGAGGGTGTTGGCGAACCCGAAAAGAAGCCGATGATTGCTCCGCTGGATCTCGTAGCGGCAGCGACGAGGATGGTGCTCGACGAGTACGCCGATCCGGCGCTACCGCAAGAGACGCAGCCACGTCGGGAAATTCGTGCGCTCGATCCGCAAGACATCGCCGCTGATCTCGGACCTGACGGAGTAGTCGCGCGTGCAATGCAGCGCTTCGAAGACAGGCCGACCCAGCGCGCGATGGCGCGAGCTGTCGTTGAACTGTACAACGAAGGTGGAGTCGGATTGCTCGAGGCTGGCACCGGTGTCGGGAAGTCACTCGGCTATCTGATTCCTGCGCTCCGCTGGGCTGCAGCGAACGGAGAGCGCACTGTCGTGTCCACGAACACGATCAATCTGCAGGAACAACTTGTTCGCAAGGATCTTCCGTTTCTGCGCGATGCGCTTGAATCGGAACAGAATGTTCGGTTCGCACTGCTCAAGGGCTGGCACAACTACCTCTGCAAGTTGCGACTGGCGCAGGCGACGCTACTCGGCCCGACTCTGGTAGATGATGATGCCGCCGCGTCGCTTGAGGAGATTCTTGCGTGGAGCGAGACCACGGAGGACGGTTCGCTTAGCGATCTCCCAACTCCGCCGCGTCCGGAAGTGTGGGACGAAGTTGCTGCGGAACCTGATCTGTGCACTCGTAACGCTTGTCCGCATTTTCAGGATTGCTTTCTCTTTCGCGCGCGGCGCGAAGCAGCGCAGGCGGATGTCGTGGTGGTGAATCATCATCTCCTCATGTCCGATGTGGCGGTGCGCCGCGCGGCCGGCAACTGGGACGATGCCGCAGTGATCCCGCCGTACACGCGCCTCGTGATCGATGAAGGTCACCACCTTGAAGACGCAGCGTCAGCACATCTCGGAGTTACGACGTCCCGCCGAGCACTGCAGCGACTCTTCGGCCGGCTCGACCGACGAGGGCGGGGTCTCGTGCACACGCTCATAGAGCGGTTGTCGGCGTCGCAGGATCTGCTCGGGACTGCAAGTCTGGATGTTGTGAATCAGCGCATCGTTCCAGCGATCCGCGGTTCGCGCGAGAAGAGTGATCTGCTGTTCGATCTGCTGCTCGCGGTGTTGCAAGGCAGCGGTACGCCGGTGATGCGTATGGCTGATGATTTCGCGCAGCATCCGGTTTGGAAAGGCGGGCTGCATATCGCATTGACGGATTTGTTGCGCGAGATCCGGGTACTCGGTGAAAGCCTTACGCTCGTTAGCGATAGATTGCAGAGCGCGGATCGTCGTGATGACACCCTTGTCATGCTCGTCAACGAATTGCGTGCGGTCGCGCGACGGCTGGATGCCGCAGCCGAGGGCCTTACACTCGCGCTGCGTCCGCCGGCGACGATCGAACCGATGGTCCGCTGGCTGGAAGTGAAAGGAAGGGAAGGGAACCTCGCCGTGACAGCAGTGCCGATCGATCTTGCGCCGATATTGCGCGAGGATCTGTTTACTCGAGTCAGGACAGCAGTAGTCACGAGTGCAACGCTTGGTACCGAAGGTGATTTCTCATTCGTAGCGCGCCGATTCGGGCTTGATGGCTCAGGGATCACGCCCGTGACTGCAGTATTTGCGTCGCCGTTCGATTATCCGTCGCAGGCGTTACTGGTCGTGCCGACAGATATTCCCGCTCCCAACGAGGATGCACGGGAGCATTTTGCCCGAGTGCTGCAGATTGTCGAGGGGACAGCGCGAGCTGCGGGTGGTGGGATGTTCGTGCTGTTCACCAGTCACCGCGACGTGCGCGCAGCGGCAGAATCGCTCAGGCAGAGCGGACTGGCGGATCAGTTCACGCTACTGGTGCATGGCGAGGATGGCCGAGACGCCTTGCTTGAGCGATTCAGGAGGTCCGGCGACGCAATATTGCTGGGTACCTCATCCTACTGGGAAGGCGTGGACGTACCGGGCTCCGCATTGCGCGCCTTGATAATCGCAAAGCTTCCGTTTCGCGTTCCTACCGAGCCCGTAACCGCGGCGCAGTGCGAGGCGATCACGGCACGCGGCGGTGACGCATTCGGTGAATACATGTTGCCGCATGCGTCATTGCGACTGAAACAGGGATTCGGCCGCCTGATTCGCACCGCGACAGACCGCGGCGCCATCATTATTGCAGACCCACGCGTAATCAGCAAGAGATACGGCCGCGAACTGCTTCGCGACCTTCCACCAGCTCGGCGCATGAGTGGCGCGTGGAGTGCGCTCGAGCGACAACTTCAACGGTTCTACGAAAGCGGACCGAAATAATCAATCAAGAATGACTGACAGACCGGGAAAGATTGTCTGCGTTGGGCGGAATTATTCGGCGCATGCCAAGGAGCTCGGAAACGACGTCCCGAAAGAGCCGTTGCTGTTTCTGAAGCCGCCATCGAGCATCATACGCGAGGGCGAGGCTATCAGGCTTCCGCCGCAGTCCAGACAGGTCGAGTTCGAGGGGGAAATCGGCATCGTTATCGGCGCTCGGGTATCGCACGGATCTACGGCTACGGCCCAGGCGGCGATACGGGGAATCTGCGCCCTGAACGACGTAACCGCTCGCGACCTCCAGAAGTCAGATGGGCAGTGGACCAGGGCCAAGGGGTTCGACACATTCTGCGCCCTGGGACCCGAAGCCGCTCCCCCGACGGACCTGAAAACTCTGACGGTACTAACCCGAGTCAACGGTGTAGAACGTCAACGCGGCGTTGCCAGCGATATGGTGTTTTCCATTCCGGAGTTAATCTCCTATATCTCAGGAATCATGACGCTGGAGCCGGGCGACGTCGTGGCGACTGGAACCCCTGCCGGGGTCGGTGCCATTGCGGCTGGCGATGTGGTGGAAATAGAGATTCCCGGATTCAGCAAAGTACGCAACCCTGTCACCAATAACGTCTAAGTGCCTCCATATCAGGAAAGAATCACAAAGCTTCCACCCTATCCTCTCGCGGACATCCCTGGCAGGAAGCGCGATCTGATCGCGCGTGGGGTCGATCTGATCGACCTCGGTGCGGGCGATGCGATACTCCCGCCACCTGAGGCGGCACTTGAACGAATGGAACGTGCCATTCGCGAGCCCGCGATGGGTCGCTACGGATTCGAGCTCGGCCTCATGGAGTACCGCGAGGCGATCGTTCGGTTCATGAAGAAGCGCTTCGGCGTGACATTCGATCCGCGCACGGAAGTCGTGCCGTTGATTGGATCAAAGGAGGGTCTCGCTCACGTTGCTCTCGCGTATGTCGATCGCGGCGACTACGCGATCATGCCGGAGCCCGGTTACAACGCGTACATGGGCGGGACGATTCTTTCCAACGGTACGCCGTACCGTTACGAGTTGAGAGCCGACAACAACTTCCTTGTCGATCTCGACAAAGTTCCTGCCGATGTACTGGCTCACACAAAGCTGCTGTATCTCAATTATCCGGGAAATCCCACCGCGGCGATTGCGCCGATGGATTATCTCGAGCGCGTCGTGAAGCAGTGCAAGGAGCACGACATCGTTCTGGTGTACGACAACGCCTATTCCGAAGTGGCCTACGACGGGTACGTACCGCCGAGCATTTTCGAAGTTGAGGGTGCACGGGACGTTGCACTCGAGTTTCACTCGATGTCGAAAACGTTCAATATGACCGGTTGGCGTTGCGGGTGGGCGTGTGGCAAGCGTGAACTCGTGCACGCGCTCGCGACGGTGAAATCGTTCATCGATACTGGCAGTTTCCTGGCGATCCAGGCCGCTGCGGCTGCTGCGCTGGATGTGCACGATGAATTCGTTCCGAAGAACATGGCCATCTTCACGGAACGGAGAGACGCTGCAGTCGAGGCATTCCGTGCGAACGGATTCACCTGCGAGGTGCCCAAGGCCGCGATGTATCTCTGGATTCCACTTCCGTCGCACATTCCGAGCAAGGTGTTTGCCGACAAGCTGATGGAAGCAGGCGTTGTCGTCCTGGCGGGTGCGGCATTCGGACAGGGTGGGGAAGGATTCTTCCGAATCTCGTTCATTACCTCGCCCGAGCGAATCCGCGAAGCGGCAAAGCGTGCCGGACAGGTGCTTGCTTCGTTTGACGACTAGGAAGTCGCGCTTATGAAATTTCGCCGTCCGTCGGGAGCCTGGATAACATCGATCGCCATCCACATTGTGGTGGCGGTGATATTTGTTCAGGCGATCCTCGTACGGCACTCAGCATTCTTTTCGTTTGGGCCGCCGACACCACCGCTGGTGGAGCACGTCGGATTTGTCGTGCTTCCCCATCAGCAGAGCGTCGGTCCTGTGACAACCGGCCGCAGCGGCGGCGACGGAGTTGCGAAGAAGGCGACGGGCGTGGTGATGCCAGCTGCTCCGACGGTCGTGCCCACTACGATCGCTCCGCCTCCCAAAGGTCCGCCGACGGCCGAAATGACGCCGTCGAGCGGACCGCTTGTTGGTGGTGGTGGTGTGCTCCGCGGAATTCAGCCGCGATACGAGGACCCACGCATCTGGGCATCACCCTCTCGCGTTTCGAGTCTCCCGAAAACCGCTGTGCAGCGGCTTGACAGTGTAATCGTCGCGGATATCGGTGCGTACAACGATTCGGTGAGCAGGGCGAACAAGGGGAAACGCGCGCCAGGTGACTGGACTTTCGACAAGAATGGCCAGAAGTATGGAATTGACAGCAAGTTCATTCGCCTGGGTCCGGTATCGATTCCAACTGCGATTCTGGCCCTGCTTCCGTTGAATGTCTCGGGGAATCCTACCACGTACGAGCGGAACAAGACTCTGAACTCGCGGCACGACGAAATATTCGAGCAGGCTCAACGTGCCATCAACAACGCGGACTTCGACAAGGCTGTGAAAAGCATTCGCGAGCGCAAGGAGCGCGAGCGGCGCGAGGCAGAGGCAGCAAAGAAGAAAGCCGCCGACGAGGCGGCTTCACAACCACAGTAATGCTCTCAGAGACGGTGCCAAGAGAAATGGCGGCTCGTCGCCAACTGTAAGCCCCTCGTAGGCTGCGTCGGGTGATCAGGAACTACGACACCATTCCTGAAGATGCAACATGCTTTGAGCTTGTCTCGAGCACGTTGAATGGGCGAAACACACCACATACAATCCCGAGTACGCTGAAGTCGTCTTGTGCGCCGACCATGATATCGCGATCCGCTGGATTGGCGGGCTTCAGAACAACCGTCGCGCCTTCGTGCGATAGCGTCTTGATGGTTGCGTCCTCGCCAAGCCGAGCGGCAATCATGTCACCGTCCTTTGCAGTTGCCGCAGGATCGATCATCACAAAATCACCATTCTCGATGGCGCGACCCGTCATGCTGTCACCCTTCACCTTCAGAAAGAAGACGCGCTCGGACGGAAGGAATCGGCGATCCATCGTGATGAAACCCTCACGATGCTCTGGCAACAGCGCTGGCTCGCCCGCGTGGATGCGACCGTAGTACGGCACAGGCGTGGATTGAGCGGTGCCACTGAAGCCGAGGAGCCGGACACCTCGAGAACGCGATGGATCGCGTTCGATGAAACCCTTGCGCGCGAGCGATTGCAGAAGATCGGAGACAGTCTTCGTTGACTTGATCTCGAACTGTTTACCGATGTCGCGAATGCTAGGCTGGTAGGTATGCTCAGCTGTAAAATCCAGCAGGTACTGATAGACTGAGCTTTCAAGCCGTGTCAATTGCTCAGACATAAGCAGCTCCGTGTGGGTTCATGGTGTACGCTATAATACATAAAATGCAACTCGGTTAGCTGTCGGTCAACGGTCAGCAGCCACCGAAAGATAATTGATCGCCTGTTCGATCCTGTACAAAGCGAGTTCCCGCCCCTGCATAACGAGGACGTCGAAGATTCCAGGGCTGACAGTCAGCCCTGTCAGTGCGACTCTGAGTGGCTGAAAGAGTTTTCCGCCACCAACCCCGAGCTTCTCAGCTACTCCCCTCAGCTCTGCCTCAAGAGTCGCCGCCTCCCAACTGGAGGCTGCCATCAATGAGTCACGCGTCGCCGTCAAAAGGTTCCGACTCGCCTCACGGTCCTTCCACTGTTTTGCGACCGCATCCGGGTCATAATCAATGTCTCTGGCGAGATATGGCGCGGCCTGCCGAACGATGTCATCGACTACCCTGGCTCGAACTCTCAGGAGATCTACCAGACGTAGGTACCAGTCATGTTTGGCTCCGAGCGCCTCAGCGGTCGCGAGGCCGGAAGCTACAATGGCGCGGGTCACCACTGGCTCCAGATCGGTCAGCGACATCATCGACATGTGCTGGCCGTTCATCCACTCGAGCTTTTTGGGGTCGAAGATGGCCGCCTTTCGCTGAAGACCTTCCGGGCTGAAGAGATCGATCATTTCGGCAAGTGTCATCACTTCCCGATCGCCGCCCGGTGACCAGCCCAGGAGGGCGAGGAAGTTCAGCATCGCCTGCGGGAGGAGACCTTCGTGCTGATAGTCGCCGACTGCCGTCGCGCCATGCCGCTTGCTCAGCTTCTTGCCATCGAGTCCGTGAATCATCGGCAGGTGTGCAAAGCGAGGGAGCGGTTTGCCGAGGGCGTTGTAGAGCATGATCTGCTTCGGCGTGTTGGATATGTGATCGTCGCCGCGCATCACGAGCGTGACACCCATCGCGATATCGTCTGAGACGACCGCAAGGTTGTAGATCGGGGTGCGGTCAGAGCGAAGGATCACGAAATCATCGACATCCTTGTTTGGAAACGCGATGCGCTCGTGGACCAGATCGTCCCACTCGGTAATGCCCGATTCATCGGGCACTCGAAAGCGTACGACGTACGGGTCACCGCGCTCCAGGCGTTGCTGTTCCTCGTGCAAGGGCAGCTCTGCCCACTCTCGTTTGTACTTGTAGATCTCGCCGTGCGTCTGGGCGTCGGCGCGCCGCTCTTCAAGAGTTGCCTGCGGGGTGAAGTCGCGGTAGGCGAGGCCGGCGTCGAGGAGGGATTTCACATCGGCGCGGTGCCGTTCCAGGTTGGCTCCCTGATACACAACCGGCTCGTCCCATCCAAGCCCGAGCCATTCGAGCCCTTCGAATATCGCGCGGGTGCTTTCGTCGGTGCTTCGCGCCTTGTCGGTGTCCTCGACGCGGAGCAGGAACTGTCCCCCGAATCGACGGACGTAGAGCCAGTTGAAGAGCGCCGTTCGCGCTCCACCGACGTGGAGGTAGCCGGTCGGTGAAGGTGCGAATCGAACTCTGGCAGCTGGGTAAGTGCTCATATCACAAATATGATAGAAAAGCGAACGGGCCCGTCTGGCGTGAACGGGCCCGTTTTAGCGCAAAAAATACGGAGGGGGAGGGATTCGAACCCTCGATAGAGGTTGACCCCCTATGCCGGTTTAGCAAACCGGTGCCTTCAGCCTCTCGGCCACCCCTCCTGGAGCCGGTGTAAGTTAGTGCTGCGAGGCGGTCGGTACAAGCCAAAATGAAAGACACTGGATGGAGATTGTCGAATGGAGCAGTTGCACGTGGAGGTGCAGGAAAGTCGTGCGCGCCGAGTGTTGGAGTATCCAGCGACACGTCTGGTCATCGCGGTCCTCTGGATCGGTGGCTTGCTGTTCGTCCTGATCGCTCTGCACATAAAGCCCGCGTTGCTCTTCGAGGCCATCGGCGCGATCGTGATCGCTGCTGCATATGTGCTTTACGTACGCGTTGTAGAACGGCGTCCGGTCCGCGAACTTGCCTTGCGCGGTGCACCTGCGGAATTCGGCGCTGGGTTTCTGCTCGGCGCCGCATTGTTCACGATTACTATCGGGATCATCTGGGCATTGGGTGATTACGCGATCGTTGGAATCAACCATTGGACGGCGATCCTGTCACCGCTTGGCTTCGCGCTTGCGGCAGGAGTGTTGGAGGAGATTCTCTTCCGGGGCGTAATCTTTCGGATCTCCGAGGAGTGGCTCGGTAGTTGGGGAGCTCTCGCAATTTCATCAATCCTATTCGGCGCGGCGCATCTCGCGAATCCGCACGCGACGCTGACATCTGCGCTCGCAATTGCGCTGGAAGCGGGTGTATTGCTCGGCGCCGCTTTCATGATCACGCGCCGATTGTGGCTGCCGATCGGGCTGCACGCGGCGTGGAATTTCACGCAGTCCGGCATATTCGGCGCACCGGTCTCAGGCACGGTGCCACACGGACTGTTCGTCTCGACACTATCCGGCCCCACCTGGGCGACCGGCGGAGGGTTTGGGCCTGAGGCATCGCTTCCGGCGGTGCTGGTCGCACTGTCGGGAGTCTGGCTTGTGGTTTACGTAGCCCGGACCGGTCGTTTGGTACAACCGATCTGGCGGCGGCGGGCCCAGGCCAGTGAAATCACCGCGCTGTAAATTCCTCGCATGATCGACTTTTCGCGGGCACGTGTACTCGTCACCGGCGGCGCGGGTTTCATAGGCAGCGCGCTGGTGTGGGAGCTGAACAGGCGCGGCTGCGAGAGGATTGTCATCGCCGATTTCCTTGAGAGCAGCGAGAAGTGGCGCAACCTGGCGCCGCTAGCGTTCGAGGATTATCTCGAAGCGGATGATCTTCTGGCACGCTTGGCATCCAAGTCGCTTGGACGGTTCGATGTCGTTCTGCACATGGGTGCGTGCTCTTCGACGACGGAACGCAACGCTGCGTATCTCGTGCGCAACAACTTCCAGTTTACCAAGGATCTTGCCAGCGCCGCTCTGTCGTCCAATGCTCGATTCGTCTATGCGTCATCGGCTGCAACGTACGGCGATGGCTCGGCGGGGATGAAAGACGATCCTTCGTTGCCCTACCTGCACACGTTGCGGCCACTGAACATGTACGGCTACTCCAAGCAGATGTTCGATCTCTACGCGGCGCAGCGCGGGATCCTCGACAAGATCGCTGGCGTAAAGTTCTTCAACATCTTTGGCCCGAACGAGGGACACAAGGGCGACATGCGCAGCCTCGTCAGCAAGGCGTATGAGCAGATCGCGGAGACGGGCGAAATTCGTCTGTTCAAGAGCTACATCCCGGAGTACGCGGACGGCGAGCAGAAGCGGGATTTTCTGTACGTCAAGGACGCAGTTGCGATGACACTGCATCTTGCGGCAACTGACGGGGCAAGCGGATTGTTCAACGTCGGCAGTGGCGAGGCGAATACATGGATTGCACTTGCGAACGCGGTATTCGCTGCACTCGGCAAGCAACCCAACATTCGCTTCATCGATATGCCGGAAGAGCTGCGAGCCAAATACCAGTATTTCACGCAGGCTGATATTGGCCGCGTGCGCACGAGCGGATATACCGCGCCAATTACTTCGCTTGTAGATGCGGTTGCGGATTACGTAAAGAATTACATCGTTCCGCGGAAGCATCTCGGCGACGTCTAGAAAAAAGACGCGGGCTGCCTGTGAATTCAACAACAGAGCTGCCCGCGTTTGCGCCGATGACAAAAAAGGAGGCGGTGGGATTCGAACCCACGGAACCTTTCGGTTCTTCAGTTTTCAAGACTGACCCATTAAACCGCTCTGGCACGCCTCCGGTAAAAACCGGTGGGGGTAGGGATACGCCCCCAACCGACGAAAGATAAGACCACGGTCGCGCCAGTCGTAAGGCGCGGATTTATCCGCGCCGACGGTCGCGCCGCAGTAAGGCGCGGATTTATCCGCGCCTACTGCTGCGCCGCCAAAAGATCCGCCAACCCGGTACCGTTTGCTACGCGCTGAGCAGTTGCCATGACCTTTTGCGCTTCATCCTTGCGACCCTCCTGCATGAGCCCTTCGGCGAGCAACGCACCCGTGCGCACATAGACGTACGGAATGCCCACGGACGGTCGATCCGCCCAGCCGTTGCGCCGCGCGAGCGACTTTGGTGCGTCGAAGGTCTTGGTCCAGAGCGAGTATGTCGTAGCAACGTCGAACCAACCCTCGTTGGACAGCTTGATGATCGTCGCCGATGGCGTCGGTGGTGTTGCGACCAGCTTGCGCGCCAGGCCGGTCGTAATGAGGTTGTTGCCAAAGCCCATCTCGTCGGGATACGTGCCATCGGTGCGGCTGAAATACACCGGCGTGGATGGGAACGCATCCCGGATGATGTACAACACGAACAAATCGGCTCGCTCGAGCCCGTGGTATCCACCGCCGAGATCTCGCGGTTGTATGTTGAAAGTATACCCGCTCATCGTCTTGAGTTCCTGCGGTGCGCCGAGCGCGACTGCAGGCGGTACCGAGTCGGACTGTGTATATGTCAGACTTATCGGTGCCTTGGTGGGCCGAGTCCATATCCGATCCGCGTATGCCGGCGGTCCATTTGCCTTGTCGTACGGACGAATCGGATTGCGAATCAATTGACGAGTGTACCAGTCCGTGTTGAGCAGCGATGTACATAGCACTGTTACATCCTGGCGAATGCCCTCGACTTCCTGAGCGTACCAGAGTGGGAACGTGTCGTTGTCTCCCACTGTTACCAGAACCCCGTACGGCTCGACAGACTCCAGAAGATCGTGCGCAAAATCCCGCGTGTCAGTCTGGCCATGACGCGACGCAGTGCTCCAGTTGGCGAACAATGGTATGATCGCGACGAGGAGTAGCGGTGACGCTGCCATCCAGCTTGACTTGCGAGGTACGTCAAACGTCTCGGCGCCCATTTGAACGGGATCCGATCCAAGCATCTGCGCGATGCGGTGCCAGACATCGAACAATCCGAGCGCGACCCAAACGCTCCACGCGCTGAAACTCCATAGGTAGAAATAGTCACGGTCACGGACTTCACGTGGTACCGCATCGCCGAGTTCCGGCGCCTGCGAGTAGCCGTACTTGAAATTCATGTAGTAGATCAGTACGAGTGTTACCGTGAATATCAGCGGGCCGAAGAACCAGAAACTCTTTCGATCCCGTTGCCAGTGAACCCAGCCGCCGAGCAGTCCCAGCAGCAGAAAGACCCATGCGAGAAGTGTTTGCGCAGCGGCGTGAGTACCGTTGGCGTCGCGCAGCCATTGCCACCGGAAATACGTCCACCACATTCCGACCTGCGCGGTGAATGGAATCTGGCGATCGGTGAGTGCCGGCTTGCCGTACTGAGTGCGGTTGAAGTTGTACATGAACCGATCGTACGTCAGCTTGCTGAACGTGCAATCAGCGGAAAGTTTCGTGATGCATCCGGTCGTCTCTCCCTCGTTTATCCGTGGGAAATAGGCAGATCTGATGGGTTGCGTCAGGAAGGGTGTCATGCCGAGCACAATCGCGAGCAGACCAGCGAGTACGAGCTTGTAGCGGAGGAATGTCCGCGGACGGATGACCAGCACTGCTATGAATACTGCCGGCAGCGCGAGAAAACCTGCCATGTGATTCGCATACCCGAGCCCACTCAGATACGCGATTAGAACGAGGATCCGATCAGCCTTTGGGCCATCCGGGTCATCACACCAGCGCACTGCCAGCCATGCGACGATCGCCATGCCAACGAGTGAGACTGTATAAACCTTTTCGTTGACAACCGACTGTGCCCACACCGTGAATGCGGTAGAACCGATCAGTGCAGCGAGGGCGCCAGCGAATCGGCGCTGCCACCTGCGCGGCAGCCACCCGGCCAGAACTCTTTCCGCAATCAGGAACCACATGCCCGCTGAAACCGCGCTGCACAACGCGGCGAGTATGTTGACTCGCATTGCCACGTTCGGAGCAATTGGCAGTATCGAGAAAAATCTACCGAGTAGCACGAAGAGCGGATTGCCGGGCGGGTGGGGCAGTCCCAGCGTGAATGCCGCGGCGATGTACTCGCTCGTATCCCACATCGCCGTGGATGGCGACAAGGTAAGGAGATACAGCACGAAGACGAGAGCAGCCGCGATGGCCGCTGCGCCGTAGGACGGGCGGTAGTCGATTTCCGCTAACTTGGTCGATGTGGTTGCAGACATGGTCAGAAAGATAGGTTAGTGGCGGAACTGACGTTGACCCGTAAATACCATTGCTATGTCATGCTCGTTGGCAGCCTCGATGACTTCCGCGTCGCGGATCGAGCCACCCGGCTGAACGATCGCCGTTACACCTGCCGCTGCCGCATGGTCCACGCCGTCCCGGAAAGGAAAGTACGCATCCGAACCAAGCGCTGCCCCTGCCGTTTCGTGGCCCGCGCCCTTCGCCTTGTGGACAGCGAGGAATGAAGCGTCGACACGCGACATCTGTCCGGCGCCAATACCTATGGTAGCACCGCTCCGCACGAGAACGATCGCGTTGGATTTCACACTCGCGACTGCCTGCCATGCAAAGGCGAGATCATCGCGCTCGCTGTCGGTCGGCGTCCGGTTCGTTACCACCTTCCAGTGGGCGTACGGAATTGGTTCCGGCGCCCGGTCCTGCACGAGCAACCCGCCACGCACGCGCTTGTAGTCGGAGGATCCCTTCGGCCACGCCGCGGTCCCTTCGAGCACGCGCAGATTCTTCTTCTTGCCAAGAGTCGCTAGTGCTTCCTCAGAGAACGATGGTGCAACGATGCATTCCACAAACAGGCTCGACAGTGCCTCCGCGGCAGCAGCATCAACCGGGACAGTGAAAGCGATGACAGAACCGAACGCCGACTGTGGATCGCATGCGAGAGCCTTCTGATAGGCTTCGAGCGGGGTGGCCCCAACGGCCAGTCCACACGGCGTGGTGTGCTTTACAATCGCGCAGCATATCTGCCCGGCGAATCCGTCGGCGGCCAGGAGCGCACCTTCAAGGTCCAGGAGGTTGTTGAAGCTGAGCTCCTTTCCGCCATGCTGCACGAGTCCGGCAAGGCCAGCTCCCTTGGCCTCTGTGTAGAACGCGGCACGCTGTCCCGGATTCTCGCCGTATCTGAGCGTTTGCGATCGCTCCAGCGAGATCACCAACGATTCAGCGAAGCGATCCCCACGCTCCTGTGCGAACCAGTTCGCAATTGCACCATCGTACGCAGCCGTGTGTTCAAATGCCTTTGCGGCGAGTCGCTTGCGCAGATCAAGGTCATCGTCCTTGGCGCGAAACGCGGCGAGAACGCGTGGATAGTCGATCGGATCACATAAAACCGTAACCGCGTCGAAATTCTTCGCTGCCGAGCGCAGCATTGCAGGGCCGCCGATGTCGATCTGTTCGACGACTTCGTCCGTGCTGACATCTGTGCGGGCCGCGGTTTCGCGGAATGGATAGAGATTCACGGCCACGAGATCGATCCACGGAATCGCGTGGACACGGACCGTTTCTGCGTGTTCGGCCGAATCGCGCCGGGCAAGCAGTCCGCCATGGATCATCGGGTGGAGGGTCTTGAGACGACCATCGAGCATTTCGGGGAAATGCGTGACGTCGCTGACATCGCGGACCGTAAGGCCGGCGGTCCGCAATGCGCGCGCAGTGCCACCGGTCGAAACAAGATCCCACCCGAGCTCAACGAGTCCATGGGCGAATTCGGTCAGACCTGATTTGTCGGAAACGGAAAGAAGTGCAAGAGGCATGAGTAATTGTGTCGGTCAGTATACATCAGCGCGTTGCATGACCGTCGCAGCAAGCGCATCAAGGATTCGCGGGAAGATCACGTGCTCAACACGAAGCACGCGCGCCGCGAGGGTTGCCGCGGTGTCGTTCTCAAGTACTGGTACAGGCCACATCGCAAGCGGTGGTCCCTCATCGTACTGTTCGGTAACAAGGTGCACCGTAACAGCTGTCTCGTGCAACCCGGCTGCAAGTACAGCTTCGTGGACGTGCGCTCCGTACATGCCCGGTCCGCCAAAGCCGGGAAGTGGTGCCGGATGCACATTGACGATCCGGCCACGGAATTTTTCTATCACGCTGGCCGGGATAAGTCGAAGGTACCCAGCAAGCGCAATTACCTGGATGCTCCGTCCCGTGACGATCCGGGCGAGATCATCTTCTGAGCGCGCGTCGAACACCAGTGAGTCGATGCCGGCATTTCGCGCACGCTCAAGCGCTCCTGCGCCAGCCCGATTCGACGCGACGACAACGACCTCGCCGGACGCAGCGTCGCCAAGAGCGGCGAAATGGTCAAGAATGGCCTGGAGATTTGAGCCATTGCCCGAGGCGAGCACCGCGATGCGAGCCTTCATTTGGAATTCACGCCGAGCAGCGCGTCCACTGCAGCAGCAAGCGAGTCGACTACGATTGCGCGGTCACGCCGTGCGGTGTCTGTGTCCTCCGCCGGCGTTGCACTCCCGCTGATCAAAACCGGGGTGCCGCCGAGCTTGCGGTACACCTCGACGTCACGCCAGCGATCGCCGATGTACGCGGGTGATGTCATGTCCAATCCGCGTTCGCGGACTGCACGCTCGAAAAGTCCGGTGCCCGGTTTCCGAGTGTCGCACGGTCCGCTGAAATCAGGGTGATCGGGGCAGTAATACGTTGCGTCGATTCGAGCACCATCCGCCGCGAGCAACGTGTCCAGCCGCGCCTGGGTCTGCAGGTAATCACCGACAGTAAAAAGACCACGCGCAATTCCGGACTGGTTGGTAACCACTATCACGGGTATGTCACGGTTGTTCAAGCGCGCAATTGCCTTCGCTGCTCCCGGCAGGAGCTCGACTTCGTCCGCTCTCGCCAGGTAGCTGGCATCTCGAATAATGGTACCGTCCCGATCCAGAAAGACAGTCGTTGGTGGCGTTCTCATCCGCGCGATTGCATCGCGGATCGCGTTGGCGTCACCTTGACCGTCCGCCTACGTGACCCGGTTGCGCGATATTCGTGGTCGCGGGCTTTTTGGTCGACGTCGAATCGGGATGCGCGACTGGCTTCGGCAATTCAAAGGTCTTATCCGACGATAGCTTCTTGCCAGTGGGCCCAGTCGCATTCAACGCTGTCAACCGATACGTGATACCGGGCCGCAACGGCGTCGCGATCACCAATACGATCTCACGAACGAGTAGAGGTCGCGTCGGCTTCGGCAAGATCATCGTCGCGCGTGTTGGTCGCCGCAGTGGTATCGGTATGGCGGACTGAGTCACGGGCGGTGCGGTCGGTGCGTGCACCGCGGTATCCGGGGTGAACGGCTTCACCGAAACAATTGCAATACCCGTCGAGTCCGGACCCGTCAGACGGAATTCGGAAGTCGTTAGTGGGACGCGCGGGTCAAGCGGCGTTTCAAAGGTCGCATGCACGGTGACTGAATCACCTGGCCGAACGTTGCCAAGTTTCGGTCCCGTCGAGTCGTGTGCAAAAGCGAGCAACTCAAGATTGAGCGAGTCCTTGAGATACACTCCGGTCGTATCGTACGCCTCGCTTGGATCCAGCGCACGATTGCGATTGGCGTCGATGATCCCGCGTACGGAGTACTGGGCAGGTGGCAAACCGCGCATGCTGTAATGCCCGATGGAGTCGGAAGCCGCAAGATAGACGGTCGTTGTATCGTTGACTGGATGTGCTTCGACGAGGCCGCTGTTGGACGGGATCCCGGTGAGCCAGTCGAAAATAGTGCCCGACAAGTGCGTATCCGGGATCGACGCTCCGGTCGAGAACGTTACGACTGTTGCTGTCTTCATTACGTTGCCGCGGAGATCTGCGACTCCGGGTAACAGCGTCACTGTGTAAGCGGTATTCGCTTTCCATCCCTTGCTGGGTCGGATGCTTATTGACGAGCGGTGCCAGTCGACGCGGGGCGCACCGCTTCTGGGTGAAATCAGCACGAGATCTGCCAGCGATGACGCGTTGGACGGACGCTCTGAGATTACCTCGTCAAATTTGATGACGAATTCGCGCCCTCGCACACTGACACTGTTTGTATCAGGCTGAATCCTTACGATCGCCGGCGGAACGTGCCGCTCGGGCCCACCGGGCGGTAATCCAGGCGATGCGCACCCTGCAACTCCGAGCAGCGTCGTCGCGTACAGTGCGGTTGTGCTCCGAACGCTCACGACGCATCTCCGGCGCCAAGTGAATGGATCTTCACGCGCAAGGCACCGACGCGTGACGTCCAGTCGCGCTCCTTGGTTCGCTCTGCTTCAACAATGTTTGCCGGTGCGCGAGCGGTGAACGACTCGCTCGCGAGTCGGCCCCGCAACGCGGAAAGTTGCTTTTCGAGTTGAGTGAGCTCGACGCCAAGCTTTCGTCGTTCCTGCTCGATGTCAACCAGGCCGCCGAGTGAAAGAACCAGGTCGCTGGTGTCAGGGAGCAGCGCGTGCGTAGCAGGGCCGTCCACTCTACCTCCAACAGTCAGAGTCGCGCGCGCAAGCTGCCCGATCAGTGCGGCCTCTTGCTGGTAGAGGTCTGGCGCCGCCGACGTAACAAGCACCGCGTGCACTACGCGGCCCGGCGGAACGGCGTGTTCCGCACGCATCGCACGCAATGCGTCAACACATTCACGCACGCGTTCGAATTCCTCCGCCCCAATCCTGTCTTGGCTCGCGACTGGCCATGCCGCAGTGCAGAGCAGAGCAGAGTGCTTCGCGTGGCTCGCTGGCAGCCGCTGCCAGAGCGCCTCGGTGATGAATGGAATTACTGGATGCAACAAGCGCAGCGCTCCGTCGAACACGTGAACCAGTACGGCGCGCGCAACGTCGCGATCAGGCCCCAGCGTGCCCACGCGCGCCTTGACGCTCTCGAGGTACCAGTCCGCGATCTCGTTCCAGACGAAACGGCGCGCAGTTTCCGCGTACTCATTGAGGCGCATCCCTGAATGCAGCTCGCCCGGTTGCCAGTTTCGCGACTCGGGACGAGCAGGTCCGAACGCTGCACCGCATTCCGCGATTGCAACGTTCAGCCGCGCCAGTATCCAGCGATCGGCGCGTGCAAGCCGCGAGTCGTCGATCGCGTCGAGCGACGTCACCGGTTCGTCACCGACCTTGGTTAGCAGGAATCGGCCAATGTTCCAGAGCTTCGTGGCGAAATTGCGACCCGGCGCGAATGAGCGCTCAAGGTCGTGAGGATCCAGCACCAGATCGGCGCCCATCCCCATTCCAGCT
Source organism: Gemmatimonadota bacterium (assembly GCA_003155795.1). Taxonomy (GTDB): domain Bacteria; phylum Gemmatimonadota; class Gemmatimonadetes; order Gemmatimonadales; family Gemmatimonadaceae; genus Fen-1247. Next base: position 25,229 of record PMEM01000015.1, read on the forward strand.
ATGACCGTGTAGCGCAGCGCGTCCGCGCCATAGAGCCGCACGACGTCCAACGGATCAATACCGTTCCCCAGTGACTTGGACATCTTCACGTGTTCGGTGTCGCGCACTGTTCCGTGCAGGTAGATCGTGTGGAACGGTGCATCGCCCATGAACGCGTAGCCAGCCATCACCATGCGCGCCACCCAGAAGAACAGAATCTCCGGTGCGGTCACGAGGTCGTCGGTTGGATAGAACGCCTTCAGATCAACTGCCGACTTGTCCGGCCAGCCGAGTGTCGAGAAGGGCCAGAGCCATGACGAGAACCATGTATCGAGAACGTCTTCGTCCTGGTGCACGGCGCCACCACACTTGGGGCACGTGCTTATATCCTCACGACTGACGGTGACGCAATCATTGGCTTCGCAGTACCAGACCGGAATCCGATGGCCCCACCAAAGCTGGCGGGAGATGTTCCAGTCGCGGATTCCTTCGAGCCAGTTGATGTAAACTGCTTCCCACCGCTCGGGAAGAATTCTTATGCGGCCGGTACGAACGGCTTCGAGCGCGGGCGCCGCGAGTTCACGCATTCGCACGAACCACTGGTCTGAGAGTCGCGGTTCGACAACGGTCCCGCAGCGATAGCAATGGCGCACTGCATGTCTGTGCGGTTCGATCTTTTCAAGCTCTCCACCTTCCTTCAAGGTCGCGACGATGCGCGCCCGCGCTTCGAAGCGATCCACGCCTCGCAACTCCGGCGGCACGCGTTCGCCAGCGCCGGAGACATTGTCGAGCGTGCCTTCCGCAGTCATGATGACAGGCATCGCGAGATTGTGTCGCTTGCCGACTTCAAAGTCGTTGGGATCGTGTGCTGGCGTAATCTTTACAACGCCAGTCCCGAATTCCGGATCAGCATGCTCATCTGCGATGATCGGGATCTCGATCTGCGCAATCGGAAGCATGACGGTCTTCCCGATCAACGACGCGTATCGTGGATCTTCCGGATTCACGGCCACGGCCACATCGCCAAGCATCGTTTCGGGGCGTGTAGTCGCAACGGTCAGCCACTTGCCGGCTTCGCCGACTACCGGATAACGGATGTGGTAAAGCGATCCCATCTCGTCGTTGTGTTCTGCCTCCTCATCGCTGAGCGACGTGAGACAGCGCGGGCACCAGTGAATGACGCGGTGACCGCGATAGATCAGTCCGCGCTCGTGCAGCTGTACGAATGCCTCCCGTACTGCGACCGATAGTTCTGGCGACAGCGTGTACGCGGTGCGTGTCCAGTCGCACGACGCACCAATCGAGCGCAATTGTTCCAGTATCGTACCACCAGTGTCGGTGACGAACTCGGTCGTGCGCGCGACAAACTTTTCGCGGCCGAGGTCGAACCGGGTTTTCCCTTCACGCGCGAGCTGTTTCTCAACGATGTTCTGTGTCGCGATCCCGGCGTGATCCGTACCCGGCAGCCAGAGTGTTTCGTCGCCGCTCATCCTGCGCCAGCGCGTGATGACGTCCTGAACTGTGATGTTCAGGCCGTGACCTACATGCAGCACCGCTGTGGCATTGGGCGGAGGCATGACGATCGTGAACGGATCGCGATCTCCGCCTGTGCGGTTTGATCGTGCGGAATCGGCCGTAAATGCGTCGGCGGCGAGCCAGCGCTCATACCACTCGCGCTCGGTCGCCGCCGGATCGTACTGAGCTGGAATCTCAGCTGTCGGGGGCGTCGTCATTCAACGCCCAATTTAACGCCTGCGGGTAGTGCCGCGCTCTATCGCTGGCAACGCCGACGTCAACTGCGCCGATTCCGTACCGCTTGCGTCGCGCCGCCGAGCCTAAACGGACGGCTCGACGCTCCCGGTGTCACTGACGTCATCGGAAATGTTGTCGGCTACGTCGTCCAGCGCTGGGGTTGAGCCGGCTGAGCCAGACACTCCGCCCTTGCGCCCGGATCTGGGTGGCCGTTTGCTACCCATACCCCCACTCTGACTTTCCCAGTGCGCTTCCGCGAGACGATCCTCGCCTGCCTCATAGCGCTCCGCGGAGTCGGCCAGCTGGTCCTCTTCAGCGCGTACCGTCAACCGATTCAGCACAGTCTTCACGCCCGGCGTTCCGCGGGCGATCGTCACTGCCAGCTCGGCTTCGCTCGCGGCATAGACCCAGCCGGTGAGCTCGATAATTCCCTCATCGATCGCGCCGATGTCGATCGCACGTTCGCTCAGGATCGGATCGTTGTGATACGCCTCAAGGACCAGCTCTTCGAGCTCTTCCAGGGGCGAGAGGCTGTCCTCATCGTCCAATTCTTCGGAATCGTCGTCGTAGTAGTCGTACTCGTCCGCTACGAATTCCTCCTCCTCGTCCTCTCCGCTGAGCTGCTCTCGCAGCTTGGTGGCGAGTGCGGAGAAACCGCCGTATTTCTGCGCGATGACAACGCCAGCGGCGATTCCGGCTACAGCCCCAACGGCCAGGAGCACCAGACCCGTGCTCATTTCGGGTCTTTCGTCGCGATCTCGGAAGCGCGGAAGGTCGCGCAACCTGTGGCGGAGGTTTTCCTCGAAGGATAGCTTACGCATACGCATGATTTTATGGGTGATTTAGATATCCATAGGCGGGCAAGAAGAAGGCCACCGGCGAACTCTCAATCAGACGAACTCTTGTTAGAACTAACGCTTCCTGACGGTTCCGTAAGATCTGTCGCTGAAGGTACTCTCCCATCTGCAGTTGTCGGCTCCATCGGCGAGCGGCTGCTGCGCGCGGCAATCGCGGTGCAAGTGAACGGCGTGGTCCAGGATCTGGTCACGCCAATTCGCACCGGGGGATCATTCCGCGTCCTCACCGAACGGGATCCGGAAGCTCTCGCAGTGCTTCGCCACTCTGCGGCGCACCTGCTCGCAACGGCCGTCCGCCGAGTGCGCCCAGACGCGCAGATCGGATTCGGCCCGTCGATCGACGATGGCTTCTATTATGACTTCGGGGTCGATCACCCGTTCACTCCGGAAGATCTGGACGCTTTCGAAAAGCAGATGCGGAAGATGNNCCTCCAAAATGATGAATTAAAACTCGAACGACTGTCCGAATTGCCGGACACTGAAGTGATTTCAACATACACCGACGGTCCATTCACGGATTTATGCCGAGGACCGCATGTGCAGGACACGTCGTACATCAAGCATTTCAAGCTGATGAGCACTGCGGGGGCATACTGGCGCGGCGATGAAAAGCGCCAGATGCTGCAGCGGATATACGGGACGGCCTGGTTCAGAAAGGAGGACCTCGACGCGTATCTGTACCGGATCGAGGAGGCCAAGCGGCGAGATCACCGGAGGCTGGGCAAGGAGCTGGATCTCTTTCAGTTCCACCCGATCGCGCCGGGTGCCGCGTTCTGGACCAACCGCGGGACGATCATCTACAACGGCCTTATCGACTTCATGCGCGAGAAGCTGCGCGCTGCAGGGNNCGGCCACTGGGGCAAGTACAAGGAGAACATGTTCCTGGTGCTCGACAACGAGACTGGCGACCACGACTTCTCGCTCAAGCCGATGAACTGTCCGTCGCATCACGTTCTATATGCGAGCAGGAAGCACAGCTATCGGGAGCTACCGGTGCGTTATGCGACGCAGGACGTTCTGCATCGCAATGAAGTATCCGGCGCACTGTCGGGGCTCACACGAGTACGCCAGTTTCAGCAGGACGACGCGCACATTTACCTTGCGGAAGCGCAGATCACCGACGAGGTCCGCGACCTCGTTGAGATGGTCAACGACTGCTACGGTACGTTCGGTCTCAGTTACACTGCGAAGTTTGCGACTCGGCCCGGCCCGGAGTTTCGCGTTGGAACCGACGAGATGTGGGATCGCGCGGAGGATGCGCTTCGCGCCGCGCTTGTCGCGACCGGATTGCCGTACGAGTTGAAGGAAGGCGACGGCGCGTTTTACGGGCCGAAGATCGACTTCGACGTGACTGATTCGATTGGACGTCAGTGGCAGCTCGGAACGATTCAACTCGACTATGCGAATCCGGAGCGGTTCGACCTCACATACACTGGTGAGGACAACCAGGCGCACCGGCCGGTGATCATACATCGCGCGATTCTGGGATCGTTCGAGCGCTTCATAGCGATTCTTATCGAGCATTTTGCGGGTGCGTTTCCGTTGTGGCTTGCACCGGAACAGGTTCGCATCGTGCCGATTTCGGACGCGCAATTCGAGGCGGCGGGGAAAGTCCGCGACGCGCTCGTAAAGGTGGGAGTGCGGGCGCATCTGGATGATAGAAACCAGACGCTCAACTATCGGATTCGAGAGGCAGAGACGCTCAAGATCCCATACATGGCTGTTGTTGGCGGTCGTGAAGCGGACGAAGGAACCGTAGCGATTCGGACGCGTGGGGCAGGGAGCAAGCAGGACGTGACACCGCTTGCGGATTTTGTGGCGCGGGTTGAATCCGAGATCAAGTCGCGATCGCTGACGCCCTGAGGCCGTCGTTCTCTGAGACACTTCGTGAGAACGACTCTCGTACTTGCAGGCAGGCTACCAGCTTCGCGGGGTCGCTGTGGACCCGCGTAAGTCCGTCGTTCAGCGTGCTTATGATCAGGTCGTCGATACGTGGGGCCAGGCTCGCCGTACCGCCGCCATCAGTACGCGTGAGAGCACGTGGGTCGAGCGCTTTCATTCGGCGTTGCCAAGTGGTGCTTCAGTACTTGACCTGGGTTGCGGAAGCGGGGCGCCGATTCTCTTGGACGTCCTTCGGCGCGGCCATCGAGTTGTCGGCGTCGACTTTTCGCGCGAACAACTGCTCGGTGCGCGCATCCGGTGCCCGCAAGCGCTGCTTGTGCAGGCCGACATCGGCGAAGTCGAGTTCGCCGCCAGCTCCTTTGACGGCATCATCGCTTATGACTCGCTCTGGCACCTCCCGCGCGATGAGCACCCTCGAGTGTTTGATGGAATTCGGCGATGGCTTGCTGGCGGCGGCACAGCGTTGCTCACGTTGGCAGTCGGGAATGGGGCATTGTTCACGGACTTGATGGGCGCACCAGTGTTTTATGACGCGTGGCCGGAGGCGACGTCGCTTCGTATGCTTGGCGACGCGGGGTTGTCGGTCGTCGGCCACCATTTTCAGCCAGTTGAGGAAGGCGGGGCTGAGGGTCACCTGATAATACTGGTTGCCAATACGCCAATTGCCGCGCCGCACGCAACCGGAACCACCTGATTTCCGCTTGGCGCCCCCGGCGTGGTTCCACTTCGGACTCGTAGAACAGCCAAGTACTTTGTGGCACAGAGTGTCACTTGAACGGCTAGATGTCAAGAGATTATCGTGCGCCGACCGCGACGAAAGCATCCGTGCGGTGACGCGAGTGGAGCGAGGCTCAGCCTCTATCATCATTTCTTTGATCGAACCCTGTGAGGGGCGAGTGTCAAACGTGTGTTCAGCGAACCGGCGAAAACCGCAACGGTTCCGATTAGCTTTCGAGCATGTCAGATCTCTCACGCCAACCAGTAATCGTCTCGGCTGCCCGGACGCCCATCGGGCGTTACCTCGGCGGCCTTGCATCTCTATCGGCTCCCGACCTCGGTGCCATCGTTATCCGGGCCGCACTCAGCCGCGCAAAAGTTTCGCCCGAGGATGTCGGCAACGTCATCATGGGGAATGTGCTTCAGGGGGGTGTCGGACAGGCTCCGGCTCGTCAGTCCGCGCTCAAGGCCGGTCTTCCCGGGACCGTCTCCGCTGTCACCGTCAACAAGGTTTGCGGATCCGGGCTCGAGGCGGTCATGCTCGCGGCTTCTTCAATCAAGGCTGGCGATGAGCAGGTGGTCGTCGCCGGTGGCCAGGAGTCCATGTCGAACTCTCCCTACTACGTATATGGATATCGTAGCGGCGTAAAGTTTGGCGACCAGACCATGGTCGACGGCTTGATAAAGGACGGCCTGTGGTGCTCGTTCTGCGATGTACACATGGGTGTACATGCCGACTATACGGCGCGAAAGGTGACGATCACGCGCGAGGAACAGGATGTCTTTGCCGCTCTTTCTCACTCCAAGGCGATCGCTGCAATCGACGCTGGCAAGTTCAAGGCGGAGATCGTTCCTGTTGAAATCGTTGGACGAAAAGGCACAACCATCGTGGATGCCGACGAGGGTCCACGCAGGGACACGACCGTCGCCGCTCTGTCGAAACTACGGCCCGCGTTCGATGGCAAGGACAAGTCCGCTGATCGGACGGTGACGGCCGGCAATTCGTCGAGCCTCAACGACGGTGCGGCCGCAGTCGTCGTGGTGAGCGAACAGTTCGCAAAGGACCACGGCCTCGAGATCCTGGCGCGCATCACCGGCTACGCAACCGGTGGTGGCGAGCCGCAGGATCTCTTCTTCGCTCCGATCGTTGCCGTGAAGAAGCTGATGGCGAAAACCGGAGCCAAGATCGGTGACTACGATCTAATCGAAGCGAACGAGGCGTTCGCATCGCAGTCGATCGCCGATGCTCGCGGGCTCGGCTGGGACACCGCGAGGGTCAACGTGAACGGCGGTGCCATCGCACTGGGTCATCCGATCGGCGCGAGCGGTGCCCGACTCCTCACGACGCTTCTGTATGCGCTCAAGGATCGCGGCAAACGCACGGGTCTCGTGACGCTATGCCTCGGTGGCGGAAACGCGGTCGCCATGAGCGTCGAGCGGCCGAGCTGATTGTTGAACGCGCGAGCTCTCCTATTCCTTTCTCCGTCGCAACAGAAGCTTCGCGCACCGTGGCGAATTCTAATCTTCGTACTCGTGTGGGTCGCGGTGACACTTGTCGCCGCGACTCTCGCACAGGGTTTACAGGGAGTTTCCGCGCTGGCCTGGGTTCGCCCTGTGCTGTACTACTGGGTGGATTTCATTGCGATTCTGATCGCGACGTTCGTTTCCCTGCGCTGGGCGGACGGTCTGAGTTGGGACTTCGTTCTGATGACGCGTCGCGCGGCGGCGCCTTCGCTGCTCACGAGCGGGTTTCTCATGGGAGCGATCGCGATCGGCGTTCCGTGTCTCGCGCTGCTGCTTGCACACGAGCTACGCGTGGTACCGGCAGCATCAGGGAGCTGGTTTGCGGCGGCGGCCGAGATGGCGCTCTTTCTGATTCCGGCAGCCGCATCGGAAGAACTGCTGATGCGCGGCTACATCTTTTCGGTGCTCCGGGAGTCGGTCGGATGGAAGACCACTCTGATCGCGACGAGCATCGTCTTCGGACTATTACATCTTCGCAATCCAGGTGCCGATCCCGAGACGATCACAGCAGTGATCATCGCGGGATTTTTTCTTGGTACGATACTGCTAGTGACCGAAAGTCTTTACGCGGCGTGGATGGCGCACTTCGCGTGGAACTGGACGATGGCAGCGGGCGTTCACACATCGGTCAGCGGACTCGCCGTCACGGCGCCAAACTACCATGTTGTAAACAACGGACCCACCTGGCTCACCGGTGGCGCATGGGGTCCGGAAGGCGGAGTTGCCGCCGCGCTGGGTATGTTCGCATTTCTTTTCTATCTGCATGCACGCTATCGCAGCCAGCTGCAGAACGGCCTTTCCAGGAATGAATCACATGAGGTTTGACTAACATGGCGGAACGCATCGCCGTTGTCGGTGCAGGGCAGATGGGCAATGGAATAGCTCACGTATTTGCGCATGCATCCTTTCCGGTTACGATGATCGACGTATCGCAGGATGCGCTCAACCGTGGCAAAGCCACCATCGAGAAGAATCTGGATCGTCAGCTCAAGAAAGGGACCATCGATCAGGCTGCGAAGGATGCGACGCTTTCCAGGCTTACACTTGCAACGGACCTGTCTGCCGCGCGTGAAGCTTCGTTGATAATCGAAGCAGCCACGGAGAACGTCGCGCTCAAATACAAGATTTTTGCCGATCTAGACAAGATTGCGAAGCCAGACGCGATTCTCGCGACGAACACGAGTTCGATTTCGATTACCGAGATTGCGGCGCAGACCGGCCGGCCGGAGAAGGTGGTCGGGATGCACTTCATGAATCCCGTTCCGGTCATGCAGCTGGTAGAGATCATCCGCGGACTCGCGACTTCGGACGAGACAACGGCGACCGTTGTCGGACTCGCGACGAGGCTCGGCAAGACTCCGGTCGAAGTGAACGATTACCCGGGCTTCGTGGCGAACCGTATTCTCATGCCGATGATCAACGAGGCCGTGTATTGCGTGATGGAAGGCGTTGGCACACCGGAAGCGATTGACACAGTCATGAAACTCGGAATGAATCATCCGATGGGTCCGTTGACACTCGCCGATTTTATCGGGCTCGATACGTGTGTCGCGATTCTCGAAGTGATGCACAAGGGGCTTGGCGATCCGAAATACCGACCCTGTCCGCTACTCAGGAAATACGTCGCCGCCGGTTGGCTCGGTCGCAAGTCTGGAAGGGGATTCTACAAGTATGCTTGATCTCTTCCCGCTCACCGAAGAACAGCGTGAGATCGAGAAGGTGGCGCGCGACTTTGCCGCTGCCGAGATAGTGCCTTATTCCAGGCAATGGGACAGAGATTCGTATTTTGAGCCGACGTTGGTCAAGAAGCTGGGCGATCTCGGCTTTCTCGGGATGTTGACAGCCGAAGAATACGATGGGTTGGGACTTGATACTGTGACGTACCTTGTCGCGCTTGAGGAGATTGCTGCAGCTGACGCATCTGTCGCGGTAATGATGAGCGTGCACAACTCTCTCCCAACACAGATGCTGAGCGGATTCGGCAGCGAGGAGCAGAAGCAGAGATTCCTCAAGCCGATGGCTCGTGGCGAATTGCTGGGGGCGTTCGCGCTCTCGGAAGCCGAAGCCGGATCCGACGCGGCGGCGCTCACGACGCAGGCGGTTCGCGACGGAGATGCGTGGGTTCTGAACGGAACCAAGTCGTGGGTTACGAGCGGGCCATACGCGGGAGTGATAATGGTGCAGGCCCGCACCGATTCTCCGGCAGATCGAAAGGGTGCCCGCGGGATCGGCGCATTCATCGTGACGCCCGACATGGCCGGCTTCAGTGTTGGAAAGAAGGAGGACAAGATGGGACTGCGAGCCTCGCCCACTGTGCAGCTCGTGCTCGAAGACGTTCGCGTGCCAGCGGGCAACCTCGTCGGCGATCCGTCGATGGGCTACGTTTACGCGATGCGTTCGCTCAACGCGGGTCGTCTCGGGATTGGAGCACAGGCATTGGGAATTGCCCGTGCAGCGTTCGACGCAGCTGTCGCGTATGCGGGTGAACGGAAGCAGTTTGGGGAACCGATCAGGAATTTTCAAGGCATACAGTTCAAGTTGTCCGACATGGCGACACGCATAGCAGCTGCGCGCGCTCTGTTGCACGCGGCCGCGCGCGCCAAGGATGCGAACGCATCGAGCGCAAAACAGGCTGCATCAATGGCCAAGCTCTTCGCGAGCGAAACGGCCATGTGGGTAACCACCGAAGCCATACAGGTATTTGGCGGATACGGCTACATAAAAGACTATCCGGTGGAGAAGTTTTTCCGCGACGCGAAGATCACAGAGATCTACGAAGGGACGTCGGAAATTCAACGTATCGTCATTGCACGGGAGCTCTACGCATGAAGCTGTTCGACACAATCGCTGAAATGGGCCATGAGCAGGTAGTTGTGTGCTCGGACCCGTCGTCTGGATACCGCGGGATCATCGCGATTCACAACACCACACTCGGTCCGGCGCTCGGTGGCACTCGGTTCTGGAACTACGCGAGTGACGAGGACGCAATTACCGATGCGCTTCGTCTTTCACGCGGTATGACCTACAAGAACGCGGTCGCCGGTCTCAACCTCGGCGGAGGCAAGGCGGTCATCATAGGTGACAATCGCGTATCGCGGCGCGAGATGCTCTTCCGCGCACACGGCCGCTTCGTCGAGAGTCTTGGCGGTCGGTACGTCACCGCCGAAGACGTTGGCACGAGCACGTCGGACATGGACTTCGTCCACATGGAGACGGACTACGTTGCCGGACTTGCCGGACGTTCCGGCGACCCATCGCCAGTGACGGCGCACGGTGTGTTCCGCTCAATTCAGGCATCCGCGATGTATCGCTGGGACTCGGATGATCTCGAAGGCAAGACGGTGAGCATCCAGGGCTGTGGAAACGTGGGCCGGCACCTGGCAAAGGCGCTGGACAAAGCCGGCGCCAAAATCGTCGTTTCGGACATCGACCCGGACCGTGTTGCATGGGTTCTGGCAGAGACGAGTGCGACTGCAGTCGAGGGTGATGCGATCTTCTCCGTAGAGGCCGATATTTTCGCGCCGTGCGCACTCGGTGGCATAATCAACGACAAGACCATTCCGAAGCTGAAGGTCGAGATCGTGTCTGGCGCCGCCAACAATCAGTTGCTCGAAGAACGGCACGGCGACATGCTCCAGGAGCGCGGAATTCTGTACGCTCCAGACTACGTAGCAAATGCAGGTGGCGTGATCAACGTGTACAGTGAGCTGGCTGGATGGGACGCGAAGCGCTCATTCCGCAAGGCAGATGAGATCTACGATACGATGCTTGGCGTGTTCGAAATCGCCCGTACCGATGGCATACCGACATACGTTGCCGCCGACCGGCTCGCGGAGCGGCGGCTCAAGGCTGTAAATTCAATGATGCGGACGTGGCCGCAGTGGCCTCGCAAGTCGTGAGGCCATCGGGCACATCCCGACCGACATTGCTGCAGGGTAGTGCGGCGTTCCAATGCCGCACTACCAGCAGTAGTAGATCAATTCGTTTTTCAGGGGTTGCAACCAAATGAGCGTGTCCACAATGCCTGCAACTGGAGAGCTTGGCGCGGTCTGGGACTCAGATCCAGACATTGCACGCCTCATCATCGATGAGACCGAGCGGCAGCGGCATGGTCTCGAGTTGATTGCCAGCGAGAATTTTGTGTCGCTGGCGGTTCTTCAAGCAATGGGAACGCCGCTCACCAACAAGTACGCCGAAGGTCTTCCGGGAAAGCGTTACTACGGTGGCTGTGAAGTCGTGGATCGCGTCGAGCAGATTGCCATTGACCGCGCGAAGCAGTTGTTCGGCGCGGACCACGCAAACGTGCAGCCGCACTCGGGCGCACAGGCTAATGCCACGGTTTATCTCGCTTTCCTCAAGCCCGGTGATACGGTCCTCGGGCTGGATCTGTCGCAGGGCGGCCATCTCACGCACGGGTCGCCCGTCAACTTTTCCGGACTGCTGTACAACGCGATACACTACGGTGTGAATGATGCGGGCTACATCGACTACGATATGGTTCGTGCGATTGCGCTCGAGAAACGGCCGAAGATGATCATCGCCGGTGCAAGCGCGTATGCCCGTACCCTCGACTTTCCGGCATTCGCGGAAATCGCGAGCGAAATTGGCGCGAAGTTGTTTGTTGACATGGCGCACATCGCCGGCCTGGTTGCGACTGGGTTGCATCCGTCGCCCATTCCATACGCGGACGTTGTCACGACGACTACGCACAAGACGCTTCGCGGACCGCGCGGCGGCTTGATCCTTTGCAAGGCCGAGCATGCGAAGGCTATAGACAAGGCAATGTTCCCTGGAATTCAGGGTGGCCCGCTTGAACACGTGATCGCCGCAAAGGCCGTCTCGCTCAAGGAAGCGCTGGATCCATCCTTCAGGACCTACTGCGCGCAGATCATCGCGAACGCGAAATCACTCGCTTCAGCGTTGACAGAGCGCGGCATGGACATTGTTTCGGGTGGTACCGATACACATCTCATGCTCGTCGATCTCAGGAACAGGGGATTGACTGGCAAGGTGCTGGAGAAGGCCCTGGACCTCGCGGCGATAACGGTCAACAAGAACACCGTCCCAAAGGAAACACAGTCACCGTTCGTCACCAGCGGCGTAAGAGTTGGCACTCCAGCCGTCACCACGCGCGGCATGCGTGAGGCCGAGATGCAGCAGATCGCGGGCCTGATCGACAGAATCGCGAAAGCGCCAGATGATGTTTCGGTGACGGCAGCCGTTCGTGCAGAGGTGCTCGAGTTGACAGATCGTTTTCCGTTATACCCGGGAAATTTTCTTCCACGGGGTGAGGATTAGCGGATGGCGGAGCTCGCATTTCGCGACGGAGTGATGGAGCAGATTCTACGGCGCGAATCGCGGTTTGAAGAGGGCGCGTATCTTTTCGTTCTGGCTGCGCTGGAGTACTCGCAGGCGCAGCTTCAGGAGCGGCGACACATTACTGGAAAGGAACTGGCCTATGCGTGCCGGGATCTTGCCATCGATAGATATGGCATCATGGCGCGAATGGTGCTTGAGCGTTGGGGTATGGGCTCGACGGATGATATTGGCTCGGTAGTGTTCACGCTCGTTGATCTTGGCTTTCTCGCGAGCCAGCCCACAGATACTCGCGAACAGTTCAGAGATGTTTTCGACTTCTTCGAGGCTTTCGAGCGTCGCTATCCGTGGAACGGTAGAGCGCTCGTTTGAGCCGCTTCCTCAGGATCAATGCCTGTTCGCGTCGCAAATGCTGAAGAATCGGGAGCGCTGGACGCCGCAGGAATAGCGTCCGGGGTACCGTCGCGTGCACTGATGCGCGCTGCGGCATTCAATGCTGCAACGGTACTTTGCTGGCGGTATCCGCAAGACATTCGCCGCGGTGTCACAATCTTTGCTGGACCCGGCAATAACGGCGGAGATGGCTGGGCGCTGGCTGGAGCGCTGCACGCAATTGGAGTCGAAGTGGCTGTGCGCGAGGTTGCTCCCGCGAAAACAGCCGATGCGGTAGCTGAGCGCGATTTCATCCGCCCGCGGCTGCCTGACGCATCCGCCGTTCCTGGCGGATTAATTGTCGATGCGATGCTTGGAACGGGTAGCACTGGCGCGCCACGCGCTCCGATAAGCGGTGCAGTCGCGCAATTGGCGGCCGCGCGAGTTGCTGGATCCATCGTCGTTGCGCTCGATCTTCCCAGTGGAGTTGATGCGAATCGCGGCGCTGCCGCTGGAAGTGTGACGGCCGACTTCACCATCAGTTTTGGAAGCTGCAAGCGAGGAGCGCTGATATCGCGTGCAGAATGCGGCGAGATAGTCGTCATCGACATCGGGCTTGCGGCAGCTGACAACGCGCTGCCTGTCCTGGTTGACGGAAGCTTCGTGCGTGCTAATACGCCTGTCATCGCCCCCGATGCGCACAAGGGAACACGCAAGAGTGTCGCAATAGTAGCGGGTGCGGGCAACATGGGCGGTTCCGCGATCCTCGCCGCAACGGGCGCGCTCCGAAGCGCCGCTGGTCTCGTGAAGGTGATTACCGCTTCGCAGAATATCTCATCGGTGCACAGCTGTCTTCCAGAGGCCCTGGCCGCTCCGCTCGAGGATACGACGACGGCAATTAGTGACTGGGCCGATGTAGTATTGATCGGTCCCGGACTCGGCCGCGATGATCAGATCAAGTGGTTCGTTCGCGAAACTCTGCGATCGTGGAGCGGTCCGGTCGTGGTTGACGCGGACGCCCTGAATGCATTTGATGGGCAATTGGACGAGCTTGCCGGAATGCTTCGCGATCGTGCCGCCATCATCACCCCGCATCCGGGCGAAATGGCGCGCCTCACGGGTCACGACGTGAAGTACGTGCTGCGGCATCGTTTTGACATTGGACTCGACCTCGCGCGCAGAATTGGCGCTACCGTGCTATTGAAGGGAACGCCAACAGTCGTCACCTCACCCGACGGGGAGAGGTATGTAATTGCATCGGGCACCGCGGTGCTTGCAACGGGTGGGAGTGGCGACGCGCTTGGCGGAATTATTGCAACCCTGCTCGCACAGGGATGCGCCCCGGACGTGGCGGCAAGTTGCGCTGCGTGGGTGCACGGGCGCGCGGCTGAACTCACTCCCGGCATCCGCGGGTATCGACTGATGGATGTGCTTGATCGTTTGCCCGAGGCGTGGTCGCTGGATGCCGCAGTTCCGCGATACCCTATCCTCGCAACATTGCTGGCTCTCTCCTGATGCATGAAGGTGAGATCGCCTTTGGCCCTGGCAAGGAATTTCGGTTTATCCGGCGTCTGATTCGGCGATTCGGTCCACTCGCGTCCGGGATTGGAGACGACGCGGCGTTGATCCATGTACCACGCGACAACATGGTCGCGATCAGCACCGACACATCTGTAGAGAACGTACATTTTCGGCGCGACTGGCTCTCGCTTGACGAGATTGGCTACCGCGCCGTGACGGCTGCCATCAGCGACCTTGCTGCAACCGGCGCCGCAGGCATCGGTATTCTGGTCGCGCTCACGACGCCGTCCGATCTGCGGGAGGATCTTGACGCACTGGGCGATGGGATTGCACGCGCAGCGACGGCTGCCGGAGTCGGAATCTTCGGCGGTGATACAACGCGTGGGCCCGTTCTCTCATTGACGGTGACTGTATTCGGAAACACTCGCGAGGCATTGCGTCGTGATGCTGCACGCTCCGGCCATCACGTATACATAACCGGCGTGCTCGGCGGCCCGGGAGCAGCACTCTCTGCGCTTCGCGATCATACCGAGGTGAAGCCTGAGTGGCGTGCAAGATTCGCAGAGCCGCACGCACGACTACGAGAGGCTCGCTGGCTCGCCGGGCGCGGCGTGCGCGCCGCAATCGATATTTCTGACGGCCTTCTCGCGGATGCGGCGCATGTTGCTGCAGCGAGCAACGTGTCTATCAACCTGGATCTGGATCGCGTGCCGCTTGTGCAAGGAGTTGACGCGGTTGACGCCGTTCGGAGCGGGGAAGAATATGAATTACTGGTGACTTCGGCGATTCCGATCGATTGCACCGCCTTCCTGCAACGCTTTGCAGTGCCACTAACGGAAATCGGGAGCGTCGCTGATGGAGCACCAGAGGTCAGAACTAGCATGCATGGTCGTCCGGTCCAGATAGAACCAATGGGCTACGATCATTTTGGCACTCGGTGATGTCGGCGATTCGAACGATCTTTACGATGCTTGTGCTGGGGGTGCTCACGATTGCCTTCGCTCCGATCCTCATCGTTGCTGCGCTGATCGGTATCCCGAATCGCTCGAGAAGTCTGTACGACGTCCTGCCGCGAGCCTGGGCGCGAGCGATCCTTTGGGCCGCGGGCGTGCACATCCGGATTCATGGCCTCGAGAAACTGGAGCCGAAGGGCACTTTCATCTTCATCTGCAATCACGTCTCACTCTTTGACATTCTGGGGCTCGTCGCGCGCCTGCCGCGCAACAACTTTGTCGCGAAGGCCGAGCTATTCAATATTCCGGTATTCGGTGCGGGAATGAGGGCACTGGGAACGGTGCCAATAGAGCGTGAAAACCAGAAAGCCGCGTTCGGGGCGTACGATATCGCTGCCGCCCGGATACGTGAGGGTAGTTCGGTAGTAGTTTTCCCTGAAGGGACGCGTGGCAGGGAATACCCGATTCGGCGGTTCAAGAAAGGGCCATTCGTACTCGCGATCAAGGCAGCTGCACCGATTGTTCCGGTGATTGTATACGGTACGATCGAGATCCTGCCAAAAGGTCGGCTTTTCATGCATCCCGGCGATGTGGATATTTACTTGCTGGATCAGATTCCGACAGAAGGATTGGACTACGATCATCGGGATGAGCTTGCTGCTACTGTGCACGATAAAATGGAGTCCTTCATGAACAGTCTTTACCTCAACCGATAAGCATCAGCCCATGTCAGCAATCATCGAGATCAACGCCCGCCAGATTCTGGATAGCCGCGGGAATCCGACAGTAGAGGCAGACGTAATGCTTGACAGCGGAGTCACTGGCCGCGCTGCCGTTCCAAGTGGTGCGTCAACCGGTGAGAACGAAGCGCTGGAGCTGCGCGATGGTGACGCTGACAGATATGGTGGAAAGGGAGTCGAGAAAGCTGTTGCGGCAATCGAGGATGAAATTCAGCCCGAGGTGATCGGACTCGATGCGCTGGATCAGATGGCTCTGGATCGGACAATGATCGCCCTGGACGGAACCGACAACAAGGGTCGCCTCGGTGCGAACGCCATTCTTGCCGTTTCTCTCGCCGCCGCCCGCGCTGCGGCCGCCGAGCTGGATCTTCCGCTTTACCGATACATCGGTGGGCCGATGGCGCGTGTGCTCCCCATGCCAATGATGAACGTGCTGAACGGCGGCGCGCACGCATCGAACACTGTCGACGTTCAGGAATTCATGATCGTCCCGGTTGGCGCAACCGATTTTGCGACCGCGCTCCGCATGGGCGCCGAGGTGTTCCACGCTCTCAAGAAGGTGCTTACGAAGCGTGGCCTTTCGACGGCTGTTGGAGATGAAGGTGGGTTCGCACCGGACCTCCCCAATGATGAAGAAGCGCTCAATGTGCTGGTGCAAGCCGTCGAGGCCGCGGGCTACCGACCAGGCAAGGATGTTGCTTTTGCACTCGACATCGCTGCATCAGAACTGTTCAAGGGCAACAAGTACACGTTCAAGAAGAGCGGCGGCGGTACTCACGACGCGGCCGGAATGATAGCGCTTTACACGAAGTGGCTCGACAAGTTTCCGATCGTATCGATCGAAGACGGACTCGCCGAGGGTGACTGGAAGGGATGGGCCGAGCTGACAGCAGAGCTGGGCGGTCGCGTACAGCTGGTCGGCGACGACATCTTCGTCACCAACAGCGAGTATCTCACACGCGGTATAAACGAGGATGTCGCCAACGCGATCCTGGTGAAGCTGAACCAGATCGGAACGTTGACGGAGACGCTGGAGGCGATTGAGCTGGCCCGCGCCAACGGCTATCAGAGCATCATCTCGCATCGTTCGGGCGAAACCGAGGACACTTTCATAGCAGACCTCGCCGTTGCGATCAACGCCGGCCAGATCAAGACAGGCTCCGCGAGTCGCACCGATCGAGTCGCGAAGTACAATCAGTTGCTGCGCATCGAAGAGGAACTCGGCGACCTTGCTGAATTCCCGGGCGCAGCGCTCTACGGCCTGTAATCCGGCCACGGAATGACGGGACGGTTGATCTGGGGCGCGCTGATACTGGGCGCGCTGGTGTTCGCCCTGCAGGGCGGAGAATTCAGCACGATGGATATCGTACGCCAACATCGTCGCATCAACGAATTGACTGTTGGCGGCGATTCGCTGGCTCGGATTGTCGATTCGCTCACGCGGACGGAGAAGCTCGTTCGCACCGATACCGCTACGCAGGTGCGGATAGCGCGAGAGGTATTCGGACTCGTTCGTGGTGACGAGGTGTTGTATCGCTTCTATACTGATACTACGAAGAAGACCAAGCCGTAACGCTGGGCCAGCAGGAACGATCTGTTTGTGCAGCAGGTCGTACGCGGTCGACGATTCCTTCCTCGCTTCGAGCTCGGCTCCGCGCCACCTGCCGATCTCTGTCAAGCATCGCGTGCTGGACAGAGCCCCACGCGGGCGATAAGCTTGCGCAGTGTCGGATTGCAACCACGTCGCACGACCGTCGGTCGTGCGACGTGGTGATCGATTGGGAATGCGATCTACGTAAAATCATCCGAAACACCGTTGCAAAAATGAAACGTCGTTACGCTCACGCCGCGCTGGCTGCCGCGCTGGCTGCGGGTACTCCGTTAAGCGCATTTGCCCAAACATCGCGGGCGCACGATCCGGCCGTGGATGCTCGCGCGGCAATTGCGAGCTCGCAGGCTGTTGCGCCGGGCGGAATCGACGAGCTCAAGGCCATCGAGCTCGGCGGTATTAAACAGTGGATCAACGTACGTGGAAACGATCCGGCGAATCCAATCCTGCTGTTTCTGCATGGCGGGCCGGGCTCGCCCATGATGCCGGAAAGCTGGACCTTCCAGCGACCGTGGGAAGATTTTTTCACCGTGGTGCAGTGGGATCAACGCGGGGCAGGGAAGACGTTTTCTTCCGCCGGCCGGCGTCCCGATACGTCGATGACGATCGCTCGCATGCAGGCCGACACGGAGGAATTGATCGAGTATCTTCGCCACACGTACGGCAAGCGGAAGATATTCCTGATGGGGCATTCGTGGGGAAGCATACTCGGGCTCAGAGTGGCGCAGCACCGGCCTGATCTGTTGTACGCCTACATCGGGGTTGGACAAGTCGTCAACGGGCAGCGGAACGAAGTCGTCGGCTATCAGCAGACACTCGCTCGCGCGGAGGCAATTGGAAACGATTCCGCGGTCCAGGAGCTGAAGGCAATAGCTCCATATCCCGACCCAGGCGGAAACACTCCGCTCAGTAAAACGCGGATCGAGCGGCGGTGGGACGTCGCGCTGGGCGGAATGGTGTATGGAAGGAGCCGGGACAACGCGTCAGAAACCGCAGCATTGAGTCCGGCGTACACGGACTACGACGAGCAGTCGGCTCGATTGGGCGCGGGCAGCTCAGTTCAGATCTTGTGGCCGCAGATGGAGACGGTCGACTTCGACAGCTACACCACGTTCAAGTGCCCGGTCTTTTTCTTTGCCGGAGTGGACGACCGAACCACACCGGAAAGCATTGTCGAGAAGTACTACAGCACCATCAAGGCGCCCAAGAAGAAGTTTTTCAGGATCGACCGTGCTGCGCACTACGTAGTGAACGAGGCTCCGGGGGTTGTGCTCATGCACCTCGTGCTCGATATCCGCCCGCTTTATCGCAGTGATGACGGCGGTTGACGACGAGCTGAAAGCACGCGTGTTGGGGTCGATTTCGATGTCGATGGAGCAACAATAAACCCGCTCGCGACCAATCACGAGCGGGTTTCAATGGTTCGAATAGCAGGGGCGGGGATCGAACCCGCGACCTCACGATTATGAGTCGTGCGCTCTCACCAGCTGAGCTACCCTGCCGTACATCACCCATACTTCGCCTTACAACGTAACGACGGCCGGCCCGAGGGGCCGGCCGTCGAATGGCGGGGGCGGGATTTGAACCCGCGACCTTCGGGTTATGAGCCCGACGAGCTACCAGGCTGCTCCACCCCGCGTCAGAGTCTCTAATCTAGTCAGGGGTGGGTGCCTGTCAACGCGAAACCAGTCTTTTTTGACGCCAAGCATGGCTGCGTCAGGTGCTTTCCAGCGGTAGATTTACGTTCTCTGAGAAAATGAAGGAAAGCCTGGAAATTCTGTTGGCTGGCGTCGTCGATTATGCCGGCCTGTTCCCCCCGGCAGCCCTTGAGATGGGCGCCGCGGTAGAGTCGTATGCGGAATATCTTCGCGACCCGGACCGCCGCATGCTGGGTCGCTTTGTCGTGCCCGTCGTCCGACTCCGCGAGTTCGATGAGGCTGCGGCTGCGTTGCTCCCTCGCGGCGAGGGAAGTGAGCCATGGCATCTGAGTGCGCTGCCCGGTCCCGACATAGCTGCAGACATCGATCTCGCTCTCAAGTTCAACTGCCGTCACTGGAGCGGTTCCGAAATCGGCCACGCCGTGATCGATGCGTTCGAGATGAAAGTCTCGACGGTCGCCGAGATCGCTGCGGCTGCGGCCATCATGCCGCGGCAGTTTTCCGCGTATTTCGAGATTCCAATTATCTCTGACCCAACAGAACTTGTAGCTGCAATCAAGCGAGTTGGTGCATGCGCCAAGATGCGGACCGGTGGCGTCACTGCAAATGCGTTTCCCGCTGTAGCGGATGTTGCGCGCTTCATGATTACGTGCCGCGATTCGCGACTCGCGTTCAAGCTCACTGCGGGACTGCACCACCCGATCCGCGCCGAGTACCGTCTGACGTACGCCGATGATCCTCCGCGCGGTGTGATGTTCGGGTATCTCAACATGTTCGTAGCGGCCGCCCTCGCGTGGACCGGTGCCGATGAGACGTTGATACGCTCAGCGCTGGTTGCTGCCAGTGCGGACGACTTTCACTTTACCAACGAAGCGCTTGAGTTTGGCGGACATAGAGTCGCCACTGACGTGATTCGCGATGCCCGGGAAAATTTCGTCATCTCTTTCGGATCCTGTTCCTTCCGCGAACCGGTCGATGACCTTCACGCTCTTTCCATACCCTGAATGCCACTGAATCTCACACACGATGCGTCGCTCCGCTGCTGGGTAGAATCTGCAAACGTTCCTGGCTGCGATTTCCCGATTCAGAATCTTCCGTTCTGCGTCTTCAGCGAGTTCGATGAAGAGGCGGTCCCACGCGGCGGCATTGCCATCGGCGACCAGATCCTGGATCTGGCAGTCTGCGCTGACGAGAGCCTCTTTGGGGGGCGCGCCGCGGATGCCGCGTACGTTGCGGCGCAATCGACTCTCAATGAATTGATGACAGTCGATCCGGAGAATCTGTCGGCGTTACGCGCAGAAGTGAGTGCGTTGTTGAGTGGAGACGGTCGTACGCACCGGGGAATTCCGCTTCCCCGCAATCTGCTGTACCCGATGGAGGGCGCTGTTATCTACATGCCTGCTCGCATTGGCAACTACACCGATTTCTACGCGTCCATCTTCCACGCAACGAATGTTGGCAGCATGTTCCGCCCGGACAATCCGCTGCTTCCAAATTACAAGTGGATTCCCATCGGCTACCACGGTAGAGCGTCGTCCGTCTCGTTGAAGGAAACCGTGGTGCGGCCACATGGTCAGACCAGGCCGCCGGGCCAGGACGAGCCGACATTCGGCCCGTCACTTCAACTTGATTACGAGCTCGAAGTCGGCGCCTACATAGCGCGCGGGAATGCGATGGGAGACCAGATTCCGATATCGGACGCGTCCGACGCCATCTTCGGGTTCTGTCTTGTCAACGACTGGTCGGCGCGCGATATACAAGCCTGGGAATACCAACCACTCGGCCCATTCCTCGCCAAGAGCTTCGCGACCAACATCTCGCCGTTCATCGTGACGCGAGAGGCGCTGGAGCCGTTTCGTACTCCGGCCTACGTGCGACCAGACGGTGATCCCGCGCCGCTCGATTACCTGAACGACGAGACCGATCAGGCGGAAGGAGGGTACGACATCCAGCTCGAGGTCTACCTCCTGAGCGAGCAGATGCGCGAGGCAGAAATGCCGCCATTGCGCCTGAGCCACGGTACATTCAAGGACATGTACTGGACGATGGGCCAGATGGTGGCGCATCATACGAGCAACGGATGTGATCTGCGGCCCGGCGACCTGATCGCGAGCGGTACTGTGTCAGGTCCGAATCCAGGCGAACGCGGTTGCCTGCTTGAGATTACGCGCCGCGGTGCTGAACCACTGACTCTACCGACCGGTGAGCAGAGACAATTTCTGGAAGATGGAGATGAAGTGATATTGCGCGGCTATTGCGAACGTGAAGGAAGTGTACGAATCGGTTTCGGCGAATGCCGAGCGATGATAGTCGCGGAAGACGTCTGATGCCTGCACGGAAGAAGATCGTGAGGCGCAAGAGCGCTCCGAGCAGCAAGACAACCGGGACGGCACGCAGGAAGGCGGCAAGCAAGGCGGCAAGCAAGTCAGCAAGCAAAGCAGCGGTCGTGACACGTATTCCGACCGCGAAGCTCGCGAACATGCACTCGCGTTACTTCGACGTGCGCCAGTCGGGCATCCAGGGCAAGGGTGCATTTGCGAACAGGAAAATCCGCAAGGGGCAGCGCGTAATCGAGTACGCTGGCGAGCGAATCTCGAACGACGTCGCAGATGATCGCTACGACGAGACGAACATGCGTCGCCATCACACGTTTCTCTTTACGGTGACCCCGAAGATCGTGGTGGATGGCGCCGTCAACGGAAATGAGGCGATCTATATCAACCATTCCTGCGATCCGAACTGTGAAGCTGTGATCGAGGACCGTAGAATATTCATCGAGGCAATTCGCACAATCGCTCCCGGCGAGGAACTGGTGTACGATTATCAGTACGAGCGCACCGGCGAGGACGACGAGGAAATGGCGCGGTTCTACAAGTGCCTGTGCGGTGCGCCGAATTGCAGAGGAAGCATCATGAAGGACAAACCTGTGCCCCGCAGGAAGAAGAAAACGGGGAAGCGCCGCGTCAAGCGGTAACGTCACGCGGTAGCGTCCCGCTCCCACACTCACCGAGTAATCACGCCATGCATCGTCTTCACATTGGGTTGATCGCGATCTTTGTAGCCGGCACTGCCAGCCCGGCCAGCCCGGTGATTGCGCAGGGGACGTATCGACAGACCAAGCCGCTAGACCCGGCGAACCTCGATACGACATGTGCGCCGTGTACCAACTTCTACCAGTTCGCCAACGGCGGATGGATGAAGAACAATCCGATCCCGGCAGCCTATCCGACGTGGGGCTCGTTCGGCGAGCTCGACGATCAGAATCAGGCCAAGCTCAGACTCGTGCTCGACGAAGCCGTTGCGCATCGTGCTGACGCCACCGATCCGACTATGCGTAAGCTCGCTGATTTCTACGCTGCATGCATGGACTCCGCCACCATCGAGAGGGCAGGCTACCAGCCGATTGAGCCGGACCTGAAGCTGATCGCGAACATCTCGACGCGTGCCGACGTGCAGCGTTACCTGGTATCGCAGTTATCCGCCGGACATGGTGTGTTGCTGAATCTTGGCTCGGGGCAGGACTCCAGGAACAGCACGGAAATCATTGGCAGCATGCAGCAGAGCGGTCTGGGCTTGCCCAATCGTGATTACTACTTCAACACCGACGAGCACACGGCCTCGATACGCAGCGCATACGTAAAGCACATAACCAATGACTTCGTCCTTATCGGCGAGGCGCCGGCTACCGCAGCGCAGAACGCGCAGAACATCCTTGCCCTCGAGACGTCGATTGCTGCGTCGCACTTTACTCCGACTCAGGAGCGTGACCCGGTCCTGACGTACAACCGGAAGACGCCCGCACAGTTGGCGGTACTGGCCCCTGGGGTCCCGTGGAAGTCGCTCTTCGCTGCAGAGAAAGTCCCCGGCATCAACGCGGTTGACGTTGAGAATCCCAAGTTCCTGAGCACGGTCGACTCGCTTCTCGCGGTCGTACCGGTAGAACAGTGGAAGGCTTATTTCACGTGGTATCTGCTGCAGCGTTCGTCGAATCTGCTGAGCTCGCCGTTCGTCAACGAAGAATTCGCGTTCGAACAGCAGTTTTCGGGTGCCAAGGAGCAGCTCCCGCGCTACAAGCGTTGCATCCGCACAAC
Source organism: Gemmatimonadota bacterium (assembly GCA_003155795.1). Classification (GTDB taxonomy): domain Bacteria; phylum Gemmatimonadota; class Gemmatimonadetes; order Gemmatimonadales; family Gemmatimonadaceae; genus Fen-1247. The sequence continues at coordinate 48,220 of PMEM01000015.1, forward strand.
CGATGGCGCCATGGGAGAAGCTCTCGGTCAGGCGTACGTGAAGAAGTACTTCACGCCGGAAGCGAAGGCGCGCGCCCTTGCCATGGTGAACAACCTCAAGGCCGAGTTCCGCGAACGGCTGGCCACTCGTACATGGATGGGCGATTCCACCCGAAAAATGGCGTACGCCAAGCTGGATGCATTCGCCGAGAAGATTGGGTATCCGGACAAGTGGAAGGATTACACTGCGTTATCCGTCAAGCCAGGTGCGTCGTTCTACGATAACAGTATCGCTGTCACAGCGTTCAATAACGCCGACATGATGTCCCGCATCGGCAAGCCGCTGGATCGCACGCGATGGGGTATGAGCCCACCAACAGTCAATGCATACTACAACCCACAGATGAACGAGATCGTGTTCCCTGCGGGTATCTTGCAGCCGCCGTTCTTTGACCCCAACGCCGACGACGCAGTTAACTACGGCGGGATGGGGGCAGTGATCGGTCACGAGATGAGTCATGGCTTCGACGATCAGGGTGCACAGTATGACGCTCAGGGCAATCTCAAGACGTGGTTCACCGCCGCCGACCTGGCCAATTTCAAAGCGAGGACCGCGACCTATGCTACTCAGTTCGATGGATACACCATCCTCGACTCGCTGCACATAAACGGGAAACTTACCAACGGCGAGAACATCGCCGATCTGGGTGGTCTCACGATTGCCTACGCGGCGATGGAGAAGGCGCTCGGCGACAAGCCGCGCACCAGGATTGATGGCTTCACACCTGAGCAGCGCTTCTTCCTTGGTTGGGCACAGATCTGGCGGTCCAACTCGAGACCTGAGTATTCGCGAATGCTGATCTCCGTAGACCCGCACAGTCCCGATTCCTGGCGTGTGAACGCGCCCCTTTCCAACATGCCGGAATTCGCGAAGGCGTGGGGGTGCAAGGTTGGATCAACAATGGTGCGACCTGCGTCAGAATCCGTCGCGATCTGGTAGGATGCGGAAGCCAATGCGGCGCGCTGAATTGCAGAGCAAGCTTTTTGAAGGACAAGCCCGTGCCCCGCGGGTAAAGGCAAACGGGGAAGCGCCGCGTCGAGCGGTTGCGTCACGCTCCATCACCATCGAATCATCCCTATTATGAAACGTATCTTTATTGGGCTGATCGCCACCCTGATCGCGAGCAGTGCCGGCGCTCAAGGTTCCTATCACCAGACCAAGCCGCTGGATCCGATCAATCTCGATACCACCTGCGCTCCATGCACGAACTTCTATCAGTTCGCGAATGGCGGCTGGTTGAACGCAAATCCGATTCCTCCCGCGTACGCCCAGTGGGGTTCGTTCAACGAACTCGCCGAGGCGAACAACGAGAAACTCAAGACCGTTCTGGACGATGCCGCCGCGCACAGAACCACAGCGACCGATGCCGACGTTCGTAAAGTCGGCAATTACTACGCTGCCTGCATGGACTCTACGGCCATCGAGAACGCCGGTGATCAACCGATTCAGGGAGCGCTCCGGCAGATTGCTGCCATCAACACCCCGACCGATGTCAAGAATTATCTGATTTCCGAGGCGGCTCTGGGGCGGGGAGTTCTGTTTCGCTTCGGATCCACTCAGGATGCCAAGAACAGCAGTGAGGTTATAGGCGGTATTGGGCAGGGCGGTATCGGTCTGCCTGACCGCGACTACTACTTCAAGACAGATGCGGCCACCGTCGCGATACGGAATGCGTATGTCAAGCACATCGCCAACGATCTTGTGCTCGTTGGTGAATCACCGGAAAAGGCAGAAGCCGACGCGCAGAGTGTTCTTGCACTCGAAACATCGATTGCCGCGTCGCACCTTACTCGTGTGCAGTCGCGCAATCCCGAGTTGACTTACAATCGCAAGACGCCTGTGCAACTCGCGGAGCTTGCCCCGGACTTTGACTGGCAGGCGTTGTTCGCCGCTGACCATGCATCGGGAGTTACCGCGATCGACGTGTCAAATCCCAAGTTTATCGTTGCTGTGGACTCGCTGCTCAAGGCGGTCCCGGTAAGTACATGGAAGACTTACTTCACCTGGAATCTCGTCAGCCGTGCGGCGAATGCCTTGAGTACTCCATTCGTGGACGAGGCATTCACGTTCAGTCAGAATCTTACAGGAGCAAAGGAGCAGTTGCCGCGCTACAAGCGCTGCATTTCCTCCACCGATCGCGCGCTCGGCGAAGCGCTCGGGAAGGCCTACGTGGCGAAGTATTTCACTCCGCAGGCCAAGGCGCGAGCGAACGCGATGGTCAACAATATCAAGGCAGAATTCCGGACGCGCCTGGCAAGCCGCACGTGGATGAGCGACTCCACGCGGAACATGGCGTACAAGAAGCTCGATGCCTTTGTGCAGAAGATTGGATATCCCGACAAGTGGAAGGATTACAGTGCGCTCCACATCACGCCGGGCGCTTCATACTACCAGAATGCGCAGGCAGTAACCGCGTTCAATAATGCTGATGATATCGGTCGGATCAACAAACCGGTCGATCGGACGCGCTGGGGAATGAGCCCGCCCACCGTCAACGCGTATTACAACCCATTGATGAACGAGATTGTCTTCCCGGCTGGTATCATGCAGCCTCCGTTCTTCGATCCCAATGCGGACGATGCCGTCAACTACGGTGGCATGGGCGCTGTCATCGGCCACGAAATGAGTCACGGCTTTGACGACGAAGGCGCGCAGTTCGACGCGCATGGCAATCTGAAGACCTGGTTCACGAAGGGCGATCTCGCGAACTTCAAATCCAGGACGGACGCCTATGCGGCTCAGTTCGATGGGAGAACGATTCTCGATTCGGTCCATGTGAACGGCAAGTTGACCAACGGTGAAAACATTGCCGACCTTGGGGGGCTCACAATTGCTTACGCGGCGATGGAGAAAGCCCTCGGCAACAAGCCGCGCACGAAGATCGACGGGTTCACTCCGGAGCAGCGGTTCTTCCTTGCGTGGGCTCAGATCTGGCGTTCGAATACGACGCCACAGGCCGCTCGTGCGAGGATTGCTACTGATCCGCACAGCCCCTCGATCTGGCGCGTAAATGCGCCGCTTTCCAACATGCCGGAGTTTGCCAAGGCATGGGGCTGCAAATCCGGTTCGCCGATGGCTCTTCCGGCGGCAGATGCGGTGGTGATCTGGTAAGCTGACCGTCTCCGGGCTTATCTTTTTGGGGTGAAGGGGATTTCGGTCGCCTTCACCCCGATTGCATTTGGAACCCTTTCTGACCCGATTCACTGTGGGAATGTCAGCGTGACCAACCCGTTTTTCTACCGGATGTCCAACGGCATTCGCATTACCGTCCGGCCAGTGTATCTCAAGGGCCAGTCGGATCCTGCGGCGCAGCACTACGTCTTTGCTTATTTCATCCGGGTGGAAAACGTGGGGGACCGACCCGCGCAGTTGCTATCGCGCCGCTGGCTGATTCACGATGACATCGGCGAGGATACCGAAGTCGTCGGTGATGGCGTCGTCGGTGAGCAACCAGTCATCCGGCCGTCGCGAGTCCACGAATATCAGAGTTTTTGCGTCCTGAAGAGCGGCGAAGGCTACATGGAGGGCGAATATTTTTTCGTGCGCCCCGCTGCAGAGGGCGATGAAGAAGGTGCGCGGTTCAGCGCAGAAATTCCGCGCTTTACCCTCAGCGCTACCGAATCCCCAAGTTTCCCGTCCTGACGGTCGTATCCGGCCTCACCGGCCTCACGGGCTTCACAGGCCTGACAGGCTGAGTTCCACGAGGCGCCGGCCCAGCTGTCCTGTCCGAGAGATAATACGGCACCACAGCGTTGTTCTCGACGACGTACACTACCGCCCCCTGCCGACGACCACCGCTGATCTGGACAGCTGCCTGGTCCACGACGATCTGTCTCGGATAGGTCAGTCTCGGGTCGGCGACTACGTAGCGGCCCGGGTACATGTAAGTGAGCGTCGGGACCCGAATCGATGTGCGGTCGTCCGGATCGTACGGCTCGCGCTCTGCCTCAACAGCCCGGTATTTGCTTCGACCGGACGACAGGACGAATACCACGACGACGTCCCGGTCCGTACGGCCAGCCACGGCCAGATCAGGCCGACCATCCCCGTTGAAGTCGCCGATTACGGCCCACGGAAGCTGACGTGGAGAAGGCTCGTAATCGCTCACCCCACGATAATCCTGGACGGTCCAGGGCTCGAAATCACGATTGTATCTGTCCAGTGCGTCCTCCATCGCCGGCGGGAGGTCCAGTAGCCATACTCCGGTGGACGTCCGATAGATCGTAGGTCTGGGCTCGTCACGCAGATCTCGCCTCTGGGCCTGGGCGCTCGCGACAGCCACGGCCGAAAGCAGGCCGACGATTGCAACTCTCACAGCAATTCGTGCAATTCCTCGATGCATATTCCCTAGTCTCGGCACATTTTCCGCGGAACGACTGTTGCTAGTCAAATACCCATTATGAAACGAATCTACGATGTAAGCGTTCCCATCCGGGACGGCGGACTCATATATCCTGGAAATCCCGAAACCCATATCTCCCTTCAGCAGTCCATCGCGCTGGGCGCGGGGGCCAACGTCTCGAACCTCTCCTTTGGGTCACACACAGGCACGCATGTGGACGCGGAGCACCATTTTTTTGAGAATGGTGCGACCGTGGATCAGATACCGCTCGAGACCATGATGGGCCCAGCGATGCTGCTGGAATTCGGGCCGGATATCATGGCTGTCACGGCGGCGGATCTTGAGAAGCATGATCTTTCGGGCGTGACCCGAGTGCTGTTGAAGACTCGGAATTCGGGCTATCTGACGCAGGATCCCAACTTCCACCGGGACTTCACGTATCTGGCGCCGGACGGGGCTGAACATCTCGTCAAGCTGGGCGTCAAGCTGGTCGGCATCGATTATCTGTCGATCGAGCAGTTCCACTCCGGTCACCATCGCACCCACCTCACGCTTCTAGGTGCAGGAGTTGTGATTGTTGAAGGCTTGAATCTGCTGGATGTTCCACAAGGCGTTTACACGTTCTACTGCCTGCCGATCAAACTCGCCGGATGCGATGGCGCCCCAGTGCGCGCGGTGCTGGTTGATGAATAATCCGTCAATCGAGCTGATTCTGTGCGACGTCGGCGGTGTACTGGGGACGAACGGATGGGATCACGAGCAGCGAGCAAAGGCGGCAGCAGAATTCCATTTTGATTTTGCAGTCTTCGAGCGCAAGCACGAAGACGCGGTACAGACATGGGAATGTGGCCGCATGACGCTCGACGAATATCTTGGGTTTACGGTATTCAGTGAGGAGCGTCCGTTCACGCGCGAAGCATTTATCGCCTTCATGTACCGCCAGAGCGTTCCGAAACCGGTGACGATCCGGCTGATGTATGACCTGGCGTTACGGAAGAAATGGCGCATGATGACGATGAACAATGAGTCCGCCGAACTCAATGCGTACCGGATGCAGTATTTCGACCTGACCTCGATCTTCTCGGCGTTCATCACTTCGGCTTACATCGGTGCGCAGAAGCCACACGGCACGTTTTACGACAGGGCGCTGAACATCGCGCACGCCATACCCGAGCGCACAGTGTTCATTGACGACCGCGAGGAGAATCTCGAGCCAGCGCGGCAGAGAGGATTGCACTGCGTACAGGCTGTGAATCCCGAAGCAGTACGCGATGGGCTCGGCGCGCTCGGTGTTCTCACGCGAGACAACTGACATACACTCACCAAGCAATAATATCATGCAACTAGCAATGATCGGACTCTGTCAGGTCCGTGGCAACGTGACCGAGCGCCTAATCAAGGGCTCCCATTCGGTCGTTGTTTACGACCGCAGCGCGGACACTGTCAACGTGGTGAAGCGCACATGACGTCTTCTGTAACTCCAAGACTGGATGTATCCTCCGCGGCAGTCAATGACGCCTTGGGGAGGGCGTCCGATGGTCGCCCGCAACTATCCGATGCGTGCACGATGGTAATCTTCGGCGCCGGCGGCGATCTTGCCAAGCGCAAGCTTTTCCCGGCGATATATGAGTTGGCGCATCAGAAGCTGTTGTCACAGGACTTCGCGCTGCTCGGCCTTGTGCGCGACGACATGAGCGACGACGAATTTCGCAAGGAGCTTCGCGAGTCAATCTCAGGGTCAGACGAAATACACGGGTTTGATGCAGGTGTGTTCGAGTGGCTCGCGAGCCGCGCTTTCGCCGCCAAGGGCGATATCGACGATGCCGCGGCGTACGACACCATCAGGAAGGAACTCACCGACCTCCGCACAGCGTTGCAGCTTCAGAACGAAAATGTTCTATACTATCTGGCTGTTCCGCCGAGCGTGTTTCGACCAGCGCTTACACACCTTTCAGATAGCGGACTTCTTCCGCATTCTACGAATGCGGGCGACAGTCCGTGGCACCGTGTAGTAATCGAAAAGCCATTCGGCCACAGTCTGGCGACTGCGAGGGAGCTGAACGAGTTGGTGCTTGCACGCTTCGGCGAGCATCAGGTATATCGTATCGATCACTACCTTGGTAAGGAGAGCGTTCAGAATATCCTGGTATTCCGATTCGCGAATGCGTTGTTCGAACCCCTCTGGAACCGACAGTACATATCGCAGATCCAGATCACGGCTGCTGAAACGGTGGGAGTGGAAGGGCGGGGAAAATACTACGAGGAAGCCGGCGTAGTTCGCGACATGTTTCAGAATCACCTGCTGCAACTCCTCTCCCTCGCGGCTATGGAGCCGCCGATCGCTGCAGCAGGTAACGCGGTGCGCGACGAAAAGGTCAAAGTCCTGCGATCGATTCGACCGTTACTGGCGGACGGGATTCCGGCGGCGGTACGCGCCCAGTACATCGCCGGCACGATCGACGGCAAACCTGTTCCTGGCTATCGACAGGAGCCAAACGTCGACCCGAAGTCGGTGACTGCGACGTACGCGGCGTTGCGCGTGTACATCGATAACTGGCGGTGGCAGGGCGTTCCTTTCTATCTCCGGTCTGGCAAACGGCTGGCGAAGCACTGTACTGAAATTGCGTTTCAATTCCGCAGTCCTCCTGACCTTATGTTCGGTCGCAAGACCGGTGGCGTGCGTGCTAATACTCTGGTTGTGCGAATTCAGCCAAACGATGGCATCGCCCTGCGATTCGAGGTGAAGACTCCGGGTGTCGCCTACGAGCTGGACCCCGGTCTTGAAACGAGCGGTGTGGACATGGACTTCTCGTATGCCGAAGCGTTCGGTGAGGATGTTCCGCCGGCGTATGAGACGCTTCTGCTTGACTGTCTGGTCGGTGATCAGACGCTGTTTACACGGAGTGATGAAGTTGACATGCAGTGGTCGGTCATCGATCCGCTGCTTGATTACTGGAAGCGTCGCGCAGACAGGCAAATACCGACGTACGAAGCCGGTACGTGGGGTCCCAAGGAAGCCGATGAGCTCGTGGCCAGAGATGGGCACGTTTGGCGGTGAGATTCGCGTCCATTGCGGCGCTGTTGCTTGTTGTTGCATGCGAGCACGCGGACGTCAGGGTTGCAGATGGACAGACAACCGTCGATACGACAGCGAGTGTGTGGCTGTCGCGGGCACGAGCGGAACCTGACATAGCGAGTTGGCTGTACCTGCGCGCAGCGTCCGAGACAGCGGATTCCGGCGCGCGCGCAGCACTGTATGCGAGGGTGAGCCTACCGCTGGCCCGGGAGCGCATCCCGTGGACGGAAGCCCGGGCTCTCGAGACGTACGGCGATACCGCCGGTGCTCTCAAGGCTTACCTGCGCCTTCCAGCTCCCATAACAGTGCTCCGACTGCGTGCCGCAGTCACGCCTACTGCGCGTGACTCAGTGAGGCGGGAATTGATCACACTGATTTCATCCGGCGCTTCTGCAGGTTCCGTGCGTGAAGCGACGGGGCTCTTCGATACGCTATTCAAGGATCCTACGCCAAACGAACAAATTGAGATCGCGCGTGCTTCTGCGAGCGCAGCGTCCTGGGCACGCGCTCGAGATGGCTTCGCGGCAGTGCCGCTGACGACGCTCACATCGCAGGATCGGTTCTCGTATGCAATGGTGCTGTCCCGCCTGAATGCAGACACGAAGGCCGCGGAGATTTATGCGTCTGTAAAGTCCCCCGCCAAGCTCGCGCTTGCTGCGCGGTATCAACGTGCTCGCTCGCTGCTCTCCGCTGGAGACGGCACCACTGCACGCTCCGTTCTTCAAGCGCTCGCACGTAGCGGATCAGACACGAGCGCAGCCGCAGCCCTCAGTCTGATTGCCGACCTGCAGACCGACACTGGTGACGATGCGGCTGCCCGCGCTACTCTCCTGAGCCTCACCAAGCGCTTTCCGTCCACACGCTTCGCCGCACCGGCAAGATTCGACGCCGCGCTCATCGCGCTCATACTTGGTAATGCGAAGACGGCGGCCCACGAATTCGAGAAGCTCGCGTCCGCCTCGACAGATTTGGCGATTGCGTCAGTCTATTGGATGGGCCGTGCGCACGAGACGGCTGGCGATTCCGCCGCCGCCAGGGCCGCGTGGGCCGATGTGCTGCGACGTGATTCCACGTCCTACTACGCATCGCTAGCGGCTGCTCGGCTCGGCGTGCAAAGCATGCACTCCGCACGAGCGGCTACAGGGTTTCCGCATGTGCCGCAGGTCGACAGCGCAGTCCGGCGTGTAGTTCTGCTCAATAGACTGGGTATGTCTTCCGAAGTCAGGATGGAAAACGACAGATTGTACAAGGACGCCGTCGCCGACACCGGCCGGCTTCTCGCGACTGCAGCAGCTTTCTCAGGGACAGATCAGGCTGCACGCGCCATAGCCCTCGGCCGCATGGCACTTCCGCGCTTTGGTTCTACGACGGCCATCTGGCGTCTGATATTTCCAGTCGCGGCGCGCGACACGATAGTCAGCGAGTCGAACAGGGCAGGGCTGGATCCGGCCTTTGTAGCTGCACTCATCCGTCAGGAGTCCAATTTCAATCCTGCTGCCCACTCACCTGCCGGAGCGCGGGGCCTGATGCAGGTGATGCCAGCAGTGGGCAAGTCCATCGCGCCATCTGCCGGCATCACGTCATGGAATGCAAACCTGCTGTACGATCCTGGAATCAATATTGAGCTGGGCATTCGCCATCTTGCACCACTCGTGAAGAGCCAGCCGAGCAGAGCGCGGGCACTCGCTGCATACAACGCTGGCGAATCCAGAGTGACGCGCTGGTCGAAAAAGAAAGGTGCTGACGATCCCGAGATCTTTACCGAAAGAATTCCTTTTACAGAGACTCGGGATTACGTGAAGAGCGTCTTAAGAAACCGCGAATTCTATCGGGCGCTGTATGCGTGGTGAAGACCGTCGCGTCCTCAATAAGTGTGTAAACGACCGGCACCACAAACAGCGTCAATAGTGTCGAGGTGATCAGTCCACCGATCACTGCGCGAGCAAGTGGGGCGCGCTGATCGGCGCCCGGCCCGATTGCAAGCGCGAGTGGAAGCATGCCGAAGATCATCGCCATCGACGTCATGATGATCGGGCGCAATCGAGTCCTGCCGGCTGAGAGCAGCGCGTCGTGGCGACTCGCCCCCTCCTGCCGATTCAGAATCGTGAAATCTACAAGCAGAATTCCGTTTTTCACGACAAGACCCATGAGCATGATGATACCGATCATGCTCATGATGTTGAGGTTGCTGCCGGTAATCCACAGCGCGAGTGCCACACCGATGAAGCTCAGCGGCAGCGACATCAGGATCGAGAACGGCTGCAGGAACGATCCGAACAACGACGCGATAATCAGATATATGAAGACAACCGCTAGCAACAGCGCACTGCCGACGTAACCCTTGGTTTCGTTTAGGTTCTTGACGTCGCCACCGAACTCCGTGTGGTAGCCAACCGGAAGTCCAAGCGCGTCGATCGCTTTTTGTACCTCAGCCGCAACATCTCCAACATTGTATCCGGGCAGCACACCGGCAGAGACTCCAATCTGACGTTCCAGATTGCGCCGGCTTATCTGCTGAGGGCCGGTTGCCAGTGTCACATCCGCCACTTGAGACAGCGGAATGATGGCTGGCCGCCCAGTCGTCGGGTCGATGTTGGTGCTCGCAATAGGAATCGTCGCAACGTTGTTGATCGAACGCCGCATCGAGTCCGGATAAACCACGATCACATCGTGCGAGTAGCCGTTCGGATCTTCCCACTGAGTCGCACGTTGCCCCGTGAATAGCGGCTGCAGCGTTGCCGCCACCGACGCAATTCCGACACCCGAAGCCCACGCGCGGTCCCGGTCCACATCGACATTCAATTGTGGAATGTTTCCGTCGTCGCTCGAGTTTGCCTCGGCGACCCCCGGCACGGTCTTTATGGCCTCGAGAACCTGGGCCGCTGCGAGCTTGAGCCGCGACTCCTCCGGACCCTGCACATTCACGGAAATCGGCTGGCCGCGACCACCGAAAATTGATGATGCATTCTGAATTGTGGGAGTGATCCCGGGGATCAGCTTGAGAGCCCCACGCAATCTGTTCTGAATGTCCTGTACCGACGCGGAACGGTCGGACGCAGGCTGCAGATGCACGTAGATCGAACCCGAATTGGGTGTGCCACGCAACCCCGATCCGATCGTCGTGTACGTAAACTTGGTTTCAGGTTGCTTTCTCAGGAACTCGGCGACCTGCTCGGACTTATCGACGGTGTATTCGATAGTCGAGCCCGGTGCAGTGCGCACGCTTACCCCGAACTCGTCGGAATTCGTGTCAGGCAACCATGTGAATCCGAGCCTGGCTGTGATCACCAGGGCAGCAATGATAGATGCCGCAGCGCCAGCGGTTACCGTCGCACGATGCTTCAAGGCCCATTCCAGCCATGCCGGATAACGATCCGCTCCTCGCTCGAATAGCGCGTTGAAGCGCAGCGCAACCTTTCGAATTGGATTACGCACTTTGGAATAGTCGACTTCACCAGCATGGCCCAGCTCATGTTCCAGATCCGGATCGGGCCAGACGCTCGACAGCATTGGGTCGAGCGTGAAGGACACGAACAGCGAAACGAGCACGGCAAAAGCGACCGTAACGCCAAATTGAAAAAAGATCTTACCGATGATACCGCCCATGAACGCAACGGGTACGAACACCGCCATGACCGCCAGCGTCGTCGATATTACCGCCATTCCGATTTCATCAGTGCCTTCCATCGAGGCTTTGACGTGATCCTTCCCCATCTGCACGTGTCGCACGATGTTCTCGCGCACGACAATCGCATCATCTATCAGCAAACCGATAGCGAGCGACAGCGCGAGAAGCGTCATCGTGTTGACGGTGAAGTTGAAAAGCCACATCACGAAAAACGCGGATATGACACTTACCGGTAGCGTGAGTCCGGTGATGATTGTCGATCGCCATGAATTGAGAAACAGATAGACGATCGCGATAGTCAGAATGGCGCCGAGAAGGATATTGAGCTGAACGTCTGACAGCGATGCCCGAATGCGTTGCGAGTCATCGCGAATCACGGTAAGCCTGACGTCACTGGGGACGATGTCCGCGAGGTCTGCAATCGCAGCGTGCACCGAATCGGCCACCTGAACCGTGTTGGAACCAGCGATCTTCTGGATGTCGAGAGCAACGGTGGATTGGCCATCCAGAAGCGCTGCAGTTCGCTTGTCAGCTGATCCATCGATGACCGTGCCGAGGTCGCGCAAATGCACGGGCGCGCCGCCGCGTACAGCGACTACGATAGCTCCAAAGGATTTCGGATCGACAATGCGGCCGCGGATTCGCACAAGCGTTTCTGTCGCGTCCTTGTCGATGCGGCCGGCCGGAACTTCCTGATTCTCATTCTGAAGAGCCGTCATCACATCGGGAGGCGTGATTCCATATGAGCGCATCGCGGTCGGGTCGAGCTGGATGCGAATCGTCCGCTGCTCACCGCCAGAAAGATTGACAGCAGCGACGCCTGGGACGGCCTCCAGTCGCTGAGATATCGCTTCCGTCGCAAGATCGGTCAGTTCGCGAATTGGTCGCGACGGACTCTGCACCGCGATCGACATGATCGGGGAGTCGTTCGGATCAAAGTGACGCACGACGGGCTCGTCCACATTCGGCGGGAGCGAGCGGCGGATGCGGGCAATCTTCGCCTGCACGTCCTGCTGTGCGGCAAGCACGTCGACGCCCAGATTCAACTGCACGCGAACAAGCGACGTTCCGTCCACTGACGTCGATGTCAGCTCGTAAATCCCCTGAACTGTATTGAGCGCCTGCTCTATCGGACGGGATACGTCGCGCTCCATGACTTCAGGCGACGATCCCGCATAGGTAGTCTGGACGATCACCGTAGGGTATGTGATGTCCGGATATTCATCTATCGCGAGTCGCTGATAGGACACGACTCCGAGTACCACAAGGGCCACCATCATCATGGTGGCAAATACAGGATGCTTGATCGAAACGTCGGATATGAACACTTACTGCTTCCCCGGCGCGTGATCACCGCCGATGACTTGAATTTCTGTTCCGGGGGACATGGTGCCGAGGTTGCCAACCATCACCTTGTCGCCAGTTGTCAGCCCGGACAGAACCTGCGCAAGGCCAGCCTGATCGTTCACGATTCCGAGTGTGATGTAAACCTGCTCGATGCGCCCGGTATTCGCGCGGTACACGTATGTCTTGCCGCTGTCCGCCGTCTGATGCAATGCCGTTGTCGGGATGAGCAGTACACCGTTGACGGTACTCGCGATCACGTCGCCCGTGGCCAGGCTGTTGCCCTTGAGCGCTCCGCTCGAGTTGTCTACGTCCACATAGACTGTAATAGCGCGCGTGGTCGGATCAATGGTCGGGCTTACGCGCGCGACCTTGCCATTGAAGTCCAGACCCTGAGCGGAAAACTGTACAGTCTGTCCAATCTTGATTGCAGCAGCGCGTCTTTCCGGAACAGTTGCGGCAAGTTCGAGCGTCTGACTTCGTACTAACGTGAACATCGGGCTACCGGAAGACAGATGCTCCCCCACATCAACCAGCTTCTTGTCAATGACACCGGTCAATGGCGCAACTACTCGGGTATCGCGTTCGATGATATTCGCTACATCCACCGCGGCATTCGCAGCAGCCAGGCGCGCGCGAGCTGCATCCGACGCCTGCTGTGAAGCGCGGTAGTCCGCTTCGGAGATCGCGCCAGCGTGGAAAAGATCGCCGCTCTGTTTCAGATTCCACTCAGCTTGCGACAGGTCCGCCTTCGCCGCGGCCTGTCCGGCACGTGCGCTCGCGGCGCTGCTCTGCTGCACCACGGCTTCGAACTGCGCGAGCATCTGCCCCTTCGCAACGTGCTGTCCCTCGCGAACGAACACGCCTGTGAGGTCGCCCTCGATACGCGAGTGGACGTCAACACTCTCCAGTGGCCGAAGCAGTCCCGTGATTGGTACGCCGTCAGAAAGCGATCCGATGTGCACCGTCGCAATGTCGGACGGCGAGACAGCGACGCTGCGTGTCTTCGAATTATTAGCGGCGCCCTTGGCTGTTGCGCTCGTCCCGGCGTCTGCCGTGGCGTCGCCGCAGCCGACACACGCGGCCGTCGTTGCGCACAACACGAGGGCGAGCGCGATATCAGCGATCCGCAATTGCGCCGCCGGTTGACTGATTAGGTCCATTATCTGTAGAAGGAAGAGGGAGCGGCCGGCCTTGCGTCTGCGCGAGCGAAACGGCCGCTATATAGACGTCGTAGATCGATCGCGCCTGGTTCGTCTGCGCAGTTGTCAATGCGAGTTGCGCGTCAGATACCTCAAGCTGGGTCGCCATTCCACGTGCGAACCGCAATGCGGCGAGTCCGTATGCTTCCTTTGCCTCTGCGACATTCTGCTGCTGTGCGCCATACTGGGCGCGGGCTCGCGAGAGATCTGCTTTGGCACGTTCGACGTCGTTGAACACGTTCTCACGAGTTTGCGCCAACTGTTCCTTCGCGATACGCGACTGCGCACCGGCGAGGTCGATATTGCCCTTTGTCAACAGCCCATCAAAGACCGGGATTGAAACTGTGAACCCGAACGACCGATCACTGAACCAGCCACCGTTCTGCGCTTTACATATCTTGTCGGGTGTACTGCCAGCAGCGCATGACACCTCGCTGAATACGCCGCGGCCAGGTGGGAAGATGTCCCCGTTGACGGGATACGCGCCGTAACCGGAATTGAAGTTGAATGTGATCGTCGGGAGCGTCGCGGCTCGCGCGATTGAAACGCCAAGTTCTCTCGCTCGGGCGTTGAACTGAGCGGATGCCAGAGCTGGCCGGTTCTCGGGCCCTGTTGCCGTATCAACCGACGCCAATACATTCTCGATCACAGCGGAGTCGATCGACGTCGTAAGCAAGAGCGGCTGCGAAGGTTTTATGTTCGCCAGCCGTTTGAGCTCGAGTGACGCAACTTCGGCATCTTCCCGCGCTTGAAGCACCAACGGCTCGATGTTGGCCAGGGCGACACGTGCACGGAGAACGTCGTAGCGCGACATGCGGCCCGCTTTCTCGAATTGCTCCGCCTGCTTCAGCTGAGCGCTCGCGAGCTCAAGATTCCCTTCCTGGATCTGAACGAGACGATGCGTGAACAGCGCGTTGATGTACGCGATCTGCGTCTGCAGACTCATCAACGACCGAGTCTCCGCCAGGTCCTGCGCGGATGCGCCTGTTGCCGCGCGCGCGGCGCGGATGCCATTGATAATCCGACCGCCCTGGAACAACGACTGCGAAGCATTCAGCGTTGCTGCATAGCTGTACGGCTGGTTGAACACCGCGCCGACCGCCTGACCGCGAGCGCTCGCGACCGTCCGGTTCTCGGATGCAGATATTCGCAATTGCGGCAGACCCGCGGCGCGCGCTACAGTTGCCTGCGCACCGGTGGCGTAAAGGTTTGCGCGTGCAACCTGAACCTCCTCACCAATTCTGTCTGTGCGCGCTACGGCATCGCTCAGCGACAATGGCAGCGTGTCTGTCGCTGCCGTGCTCGCTCGGCGCTGGTATGACTCCTGAGCCGCCAGCGACGGGATAAACGGCGCGAAAACTGTCGCGCCTAGCAGGATTGCAACTATAGAGAAGGCCCGAGTACGCATTGTCGTGAATACGCGTCGGGCCCACGAAACGTTTTGCAGATTACGATGATTTCGCAATCTGCAATGCGCGCTCAGGGCGCTACTTCGTGTCCCTGTCGCTTCGCCTTGCGGCGCTTCAGGTGATCCATCAACCACGTCGCAGGAATGACGAAAAGCGGCGTGAGAAAAGTGCCGAGCAGGCTGTTCAGCCACAGCAGCGCAATGTAGAAACCGACGAGGCCAAGAGAAACCCAGAGAAGTCCGAGAGGACCATTCGCTTCGACCCCCAAATGTCCCTGTAGCATCGATCGACAACCGTGTAAGAGTGAATTTGGTGCCGCACAAACGGCGAGCCGGTAACTTAACACTATGGGTACCGATCTCGACACCGTCTTGCGAATTCGGCAGAGCGTCGCAGCCCTCGGACGCGGGAACTGGCTCCTCGCGGTCTCCGGCGGAATGGACTCGATGGTTCTCCTCGATGCGGCGGTCGAAACGCTTGATCATCAGCGTCTCACAGTGGCCACGTTCGACCATCGGACCGGGCACGCGGCTCGGACCGCCGCCGCTCTCGTGGCCGCCCGATCGCTTGAGCTCGGGGTCGGTTGCGTCAGCNNCGGCGCCGCTGACACGGTCGGACACTCCGAATCCGACTGGCGCGCCGCCCGGTGGGGCTTCCTGAACGATGTAGCGGGCCGGTTGGGTGCGACCGTAGTTACCGCCCACACGCTCGACGACCAGATCGAGACGGTCATCATCCGGGCCCTCCGGGGAGCCGGTCCACGCGGTCTCGCGGGCCTGCTGGCAGAATCCGCCATTTCTCGACCGCTTCTCCGTGCGTCACGCGCCGAGATCGCCGCGTACGCCGCCGCCGCGGCTGTTCGGTATATCACCGATCCGTCCAACTCCGATCGCCGTCATCTCAGAAACCGTGTCCGGCTCGACATTCTGCCCGGGCTCGAACGGAAGTCGCCGGGTTTCGCCAGCTCAATGCTGGAGATTGCCGAAAAAGCTGCTGTCTGGCGGGCGCAAATGGAGGGCATTGCCCTTAGTTTTCCCATGATGAGCGATTCGCCTCAAAATCACTCGTTCGATCGTCGGCCGCTCCGCGACTTTTCCGTCGATTCCTTGCGCTGCCTCTGGCCCGCCCTCTGCGCGCGAGCCGGTATCGTTCTCGACTGGCGCGGAACCGAGCGGCTCGCCGCGTTTACTATAGAGGGTGAAACAGGTCAACAGATCCAGCTATCGGGCGGCGTCCGCGTCCACATGGAACGCCAGACGATCGACTTCCGCTCAGCGGTATCGCATGGTTGATCCAGACCCACGCCTGCTTGGTCGAAAGGTCGTGCGCATTGCTTTTGATGAGCCGACAATCGCCGCGCGGGTAAGGGAGTTGGGCGATGAAATCACCGCTTCCTATCCTGACGGTGATCTGCTCGTCCTTGGTTTGTTGAAGGGAAGTTTCATATTTCTGAGCGATCTGGTGCGTCAGATCGTTCGCCCGCTTCAGGTGGATTTTCTCGTTGCCGCGAGCTATGGCGAATCCATGGTTTCGAGCGGTAACGTTCGACTCCTGTACGACCCCGAGACCGCTCTGGAAGGGAAACACATCCTTCTGGTCGAGGATATCATCGACTCCGGACGGACTTTGAATGTCCTGATGGGCCTGCTGGCGGTTCGCCAGCCCAAATCGCTTTCGATATGTGCATTGCTCGACAAGCGAATCGCAACGCAGCTTCAATACGAGACCCGGTTCGTCGGATTCGACGCTCCNNGTCGGCTATGGCCTCGACCATGCAGAGGATTTCAGACACCTGCCCTATATAGCGAGTTTAGAATAAATGCCGCTCCCTCGTCCCTCTGGCGACGGCCCCAAGAAGCCGTTCAGCTGGGCCAAATTCTCCAAGACTCTGGCGCTCTGGGTGCTCGTGCTACTCATCCCCGTAGTGTTCATCAGCTACTCGGGTGGTGGCAGTGATGCAGCCCAGCTCGTTTCATATACTCAGTATGGTCAGGAGCTCGATCACGACAACATCAGCAAGGTCACGATCCAGGGTGGCTCGCAGGTAGTCGGTGAGTTCAAGGAGCCGGTAACCGTCGCCGGCGCCAAGACTCCTGCGCGTAAATTCACAACGCGCCTCCCGGTAGCCAACTCTGCTGAAGAAGTTGCACGCCTCCGCAATCATAACGTTCAGATTGATGCGGAAGATGCGCACTCGTCGATGCTCGGCTTTTTCGTCCAGTTCCTGCCGTATCTGCTCCTGATCGGCATCTGGATCTTCTTCTTCAAGTCGATGCAGTCGGGTGGAAATCGCGCATTCTCGTTCGGAAAGTCCAAGGCCAAGCTGCTCACGGCCGATTCGCCCAAGGTGACTTTCGCAGATGTCGCCGGTGCGGATGAAGCCAAGATGGAGCTCCAGGAAATCATCGAATTTCTGAAGGACCCAGCCAGAT
This sequence comes from Gemmatimonadota bacterium, assembly GCA_003155795.1. Taxonomy (GTDB): domain Bacteria; phylum Gemmatimonadota; class Gemmatimonadetes; order Gemmatimonadales; family Gemmatimonadaceae; genus Fen-1247. Next base: position 65,693 of record PMEM01000015.1, read on the forward strand.
TCACTAAGCTTGGCGGACGACTGCCAAAGGGCTGCTTGCTCGTAGGACCTCCTGGTACCGGCAAGACTTTACTGGCACGCGCCGTTGCTGGTGAGGCCGC
>PMEM01000052.1 GCA_003155795.1 Gemmatimonadota bacterium
CTGAATCAGCCGGGTCTGCCAGAGGCCTTCGCTGGCCTGCTCGCAACACGGAGCGTAAAGCTGCGGCAGGTCTATACACGCGATACGGAGCGCGATCTCCGGCTTCTGGCCGAGGGTCTGATGTCGTACGAACAGGAGTTTGGGATGTGGCGATTCCTGCACGTAGAGGCCATTGAGCGAGTCATCGGTCCCGCTACTCCAGGCACTGGCGGCTCGCTTGGCGCCAAGGCTCTCCGCGNNGGGCGATCCGGGCCGAATTTTATTAGCTTACCAGAAATGTCTCATCCACCCATCTATCTCGATAACGCAGCGACCACTCCCGTCAGAGAGGAAGTGTTCGAGGCGATGCGACCGTTCTTTGGGCCCAAGTTTGGCAACCCATCCTCGGTGCATCGGTTCGGACGCGAGGCACGCGTCGCGCTGGATGAGGCTCGCGAGCGACTCGCGGCATGTTTCGGCGCGCATCCGGATGAAGTTTCTTTCAACTCGTGTGGAACCGAAGGCGACAACACCGCCGTGCTTTGCGTCTGGCGTTTGTTGCACGAGAGCGGCAGGAATGCGGTCGTAACATCTCCGATCGAGCACAAAGCGGTTCTTGCAGCTGCGCATGAAGTCGCGCACGAAGGTGGTGAGCAGCGTTTGCTCGAAGTCGATGAAAACGGCGTAGTGTGTGACGCTTCGTTCGACAAGCTGGTTCGAGACGATGTCGCGGTTACGAGCGTGATGTGGGTGAATAATGAGACCGGCGTGATCGAGGACATTCCCGAGCTTGCGCGCCGCGCGAAAGAGCGCGGAGTGATCTTTCATACAGACGCGGTTCAGGGATTCGGGAAAGTTGAGATCGACGCACGGACGCAGCCGTTTGATCTGCTTTCCATTACCGGTCACAAGATCGGCGCACCAAAAGGAATCGGCGCTCTGTTCATTCGCCGTGGAACTCCGTTCGAGCCATTGATTCTCGGCGGCTCTCAGGATCGTGGTCGACGCGCGGGCACTGAAAACCTCGCATTTGTAGTTGGTCTCGCAACAGCCGCTGAGCTGGCCGTCGCCGAGCGCGAGAAGCACTGGCAGGAGACCGAACACATGCGTGATCGGTTGCAGGCGTTGCTGCTCGAAGCCATTCCCGACGCAATCGTTCACAGCCGCAGCGCGAAGCGTGCACCGCACGTGCTCAACATTTCCGTTCCTGGTACCGACAACGAGTCGATGCTGATGGCGCTGGATCTGCGCGGCATCGCGTGTTCCGGCGGCAGTGCCTGCCAGAGCGGAAGCCTGACGCCGAGCCACGTTCTTGAAGCGATGGGGGTCGACCCGCAGATTGCAGGAGCGGCTGTGCGGATGAGCTTCGGCTCGATCAATACGGAAGCCGACGTGGATCGCGTCGCTGACGTATTTCCAAAACTGGTCGCCCGCGCACGCACAGTGGCTGCCGCGTAGCGTCGACGTAGGGTCGGCGTAGCCCTTCGAGGAGCCCGGCGCTCGCGCCGGGTAAATCATTAAATTTCACTCCATGCTACCGAACCGTGTCCTTGTCGCGATGTCGGGCGGCGTGGACTCGTCCGTCGCCGCGGCGCTGCTCGTCGAGCAGGGCTACGATGTCGTCGGCGCCACCATGAAGCTGTTCTCCGACGGCTCTGAAGTTCCCGACCGTCCCTGCTGTTCACTCGACTCGGTGAACGACGCGCGACGCGTCTGCGAACGGCTTGGGATTCCACATTACGTGCTCAACCTCGAGACTCGCTTCGGCCACGACGTGATGGACGACTTCGTAGCCGAATACGTCGCTGGTCGCACACCGATTCCGTGCGTTCGCTGCAACACGTTCACCAAGTTCCGTGACCTTCTGCACACCGCGAACAAAATCGACGCGCAGTGGATCGCGACCGGGCACTACGCGCGAGTGGAGAGCGGTGAACTGCTTCGCGGCCGCGATGACGCGAAGGATCAGACCTACTTTCTATGGGGGATCGATCGCGCAGTAATATCGCGCATGATACTTCCCGTTGGAGACATGACGAAGGCGGAGACGCGCGCGATTGCGACGCGACTCGGCCTGACGATGGTTGCGAACAAGGCGGACAGCCAGGAGATATGCTTCGTCCCGGACGGGGACTACATCAAGGTCATCGCAGCGCGCGCCGGTACGAATTCACCCGCACTTCAGAACGGGCCGATCGTGCACAGCGATGGCCGGGTGCTCGGCGAACACAATGGATACGCGCGATTCACCGTGGGACAGCGCCGCGGTTTACCGGGTGGATTTGCGGAACCACTGTACGTCGTCGCAATACGGCCTGCGGATCGTGCGGTGGTGGTTGGCCCGCGCGAGGAGTTGCTCGGCAGCAGTGTGGCTGCAACGGAGATCAACTGGCTCGTCGCGTCGCCGCCGGTCGCGGGAGATACGGTCGAAGTTCGTATTCGGCATCGCGCGCCACTGGCGCGCGGTACCGTGCTGAGCGTGGGAGATGCGTCGATAGAAATCGCGCTCGACTTGCCGGTGGCAGCGATATCGCCGGGGCAGTCGCTGGTCATTTATAACGACGAACGACTCCTGGGTGGTGGATTCATCGCGTCGACGCAGTCCGTGCGTGCGGAGTTGCCGCTGCTGGCTGTGTAACGCAAGCGGGGCGTTGCACGGGGAAATGCGCGCGTCCGCTGGGTTTGTACGGTGAGGTAGTGTCGGCCATGGATCCCGACCTTCGGCGGGATGACAGCGGATCCCGACCTTCGGCGGGATGACTGTCGGCTACCGACCTAATATTTCAATCCGCCGGCCTCGGCAAATTCGCGCATCATCTTTTCCTGTTCTTCTGTCAGCTTCTCCGGAGTCGCGATCGTTACTTCGACGATCATGTCGCCCTTCGTGTCGCCCTTCTGGACTCCCTGACCCCGAACTCGAAAGCGCTTTCCACTCGGAGTTCCCGGTGGAATTCGAATCGCGACTTTCTTGTCATCGATCGTGCGCACACTGATCCTGGAACCCAGCGTTGCCTGCGCAATGTTCAGCGGCACCATGGCGATGAGGTCGAGGCCCTCGCGCGTATAAAAGCGATCCTTGCCGACCGCAAATTCGACGATAAGATCGCCCGGTAAGCCACCGTTCGCGCCACGACCGCCCTGGCCTTTGAGACGGAGCTTGGTGCCATTGTCGGAGCCCGGTGGTACGGTGATCATCACCTTTTTCCGGGTTCGGACTTCACCGCTTCCGTTACAGGTGGGACATGGCTGCGATGGGACCTGACCGCGGCCGAGACAAACCGGGCACGGCCGGTTGACCGCGAAGCTGCCCTGGCCAAAAGAGACGGTCCCGCGACCGGAGCACTCCGGGCAGATCTTCATCGATGCACCGGGAGCGGCTCCGCTTCCGTGGCACGTCTGGCATTCCTCTGTTACCTCGAGGGTAACGGGGATCTTGCCCCCGGTAACAGCGGTCCGAAACGGGATCTCGACTCGGGTTTCGACGCTCTGACCCCTTTCGGGTGCGCGACCGCGCCCGGGACCGGCCCCAGCGGCCCTGCCCGACTGGTTGAATATCGAGCTGAAGAGGTCGCCCAGCCCGCCCAACCCGCCGATGTCGACATTGCTGAAGTCGAACCCCTGAGCGCCGGGTCCAGCACCGGGCCGGCCGCCTCCGAATCCTCCGCCGGAGCCGCCCCGCGCGCCGCTGAATCCCTCGAATGCGCCCAATCGGCGCATTTCGTCGTACTGCTTGCGTTTTTCGACGTCACTCAGAACGTTATTGGCTTCCGAGATTTCCTTGAACTTCTCGGCCGCTTTGGGATCGTTCGCATTTGCGTCGGGATGGTACTTCTTGGCCAGCTTCCGGTACGCCTTCTTTATCTCGTCCTGCGAGGCGCTCGTCGAAACGCCGAGTACAGTGTAGAAATCCTTCGTCTGCGCCACTGGCTTACTGGTATTGCTTGACGACTACGCGCGCGGGCCTGAGCAACTGGCCGTTGAGCATGAATCCGCGCTGATATACCTGCGCCACCATGTGGTCCTCGTCCGGCGTCTCGGCAGCCTGTGTCGAAACCGCCTCGTGCAGGTTTGGGTCGAACGGCAGCTCCACGGGGTCGATGACCTCTACTCCGACCGCGGTGAGCGCCTTGATGACGTTCTTCTCGACCATCTCAACGCCCTTCACCAGTGCCGCACAGTCCGCCGTCGCGGGATCGAAATGGGCGAAGCGCGTAAGATCATCGAGTGAGTCCAGCAGTGTCTTTATGAGGTCACCCTGGCCCCGCGCGCGAGCCTGCTGCGCTTCCTTGGCTGTGCGCTTGCGATAGTTGTCGAATTCCGCCGCAAGCCGGACGTACCGCTCGCGCTGAGCTTCGAGCGCCCCGGTTTCTTCCGGGTTTCCGGCTTCTGAATCAGACGCGGCAGCTACCTCCGACCCCTGCGGGTCGAGGGCTTCAAAGTTGTCGTCCAGAGGAGTTTCGTTTTGCATTTCAGGTGGCGGGCGGTTTGGGCGGTTCGAGTACAGTACGACGTATCATATCCAGTGCCGCCTGGGCGGCACGGTAGCGGATTTCGTCGCGATTACCCGCGAAGTGGAAAAGTCGTGCCTTTGCGTACGGAGTGATAGGGGGATGTCCGTGGGGCCGCGGTATGGGCGGCCGCCCCTCTGATACATCCACTGCCACCCAAACAGTTCCAACAGGCTTTTCATCCGTGCCGCCGTCCGGGCCGGCGATCCCGGTGATCGATACCGCAATCTCGGTACCGAGTCGCACGCGAATCCCCTTGGCCATCTGAAGCGCTACTGGCTCGCTGACCGCACCGTGCTCGTCAAGATCGGAATCGAGCACGCCGAGCAACTGTCGCTTCACGCGATCGTCGTACGCGATCAGGCCGCCGTGAAACACATCACTGGCACCCGGTACGTCAGTGATGTGCGAACCCAGCATTCCGCCTGTGCAGCTTTCTGCGACCGAGATGCGCATACCAGCCTTCCGGCATCCAGCGAGGACAACTTCAGCGAGGCTCACTTCGTTTTCGCCATACACAGCATCTCCCAATTGCTCCCGGAGAATTCTGGTACCCTCTGCGAGTGCTGCATCTGCTTGCTGCGACACGAGTACGCGGGAAGTCAGACGCAGATCGACTCCGGAGACACCGGGAAGAAAGGCAAGCGACAAACCGTTGAACCCCTTCCCCAACTCACCGAGTTTATCGGCAATTGCGGACTCGCCAACTCCGGTCGTACGCAGCGTTGCAGATCGGATCACCGCACCATTTCCTGCAAGCGCAGCAATTCTCGGACGGAACGATTCGGTGAACATCGAGCGAACTTCGCGCGGAACACCAGGTAGTGTAACAACCCAGCGTCCGCGTTCATCAGTCAGCAACACACCAGGTGCAGAGCCAATGGGGTTCGCGATTATCTCCGCACCGCTCGGAATCATCGCCTGCTTGTAATTGCTTTCGGGCATCGGAGCCTTGCGGCGGAAAGTCAGCCAGCGTTGTTCGAGCCAACGTGCAATTCCTTCGTCACGCGCCATGGTGCGGCCGAATAGCTTTGCGACTGCTTCGACGGTCATGTCGTCGGCGGTGGGTCCGAGTCCACCAGTCGTGATGACGGCGCCGGTGCGCTCAAGCGCTTCGCGGAGTGTCTCCACGATGACTGCTATGTCATCACCACAGGTGGTGTGACGCACCTCCGTGACACCGAGGCTGGCGAGCTCGCGGCCGAGGAAACTGGCATTTATGTCCACGGTGAAGCCGAGTAGCAGCTCATCACCGATTGTTACAATTTCGACGTTCAAGTAGCGGACCGGAAAATCGTCAGTGTGTTGGGCAGCGCGTGCCTGACCTGTCCGTCAGTGTGGCTGACTCGCGAACACGCTGCCGTATTGGCGAACGTACAGCCAGACAGAGTACAGCGTGAGAACTACTGCGGTCATCATTGCGAGTGCGCCAACTGTGCCATTGAAGAGTTCAAAGGCGTGCCAGCTTGTGGAGTTCCAGTTGTGTTCGGAGGCAAATGTCCGCGCAAAAAACCAGAAGAAGGCGCTTCCGACCCAGAGAGATTGGAATGCAGTCTTCCACTTCGCCGGTCCGATCGCGGAGATCACGCGACCGCGCCGCGCAGCCGCCTGGCGGAAGATCATCATGAACAGCTCGCGGCTCACGATGATGAGAACCACCCACCATGGCAGTGGAACTGATCCGATGGGCGTCAGGAACGCGAACTGCGAGGCCTCTCCGCTGCGATCGAGCAATGGCGCCATCCAGTTGGCTTGGCCCGCCATGAGAATGCTCATCGGAATGAGCGTGGCGAAGAGCAGCAGCTTGTCAGCAAGCGGATCGAGCAGCCGTCCCGTGTCGGTGACGCTGTTGCGGCTCCGCGCGAGGTGACCATCCAGGTAGTCCGTCGCAGCGGCGATTAGGAACAGGGTGAACGCCGTGAACCGGACGGACGACGACGGAATGAACGGCAGGATCCCGATGAAGGGAGCCGCCGCAATCCGTCCTACGGTTATGGCATTCGGAAGATTCATTTGCCCTTATGCGCCCTTACGCTAACGACTTCAATACCAGTTTGCTCACGGCCTTGAGTGTATCAAATACCCCGTCACCCTGGACCGATACAGCCTCGAAATACGGAGCTCGGCCAATCCACTCGCCGCTGGCGATTTGCTCCGTCAGGTTCTCATTTGAATGATAAGGGTCTGGCGCGAGAATTTGTCGTGCCTGATCCTCTATTTCCCAGCCCGGATTCAGGCTCTCCTGCAGCTGCTGAAGCGGCGCAGCATTCGAAAGGTCTCTTTTGTTGTACTGGATGACGAACGGCATCTTGGTCAGATCATAGCCGTATTCAGCCATGTTGTCGTAGAGATTCTGCATCGATTCGAGGTTGGCCTCGGTTCGATCGAGCTGCGAATCGGCCACGAAAACGACGCCGTCCACATTCTTGAGAATCAGCTTGCGACTTGCGTTGTAGTACACCTGGCCGGGGACGGTGTAGAGGTGGAACCGCGTCTTGAAGCCGCGAATTGTTCCGAGGTCCACCGGAAGGAAGTCGAAGAAGAGTGTTCGTTCCGTTTCGGTGGCGAGCGAAATGAGTTTACCGCGAGTATCCGGCTTGACCTTGCCGTAGATGAACTCGAGGTTCGTGGTTTTCCCGCCCAATCCCGGACCGTAATACACGATCTTGCAGTTGATCTCGCGGGACGCATAGTTGATCATCGACATGGCGCGTTACCAGTTGAAGAGCTCGTCGATTTCCGAGTCTGCTCCATGTAGCAGATTCGGGCGCGACGTGCCTTCGGTACGGCCACGTGAGAAGATCGCGTCAATAACCACGGTCAACTCCTGAACGGCTTGTTTCATTCTCAGTCGTACCAGCCCCAGGGTTGTACGGTTGTCGAACAGGACTACGAGGATGAGCCGACGTGCAACATCCGCGAGGTAAATAGACTCCTTTTCGCCTTGATGGAATAGAGTGCTGAAGTCGTTTTCACCGACGAGCTTCGCGAGCTGGTCGTTGGCGCTGNNCGCGAATGTAGTCGGATCGAAGTTTGGCTGCTCACCCACCGTCGCTACCAGCTGTCCGGACCGATCCACCAGCAGCGCAGACCGCGCATTGGTATCGGCCAGAAACCTCTGAAGCGAGTGAGTAATGGCGACAGAGTCTTCCTCAGTGAAAGACCACGTCCCCGATCCGCCCCCCTTCGCGCTTCCNNTAGGCTAATGCCTTTTCCAGGTGCTTGAGAAGTCTCACCGCCCGTCCCCGAAGCATCGGCCGGGTCTCCCACGCTATGTACTCGCGCAGCAATTGGGCGGTGGCGACTGACCGCTGCCCGGACAGGTGCCCGAGTGCTGCCAGTCGCCTCAGCGGATGACGACTGAACAGGTCTCTTCGGTACGCGTGCTGCGCCCCGCTCCAGGTGGCCAATCCGGCCACCAGGCCACCAGCGAGTCCGGCCAGGAACCAGTCCAACCTGTTGTTGATCCGAATGCTCATTACATGACTCTCCGCGCCGACAGGGCCTGGGCGATTGTGACCCCGTCAGCGTATTCCAGATCCCCGCCCACGGGGAGACCGCGGGCGATACGCGATACGGTTAAACGATATGTGGCAAGGCGACGCTGCAGGTACAAAGCCGTCGCCTCACCCTCGATGCTCGGATTTGTGGCAATGATCAATTCGCCCACATTACCGGCCGACACCCGTGCCTCAAGATCGTCGACCGCGAGATCCTCGGGTCCGATCCCGTCCAGGGGCGATAGACGTCCACCAAGCACGTGATATGTCCCTCTGAACTCGCCCGAGCGTTCAATAGCACCGATATCCGATGCTTCCTCGACGACACAAACGATCGCCTGATCACGCCTCGGATCCGAACAGATGGAGCAGATCTCGGTCTCGGTCAGATTGTGACACCGGGCGCACGGATGAATGCGCTCGGAAATAGTGACCAGTGCATCAGCGAGCCGGCGAGTCTGTCCGGCCGGCTGCTTCAGCAGGTGATAGGTCAGCCGCATCGCCGTCTTCCGGCCGATACCGGGCAACCTCGACAGCTCCGCAGCCAGGTCTTCTATCGCCGACACTCAGAACGGCAGCTTGAACGGCAGGTCCATTCCGCCGGTAAGCTTCCCCATCTCGGATGCGGCAAGATCGGCCGCTTTTTTCTGGACATCCCGGACAGCGACCATCACCAGGTCTTCGAGCATTTCCACGTCCAGAGGATTGACCACGGTGGGATCGATCTGAACGTGTGTTACCTGCCCCTTTCCATCAGCGGTAACAGTTACCATGCCGCCACCCGCTGTAGCAGAAACAGATCGCTTCTCCAGCTCTTCCTGGATCTCCTGCAAGCGGCTCTGCATCTGCTGCGCCTGTTGCATAAGCTTCATGAAGTCAGCCATAAAGGAATCTAAGGAGTTAGTCGAGCAATTCGAGGTCGAGCGCATCTATCGCTGCGCCCAGAACTGGATCCTTGGCGCGCAACATCTGCGTGCGCTCCGCCCTTCGCTGCTCGTCGCTCAAGCGCAGGGGTGGCTCGCCTTGCGACGAAGCCTCCATCGCCGAACGCATCGCCGAGATAGGGCTCCCCTCGCGCTGCGACCGACGAGCGGAGGTGCGCGCGGCGGTATGAGAGCCGGCCGCTGGCGATGCCGCATCGGGTGGGCCGCCCGATTGTTTCACCGGATCCGGCGCCGCGAGTGATGCGCGCCAGTCTGTCGAGCCGGCTGCTGGCGACGCTCCGCCACCCGGTCCGATACCACGCAGCACTTCCTCAAGCGTGAGCGTGCGATCGATCAGAGCAAAGCGCACCAATAGCAATTCGATAAGCAACTGCTGCTGGCCACTCTTCCTGAAACGCGGCTCCAGTTCACTCAGAACGTTGAGCATCCGAAGCACATCACCCGCTGTCAGATGTTCGGCGTTTGCGCGCAGATGGGTGAGCGCATTTGCAGAAACGTCGGACGCCATACCACCCAGGATCACTTCCAGCTGTGCGCGCAATACGTCAGCGAATCCGGCGAGAAAGCCATTGAAATCGACACCCTCATCAGCAAGCCGCCTCACTGCGGCGAACACATCTCCGGCGCGCCGCTCGACGATAATCGCCAGTACGTCGAGATATTCATCTTCTGGAACGAGACCCAGCGCGATGCGAACCGCCTCCGCAGAAACGTTGCCTTCCCCGAGCGAGATGACCTGGTCGGCGAGCGAGAGTGCGTCCCGCATGGAGCCATCGGCGGCTCTGGCGATCATTGTCAGCGCCTCGGGCTCTGCGTCGATTGATTCGGCGTTCAAAATGAATTCAAGGCGCGCGATGATGTCGGACGTGCCGATTCGCTTCAGGTCGAATCTCTGCAGACGACTCAGAACGGGCGCAGCGGCCTGGGCAATCTTTTGCGGATCAGTTGTGGCGAAGACAAAGACAACCCGCGGTGGTGGCTCTTCCAGGACCTTGAGGAGCGCGTTCCAGGCCTCTCGCGTGAGCATGTGCGCTTCGTCAACTATGTAAACTTTGTACCGATCGTCCCCCGACGGAGCGTACATCGCACGCTCACGGAGATCGCGCGCGTCATCGACGCCGCGATTGGACGCGGCGTCAATCTCGACGACATCGAGACTCGAAGACCCGCTCCATATACGTTGGCAACTGATGCATACGCCGCAGGGCTCACCCGATTCACCCTTGTTCTCGCAATTCAGCGCCATTGCAAGCACGCGCGCGAGCGTGGTCTTTCCAGTACCGCGAGGACCGCAGAAGAGGTATCCATGCGCAACCCTGTCGCGCGCAATGGCGCCACGCAACGTGTTCGATACGTGACTTTGGACGGCCACCTCGGAAAACGAGCGCGGACGGTATTTCCTGGCGAGGGCTAGGGCCATTCTCGGGGTGTGCGGGCACGACGTTCCGCCCTTCAGATAGACCCGGCGCGCGCAGCCGGACGAAGAGGGATCCAGGGGATCGGGGCAACGCAAGACACCGCATGCCGCTGCTACCTTCGGGGTCCTGACGGGATTAGTGGGCTCGCGCCCCCCGGATTTCCCTGGTGCACCAAATATAGCGCCCGGCACATACCAGCAGGAAGGATCGCTGGCGTGCGACTATCACCTGGATGCCTGGAATCGAGGTCGCGGATGGATGCGCGTCCCGCCAAGGTAAACCCCAGTCATGGCAGATAGCTGGCGCACCAGACGCGACACGCCAGTTGTGGCGGCGGCTGCTACGGCTTCTTGATCGTAACCGTCGGCACCTTGATCTTCGCCGAGTCGTGCTTGAGCTCAAGCTTCGGAACCGCAACGGTGGTCGTATCGACACCAGTTTTCACGACTGGCATGTGAACCGTGTCACTGACGGTGCCAATCACCGGCTTTTGCACTACGTACTCGCCGTCGCCAGTCTTCTTGCACGCTGTCACGGTCAGAGTCAGCACCGCCGCGGCGAAAAGCATTTTCGTCATCCGGGTCTCCGTTTATCGCCAGGGATAGTCTCGCTCGATCACTATGAGCGAAGGCAAGAACGCTGCCACGGCTCGAGTGCGGCGACGGGCACACGTTATGCGCTAATCGTCTGAATACATCACATTCAATTTCGAGGGTGCAACATGAAAGCACAGGACATCATGACCAGCGATCCAGCTCGCGTCACCCCCGAAACATCATTGCACGACGCCGCTAAATTGATGAAGGACCGTGACGTCGGGATGCTCCCTGTCGTAGACGGGGATGGCTCCAGCAAGCTGGTCGGGCTCATCACGGATCGCGATATCACCCTGCGGCATGTAGCTGCTGGCCATGCAAGTGCAGACTGCAAGGTCCGCGAAGCCATGACGACGAAGGCCACCACGTGTCCGAAGAACGCCGACGTGAAGGACGTGATGAAGGTCATGGGTGACGAACAGCTGCGCCGAATCCCTGTAGTTGATGAGCGATCAAACCTCGTGGGCGTGATCTCGCAAGCCGACATCGTTCTGCGTCTCGATGACGCCGTTGCAAGCGACAGGACAATCGGCAAGATATCCAAGCCGTAACCTCAGGCTGACAATCAGTCCTCGAACGCCTCGTGTTGGCGTCTGCGGACATGTCGCAGCTCATACACCTGGGCGACTTCGCCGCCGAGTATGAAGACCATCGATGCGTAGTACACCCACAACACGACGATGACAAGGGCGGCGATCGTCCCGGTGTAGAGTGAACCAGGCTTGAATGACGTGACATAATACGCGAAGGCGAACTTCGCGATTTCGAACATCACACCGGTAAACAGGGACGCGAGCAACGCGGTCTGCCACCGCATCTTCTTGTACGGAAGGTATTTGTACAGACCGAAGAATAGTGCCGCGATAAAGACGAAGGCGATAATGCGGCCCAGTGTATACTCGACGCCCCCCATGACGTCCTCGCGGAGGCCCAGGGCTTCAAAAACCTCCACTCCGCGAGATGATGCGATGGCAAGGTATGCGGAAAGCGCTGTATACACGACGAAAAGCAATGACGACACCACTGTAACTTTTACGTCATACAGCTTACCGTCGATGATTCCGCGGTCGATTTCGATATCGAATATCGCGTTCAGGATCGAGCGCAATGATCCGAACAGACGTGTGGAGAACCAGATAAAGCCGATTGCGGCGTAAAGGCCCACCGTTCCGCGGGCCGATATTATCCGCACGATCACCGGAGTCACCGAATTGCTTGTAGTGTCCGGGAGGAAGCGGTTGACGAGCGCGACTATCTCGTTGGTTGCGGCAAGTGTGGATTGGTTCAGGAGGTATGTGAGGGATGTTGCGAACAGCAGAAGGAATGGGATAATCGCGAGCAGGATATTGAACGATATCCCGCCCGCGAGAAAGAAGATGTTATCCTCACCGCTGTTATCCCAGACGCGGCGGACGTAATCCTTGAAACCAATCCAGAACCGCTTTACCAACGGGCGCGTGCGGCCCATTCGACTCCGATCTACAACGAGTTTGCTTCGCGCCGAGCCGCCTTGTTCTCGGCAATCCTTCGCTCGAGATCAGAGCGCGCCGCGACAGCCGCGTCGCGCCCGGCATCCACGGCGTCCAACACCTGGTCCTGGCCCCGGCGTACAGCGGCTCGGACAGCATCGACATGATCCGAAACTCGATCGCGTACACCGTTCGCTTGTGACGAAACAGCGTCCGCGACGTCCATCGCCGCGCTACGCAAACGACCACTTGTGCGACGCGCGCTATGGCTGATCATGCGACGCGTATCCTCACCGCTTCTCGGCGCCAGCAGCAGTGCGATGCCTGCACCGATTGCGGCTCCCAGAAGAAGAGTCCCAAACCCGGGTTCCTCTCGTTCGATTACAACGAATGGCTCGCCTTCGTATCCACGGTTTCTCATTGTTACCTCTTGCCCGACTTGGTAGGCTTGGTTTTTGATTTTGCAGAAGTCTTCTTCACAGCTGGTTTGGCTGCCGAGACCGCTGCGTTGCCGCGCGCTTTAGCAGGCGCGGCGGCCCGTGCTGCAGGAACTGGCTTCGCTGCCGCGGCCATACGAAGATGACGGGGCATTATGTCCGCCGCAGTGATGGTATCGCCCCTGGTCATGATCACCGCCCGCTCAACCGCGTTCTTAAGTTCGCGTACGTTGCCCGGCCAGTGATATGCATGAATCCATGACCAGGCGTCTTCATCGAATCCCTGAATCTGCTTGCCGTTCTGTCGCGAGAACCGGACCAGAAATTCCTCTGCGAGCAAACGAACATCGCTCACACGCTCACGAAGCGACGGCAGGAACAGCTCAACGACAGCCAGGCGATAGTACAGGTCCTCACGTAGTTGCCCCTCAGCGAGCGCTTTCTGCAGATCCATATTCGTCGCGGCAACAATACGAATATCCACCGCGATTTCCTTCTTTCCTCCCAGCCTGCGCACGGTTCGTGATTCGATCGCGCGCAGCAGCTTCACCTGAATGTCGGGCGGCATCTCGGCGACTTCGTCGAGAAAAATCGTCCCACCGTCGGCCATCTCGAATGCACCCGGCTTTTCGTTGATGGACCCTGTAAACGCCCCCTTTTCATGACCAAAGAGCTCGTTCTCGAGAATGTCCTTGGGAAGCGCCGCACAATTCAGAGCAAAAAATGGCCCCTTCGCACGATCGCTCTTGGTGTGCACCGCGCGTGCCACCAGTTCCTTACCGGTGCCGGATTCGC
>PMEM01000058.1 GCA_003155795.1 Gemmatimonadota bacterium
AATCCTGTTTGCTCCCCACGCTGTCGCGCCTCAGTGTCAGTTACTGCCCAGCAGGCCGCCTTCGCCACCGGTCTTCTATCGGATCTCTACGCATTCCACCGCTACACCCGATATTCTACCTGCCTCTACAGTACTCAAGCCGTGCAGTATTCACGGCAGACCCGGGGTTGAGCCCCGGGCTTTCACCGCAAACTTACACAGCCACCTACGCGCCCTTTACGCCCAGTGATTCCGGACAACGCTCGCACCCCCCGTATTACCGCGGCTGCTGGCACGGAGTTAGCCGGTGCTTCCTCACCCGGTACCGTCAAGTCGGAAAAATCCGCTATTCGTCCCGGGCAACAGAGGTTTACACTCCGAAGAGCTTCATCCCTCACGCGGCGTCGCTGCGTCAGCCGTTAGGCCATTGCGCAAGATTCCCCACTGCTGCCTCCCGTAGGAGTCTGGGCCGTTTCTCAGTCCCAATGTGGCTGGCCATCCTCTCAGACCAGCTACCCGTCGTCGCCTTGGTGAGCCGTTACCTCGCCAACAAGCTGATAGGCCGCAAGCCCCTCTCAATGCCCATTACTGGTTTCATCCCCGAGATATGCCCCTCAAGGATCACATGCGGAATTACCCGGCCGTTAGGCCGGCTATGCCCCACATCGAGGTAGGTCGCTTACGTGTTACGCACCCGTTCGCCGGTTGCCAGTATTGCTACTGGCCCCCGTGACTTGCATGTGTTATGCACGCCGCCAGCGTTCGTCCTGAGCCAGGATCAAACTCTCCAATAGAGAAATCTGATAGCTCTTCCCGAACGCGGCCATCTACGGACATTTAAGCCCGTAGGCTACCACGTCCGGAATCACTTTTGTTGAATATTCAGGTCTAAACTCTCCCCGAAGCCCTGAATGGCCTCGGATCAACGAGTCAGCCTCGCACATTCATCCATCTCAATTTCAATTTTCAATCAGCGATTCGCCACATTTTCAGTGGCAGCCTTCCAACTTATAGCTTTTACCCCAAAATCGCAAGGGGTATCTCAAACTTTCTCGCAGCGAATTCGAGCCGAATCTCAACCCCAAAACACCGCTTCAAATACTCGCTTCAAACAGCACCTCACTACACCAGCCTTTCACTACTGAACTCGCTACATGGACAGCATGAATCTCACCATTCCAGAGCGGATGAGCATCCTAACCGGCTACACCCAGGAAAGGAACCCCAATTCCCACCTTTCCAGCGAGCAATTCGCCGGAGCCGCACTCGGCTCCCACAGAACAGTCTGATTACAACGTTCGAAGCCGCACAAAACGCCGAGGCCCCATCCCGCGTCGCACCAAATGCAGTACACAATGCCCCCTGTCGGAATCGAACCGACAACCTACTGATTAAGAGTCAGTTGCTCTAACCAATTGAGCTAAGGAGGCCTCCAACAACGAGCGCCTGTAACAACTGTCAACACCCAAGCGACGCGCGAGCAGTCTGCGTCACTGTCCGGCCGTCTTGCACGTCGTCGCGCCAAGCAGCGTTTGCGCTCCGCCTGCTCGCCCCCGCCTCTGCTCGCTCTCGCTCGTGCCTCCCGCGCCCTGCCAGGTGGTGCGCCAGGAGGGGATCGAACCCCCGACCTGCAGCTTAGAAGGCTGCCGCTCTATCCAACTGAGCTACTGGCGCTGGACAGCCACGCAATCTGGTCGAGTTGTTGCAAAAATGGAAGTGCGTACCAAGCATTACCAGAGCAATACCAGAGCAATACCAGAGCAATACCAGAACAATTCCAGAGACTGGCTTTCCGTTATTTGCTGTGCGGCGTTGCGTCCCGTGAACGAGGCGATGTACCCGTCCTCGTTCCAGACTCGTACGAATTTTACGCGACGGATTGCAAAGCTGCAGCAAATGTTGAATTGCCGGCTGCATGCGCCGTTCTGAACGCCAGAAAGCCCTCCACTCATCAGAGTGGAGGGCTTCCCTGCAAATGAACACCTAAGGTTCGTATGTCGGCGTGACCATAACACACCGACAAACATAAGTATCGGACGATCTTTACAAATGTTTACTATTTCGCAGTATTCGACCCGCCCACCGTCCCGCGCCAATCAAGCCCTGGTCACCGTCGGGTGAGAACGGTCGGCCCAAACGCCCATCAACCGATTGGGCGTCGGCATGTTCCAGCGGGCCGCAGCTTCTTCCATATTTAGGGCCCACAATTGCATCGCGTGCGAAGCTGACGATTTCCGATTTTCGACCCTCAGTGAAACACGCCCTTCCCCAAGAACGGATATGGATGATCAAGAAACTCGGTCCGCGGAGACGGTGCTCAAGACTGCGCGTCGCATTCATGCGATGCGTACGCAGGAAGTAGCACCATACGCGCAACTTTACCCATTGTTGCTCGCAGAAGTACCGGAGATCATGGCCGAATGGGACCGCAGCACGCAGGACCTGCCGTGGTCAGCTCTCGAAGAGGCGGAGCGACAAAACAATCTCGCCAGCGTGATTACGCGCGTGATCGATTGTGCAATGAGCGACGCCACGCGTGAGCTACGCGTCGACGCAATGATCGCCGCTGCGTGTTCCCATGGTGCATCCCGAAGGTCACAGGGTATGGAAGTAGCATCGCTGTTTCGAGAGTACGATCTCCTCCGCGCGGCTACGTGGGGTCTTCTCTCGCGCATGGTGAGTTCACCGACATCCTTCAGTGCAATCTTCATAATCGATGGGTTGCTTTCCGTGGCGACGCGGGCAACTGTGCTCGGTTACCACAGCCTCGAGATGAAGAGCAATGGCCTCTGGGCGGGCCACCTTGANNTCGAGCTGAGAAAGACCGTTCGGTCCTGACCGACCGATGGCCCGGTTCGTCGCGAACGACGCATGGGCGAGACGAACCTTTACTCAGTGGTTCGCGCCCAATGCGGACATCGATGATACAAAACCGCAGCGGACTGGCTTGAATCCGCGCTGCCATGGGCCGCATCTGAGCTTTAGGATCCGGCCATGTCCACCGGCGAACCCTTCGCGAGCTCGCTCAAGCTTCTTTCGCCATTGCGCCTTAACGTTCGATGAACGTCGACAAAATACGATCGTGCATCTCTCTGGGGCTCTGTAAAGTGGAGCAGGTGCAAGCGACGCTGCAACGCGCGCAATATACGGACGCGGCGATCGACCTGTTCATGCGCGGGGATCTGTCGCTGAACAACAATGCGCAGGGGATGCTGAGCCGCCTGATCGCCACCGGAGTGGTACCTGGCGAAGGCGTCGCGTCGCGTGTCAGCGGTGGCGCGGCTGCAGCGTGGACGGACGCCGACGAGGACAACGACGAGGACGACGACGTTCCGGAACTGCTCTATTGTCTCAAGGTGTTGCGTACGCTACCCGCCGAAGTGCCCCCTCCGACGATGGATGCGATGTTCGGCCAGTACCGCGGAGTCGAGCTGAGCGGTAGCTGGGTGCGGGAGCGTTTTGGCGAGTGTGATACGCATTTTGGCCCGCATCATTTCTTTGCGTATCACGCATACGCCGATGGTCGAAACTTCGCGACAGTATGGGCGCGCGCCGGCGAGAGTCACGACGAGTTGTTGCTAGCCCAGCTCACGGCGAGGTTCGAGCCTGGCGGCGTGGTTTCACTGCGGCGAGAATTAGAATAACGCAGCGACAAGCGATGACAACGCAAAACCCCACACCGAAAGTCGATGCGGGGCAAGCAGTTTACTCAGTCGGGGCGACTGGATTCGAACNNTCGGGGTGGCGGGATTCGAACCTGCGACCTCCTGCTCCCAAAGCAGGCGCGATACCGGGCTACGCTACGCCCCGAGCACAGGAAACTAGTCGGAGCGGCCGCGTTGCGGGAGCGACGTCGGCAATTCTTTCTCCATCGCGTCCAGAAGCGCCCTGAAAGCGCGGCCGCGGTGGCCTATGCGGAGCTTCGCACCCTCCGAAGCTTCGCCGAATGTCTGCTGCAACTCCTTCGAAACAAAATGCGAGTCGTAGCCAAACCCGTCGAATCCGCGCGGCTGCTGAATTATCTCACCCGCCGTGCTGCCAGTTCGAACCAGAGCAACGTCGCCGTCCGCAAATGCTGCCGCGCAGACGAACTCGGCGGCGGCTGGCAATGCGCTCAGTCGCCGCAGTTGTCCGATCAGCGTTGCATTGTTTGCGGCGTCCAGCGAGCGGCCTGTAAGATCCGTGCGCCCCGAGAGACGCTTGCTCCGTACACCGGGTTTCCCGCCAAGAGCATCGACCATGAGGCCGGAGTCGTCGGCGAATGTTGGCAGACCTGTACGGCCGTGAAAGTATTGTGCCTTGGCGAGTGCATTCTCCTCGAATGTCTCCCACGACTCGATGGATTCTTCGTCATCAGTCTCGGGAACACCGACTTCGTTCAGGTCGGTAATCTCCACGTGATGTTGCGCGAATATGTCACGAAGTTCGCGCAGCTTGCCCGGGTTGCGTGTCGCAATCAGGTAGGGACGCGCGTTCATGCGCCAAGCGCCGCGCGCTGCATGTTGGCGAGCTCAGTGATCCCGCCTGTTGCAAGATCAAGGAGCCGATCCAGCTGCGCACGATCGAACGTGCCGTGTTCGCCAGTTCCCTGCACTTCGACGAACTGTCCTTCGGAACTCATGACAACGTTCATGTCCACCTCCGCACGCACATCCAGATCATAATCCAGATCGAGACGCGCAATTCCATCAATAACGCCAACGCTTACCGCGGCCACGCGGCGCCGCACGGGAGACGCATCAATCCGGCCGCTCGACACAAGCCAGTTGAACGCATCAACCGTTGCAACGGCGGCGCCCGTGATCGCGGCGGTGCGCGTCCCGCCATCGGCCTGAAGTACGTCGCAATCGAGCTTGAGCGTGTATTCACCGAACTTGAAGTCGTCCAGCATTGCGCGAACGCTTCTCCCGATCAGTCGCTGGATCTCCTGGGTACGCCCGCCCAGCTTGTCGCGCTCACGAGACGTACGTGTGCGCGTTGCACGGGGAAGCATTGCATACTCGGCGGTCAGCCAGCCTTCACCTTTCCCTCTGCGCCATGACGGAACGCCTTCCTCAATTGTCGCGGCGCACAGCACCTTTGTCATCCCAAACGAAATCAGACATGATCCCTCAGCGTAGGGAGATACTGCACGCTCGATCGTTACTGGTCGCAAGGTGTCCGCGCGACGTTCAACTGCATCAGCACTAACCACGCATCCGCTCTATGATTGAAGTTGTCGATTGCCCAGGCGTGAGCGGCACGACAATTACGTCGCCGCCATTTGCACGAACTTCTGCCGCGCCGACAATTGTCGATTCGCTGTAATCTCCGCCCTTCACGAGTACATCGGGACGCAGGTACTGGATCAATTCGAGAGGGGTATCCTCATCAAATACCGTCACGAGATCCACCGCCTCGAGTGCGGCGAGTACGTAGGCACGCTCCGCCTGAGAACGGACGGGGCGAGATTCGCCCTTGAGTCGCTTTACGGAATCGTCACCGTTGATCCCGACTACGAGTGCGTCACCCGCTGCGCGTGCTGCCTTGATCACATCGATATGACCGGGATGAAGCAAGTCGAAAACCCCATTGGTGAATACCACTCTGCCCCAGAAGTCACCGCGCCAGTCGCGCATGGCATCCCACGACATCACCTTCGATGCAGGGTCACGCGGGACCGTCAAAGCGGTCCCGTCACATTCAATTTGAAATGCACAGGCCGCGAATAGCGAAACAGCTGCCACGTATCGACGTACTGACCAAAGACGCGTATCTCACTTGGTGCGCGCTCGACGGTAACGTGATATGCTTCTTCAGGCAAGTCGAGCGAGTCGGCTGCGGCCCAGATTTCCTCTCGCACAGCGTCGTCGCTGCGGAAGGTTGCATAGCGTACCTGCTGATCCACCGCATCCCGGAATCGATAGTAGCGCATGTACGGTGCGCCGACATGCATTCCAACATAAACAATAATTGCAAGAATCAGCAGCCACGATAGGCACCCCATCTCGGTGTTGCCGCGCCGATTCACCATTGCGATTGGACTCCCTCAACGATCGCCTTGACCAGCTTATCGACTGCAAGTGATCGTCCGAGGCTCTCCTGCCCCTCAGCGTATTGTCCGTCAACGATGTAATTCTTGCGGGACCAGAGGCTCTTTCCGTTCGTCTGATCGATCACATCGACATCCAGAACTATTTCGAGCGACCGCTGAACGGCGGTCGCGGTGCGCGAACGCGCATCGACACCGATCGGGATCCCGGATTCGTATCTGCGGATAGTGCCGCGCACGACCGCGCTGGCCTTGGCTTCGGAGGCTTCCCGCAAGCCGAGTCTGCTAATCAGTCGCACTCGGAGCGAGTCGGATATCTCACGCTGAACGTCGGCAACGGCCGTCTGATTGTCGAATGGGATGACGGCAATCGTGTGGATGTGCGAGGGGAGCCCGCCGCCGTGGAAGCCGTAAAGGCAACCGGAAAGGGCGACCAGCACAGGCGTGACGAGGAGGAGCTTCCTAAAAGCGCCAGATAGACGCATCAAACTGAGCCACCGGTTGTTGATTCTGCAGATTAAGGACGAGCGAACGGCGCCCGGACAACTCGTAACGGACTTTTTTCCCCGGGTTCCGCTCGACCCATTCTACTATGCGGCCCGAGGAAATGCGTTCCAAACGCACAAGTTGCCCGTCAATCGCAGTGACTCGCCACGCCACCGGAGTCCCGAGGGACGCCCGGAGCGTGTCGCCGGAGACTCGAATTATCGTGTCCGAAGCCGGAGGAATCGCGAGGCGACCGAGGGCAGCCCACAATAACGGCGCAGGCGGAATGAGCTCGAGTCCTCGGGCTCCCGGGGGGACGATGAGGCTGTCGCCAACGAGCACGGCGCTGGCCGCCGCGCCGAACCCGCCGCCGAGGAAGAGGTCAACTCTCGCGTGATCCGGAGGGCCGAGGCGAGCGACGCCATCGCCGCGGGCAACGATGGAGTTGTCGTTCAATTCCCAGTTGAATGTCAGCTTCTCGGGCGTAGGCGAAAGGTCAAACGCCGGCAGCGACGGATTGGTCGGTGCGACGCCTGGAAGTGGTTGAATACGCGGTGCGCACGCAACAGCAATCACGACGGCACTCACGGCAGCAATCACGACAGCACCCGCCCGCGCGGCGCCACGCAGCGGCGCGCGGGGTGCGAAAATGCGGAGCAATTTCACCACTGAATGCGAATGGAGTCGATGGCATCGCCCTCGACCAGAGAATCCATCACCGCGAGGCCAGCTGTGACGTGGCCGAAGACGGTATAGTGTCCAGTTAGATGCGGCTGCGGCGTGAGCGTTAAGAAATACTGGCTACCACCGGTGTCCGGGCCCGAAAGAGCCATTCCCACGGCGCCACGGGAGTACGGTAACAACGTGAGCTCATCTCTGATTGCGTAGCCAGGCCCTCCTTCGCCATCGCCACGGGGATCGCCGTCTTGCGCGACAAAGCCTGGCACCACACGATGAAATCGAAGATTGTCGTAGTCGTGCTTCCCCGCTATCGTCGCAAAGTTGAGCACGGTAAGCGGCGCGCGGACACCGTCGAACGTGATAGTGATCGGGCCGCGCACGGTGCGCATGATCGCGCGCGGTGCTCGACCATGCAGTGACGGAAGTACGACCCGACGAACGGCATCCTCGTACCATTCGAGCGGTCTGTCGACCGCCAGCGTGTCAACGGTGCGTGCAGTGGAGTCAGCGACGAGCGCGCGCACCATCGAATCCGGATCGGTTCGGGCCGCGCGGAGTGCCTGCTGGACAATGCTGTCCTTACGGGTGGTGTCGCTCCGGATGAGAACGCCGAACGCCGCCTCGCGCACGCGCGCATCAACGTCGTGCACCGCAGACAGCGCAACCGTGCGGGCTCGTACGGTATCGAGCGTGCCCTGCCATGCACCGACGGCCGCACTCCGCAGGCGCCAGTCCGGTGACGCGCGCCACTCGGCGGCTCCTGCGAGAGTCACAGCGTGCCTGGCTGCGCCGTCGAGCAAGGAGCGGCGCACCTTGTAACCGGTGTCTGCGCTCCATGCTTCGCGCCAGGCGGATGCGGCGGTATCGAATGCCGATCCCGCACTCTGCGCGGCGGCGACACGGACATTCGCATCGCGATCGTGCAGCGCGTGCAGAATTATCGGGCGCGCCAACTCTCCGAACGTCGCAATCGAGCTCAGCGCATTTATCCGCACGTAAGGGCTCGGATCAATCGCCAGTTTGCGCAGGCGAGCGATAGCAGGTTCCCGGAGCGAGTCACCGACAACCGGCTTGCTCAGCACATTGGCCAGAAGCGCTCTAAAGCTTGCGTCAGGGGCTTTTGCGTCGAGCAAGGCACGTGCGCCAGCGGGAGAACGTTGTCGCGCCACCGCGTACGCAGCGGCGGCGCGGATTTCAGGATCAGAAACCCCGAGATACGGAGCGACTGATGCGAAATTCAGCGGTCGAATCCGTGACGTGGCAAGCAGCAGCTCGCGCAGCGTCGCTTTGTTGTATCTGCCGGTTCCTCGGATGCTGCCAAGCAGTTGCGCGATAGTATCGGTTGCGGGTCGCCCGATCTCACCGAGCGCCCACGCAGCGGCTGGTGCACTTGGTCCATGAGCGCGGACCGTGGTTGCCATCAACGAAACCGAGGCGGTGTCCCGAACCAGGCCGAGCCCGAAGAGCGCGGTCGAAGCGACAACCGAATCCGCGTCGTTTGTCAGTGAGCGGAGAAGCGGCAGCGCGTCGGTCCGGTGACGCAACGCAACCTGCGACAGTGTTCGTGCGCCAGCGCGTCGAATCTCGCGTTCAGGTGAGCCGAGCGCGGTCGCGAGCAGACTGCGGTCGAGGACACGTTGGTCGGCGGACTTGAGGATACGAGCGTACAGCGCCACGTCAATTGAATCCCCATGCGCAACGGTTTGGGGGGCGATGTCCGGTGCTGTTGACAGAGTGCGTGAGTCGACGGCGCCTGCACTCAGGAGCGCGGCCGCCAGAACAAAATTCAGAAGCATGTCAGCGGTCTACCCGCACGCGATCGAGTTGTTGCCTGAGATGATCGGGAATGCAGGAACCTCGGCCTTCACGTGTCATCGCAACAAGCGTGGTGTATCCAGTTGCGATCAAGCCGCCGTCGGCGAGGTTGATATCGTAGTCGAAACGGACCACGCGTGAGCGGACTTCAGTGACGCGAGTCGTGACGCGGATCAGGTCGTCGTACCGGGCCGGCTTGACGTATCGAAGGTGCGCTTCCACGACCGCAAGCGCGATTCCTTCGCGCTCGATCTCTCCGTATGTCTTGCCCCCCAGGGCGCGTATCAGGTCGGTGCGGCCGATGTCGCACCATGCGAGGTAGTTGGCATGGTAAACCACGCCCATCTGATCAGTTTCCGCGTAACGGACGCGGACTTCGGTCACCTGGAGCATTTGTTAAGATACCGCCGCTGCGCTAAGCTTGTCGCGTGCTGAATACTACATGTCATATCGTGTCGGACCTCCACTTGGGCGTCGCGACGCCGGCTACCGAACGCTTGTTCGAATCGTATCTATCGGCGATCGCTGGCAGGGTGCGGACGCTCGTCATAAATGGGGATCTGTTCGACTTCTGGTTCGAGTGGAAAACCGTAATCCCGCGCCGAGGATTTCGCACCCTTGCGGCTCTGGCGGCGCTTCGCGACAGCGGGACCGAAATCCTTTACATCGCCGGGAATCACGATTGCTGGGGCGGCGAAGTGTTGCGTGAAGATGTGGGCGCCGACTACATGACGGGGCCGTGGCAGGGAGAAATCGGACCCTGGAAGGTGCGCATAGAGCATGGCGATGGGTTGCGCCAGACTGAAGATCGGAAATACAGGATGGTTCGGCCCATAATGCGGTCGCCGCTCGCGATCCGCCTCTTCCGAAGTCTCCATCCCGATTGGGCGACGCGTCTTGCGTCGGGCAGCTCAAGTGCGAGCAGGACATATGCGGCTCGGGATGGGGGGACGGGATTGCGTGCGATCGCGCATGCGCGACTGTCAGCTGAACCCGAGTTGAACCTTGTTGTGCTTGGCCACTCGCACGTGGCGACACTCGAACGTGTGGGCGCGGATCAGGTGTTCGCCAATGCTGGTTCGTGGCTCGACGCGCCGACCTATCTCGAAATCACCAACGAGGCGATTGCACTGCTACGCTGGACGGGGTCAGCCGAGCGTGACAGTCTCTACGTGATCAATCGCTGAGCCGAGAAACCGCTTACCGACGTTCCTGAACTGTTCGGGAACGTCGGAGGCGATGAACCGGAGCCGCCTGGCGTCATTCCGTGCCGGANNGAGCCACTTCTCCAGCGGTTTCTTCAGCGCTATCGATAAGGCGCATATCGGGGCCGACAGCGCGCGCAATTACAGGTTTGATGAGTGGGTAGTGTGTGCAACCGAGCACGACTGTATCGATATCGGTGTCGCGAAGCGTTGACAGATAATCATGAGCGACAAGCTCAATCGCCGGGTGATCCAGCCAACCCTCTTCGACAAATGGAACGAAAAGCGGACACGCACGCGCGACAACATGCGCGTCCGCGTCGAGTGCATGGATTGCGCGCTCGTAGGCGCCGGAGCTGATCGTACCTTGCGTGCCAAGCACTCCAATGGAGTGCGCATCCGACGCACGCACGGCAGCGCGGGCGCCGGGTTCGATCACTCCTGTAATTGGAAGATCGAAGTGTTCGCGTAAAGATTCGACAGCGTGAGCGGTTGCAGTGTTGCACGCGACGACGACGTTCTTCACCCCCTGCTCCTGCAGGTAGGCGGTGATCTCGTGAGCGTAGCGATTGACCGTCTCGGGACTCTTGGGACCGTACGGGACTCTTGCGGTATCGCCAAAGTAGATGATGTCTTCGTCGGGCAGTTGGCGCATCAGCTCGCGCACAACCGTGAGGCCTCCGATCCCGGAATCGAACACACCAATTGGTGCGGATGATTGAGTGGACATCAGAAGTTCAGCGACGCACCGACGGCTGCGCCATTGCGTGTCGGCGTAACGGCAACGTTTGCATTGAAGTCCCAGAGGTTCGCCGCGACGTAGGCGTCGGCGCCCGAGATGATGTGATTGAAGATGATTGCCGCCAACCAGTCTTCGTAATGTGTGCGTCGTGCACCAATGCGGGCTACGAGACGATTCCGAGTGTAGCCGGTTGCCGTGATGACGCCAGTAACAGTATCCGCGGAGAAGCCGGTCGGAATACTGTCGGAGCGCGCTGCACGGGCCTCGCGCAGATCCATCGCTGACTTGCGTGCCATTCCGATGGACAGTACTTCGCCCACCGCGAACATTATCGACGCTGTGGGTCTGTTTAATCGCGATTGCGAGTAACCGGGGAGCAGCATCGAATAGACCATTGCGCGTCGCGGAGAGATTGGCGGCCGCTTGAGCGAATCGGCAATCGTGTCAGACGCGGCCGGATTGCGCTGCACAGCGACGGGAATGGAACGCTGCGCATGCAGTGCATTCGCGGACAGCAACAGCCCGGCCAGTGTCAGCAGTGAGGCTGTTGCTACGTGAACAACGGCGCGACGGCGAACCTCCGCGCGAAACTGCATGTCAGCTCTTGATCGCGACGATGGCGTCAATCTCGACGAGGGCGCCACGCGGCAGCGCGGAGACCTGAATTGTCGAGCGCGCTGGACGGGCTTCACCGAGCCAGCGAGCGTACACCTCGTTGACTGTGGGAAATGCAGCCATATCGTGGATATATACGGTGGTCTTCGCGACGTCGGCCCATGACGCTCCGGCCTGCGTGATTACAGCCGTCAGATTGCGCATGACAATCTCAGCCTGCTCACGCACATCGCCCGTGGACATCTGGCCGCTTGCCGGGTCAAGTGCGATCTGGCCAGCAGTGTAAAGCATGCCGTTGACCGTAACTCCCTGCGAATACGGACCAATCGCGGCAGGCGCGTTATCAGTGTGGATGTGTTGGAGCGTCATCTGTCGAGCGTAAAAGTGCGGACGGGGTCATCCGCCTCACCTTCATGGCGCGACGGACGCACGAATCAGGAAATATACCGCGTGGTGGAACCCGATCACGCCGACTGAGTGTGCGTGGCGAAAGCTGTCCGACCGACTATTTCAGTACGTGCGGCGCGATCAGAGTTCGTTAGGCGTGTCGGAGCTTTCGGGCTCGTCCTGCACCAACTTGAGGTGCCGAGGAGCTGCGGGACCGGGTTGTGGGGCTCGTCCCGGCGCACGGTAATATGGATCGATCGCGTGCAGGGAATCTCTCAGCTCGCGGTAACCCTCAAGTGCGCGTGATTTCGCTATCGACGCCTCGAGACTGTCCGGGCCAAACTGTGCCTCGGCGAGCCGCGCCACGTAGTAGTTGCGCCAGGTCTCGCGCACGAGTCGCTCGGTACGACCGGACGACGTCATTCCGCGGCGCAGCATGTCCTTGCTGAGCTCCGGAATCTCTGGTGGTTGCGTCGTTTTGGCCATGCTTGTGGTATCGGCATTTCACGCCGCCCGGCGCAATACGAAAACGCATCTCACATTTACGTACGCTTCCGTACAATAGCCCGCTTCCCACTCCCTGGTGCGTCAGAATGACGCTCAGTGGAACTGGAAGAGGCGTCGCGCGTTGGTGCACGACAGGAGCCCGATCGTCGCCGCGTCCACCCCTCTAGCGCGTGCAACGCTGGCCGCAGTGAGGGCGACCCAGGCCGATTCGTTTCGTTTCCCGCGGTGCGGGACCGGGGCCAGGTAGGGGGCATCGGACTCGATCAGTATCCGGTCGTCGGGAATTGCGCGGATGACGTCATCCCCAGCCCAGTTCCTGAAGGTGACGATACCGCTGAAGGAGACGTACCAACCAGCGTCCAGGGCGACTCTCGCCAGGTCGATGCCACCTGTGTAGCAGTGCAGCACACCGATCACGTGCTCCCTGCCCGCCTGGCGCACCATGGAGATAGTGTCCTCATCTGCATCCCTCGTGTGCACGACGACGGGGCGAGAATGTCGTTTCGCGAGTTCGAGTTGCATCGCGAACGCGCGCCGCTGCTGATCACGGGGCGAATTATCGTAGTGATAATCGAGGCCGCACTCTCCGACAGCTACCGCCCCGGAGTCGAGGAAACGTTCGAGTGCTGGCAGATCCTCATGCGGATTGAATGCCGCAGCGTCATGCGGATGAATCCCAGCCGTAAACGCGACAAAGCCCGGATGCGTTTCCGCAATCCGGGCAGAGCCACGCGCCTGCTCGATGGACGCACCGATGCAGACTATTCCCTGGGCGCCCGCATCGCGGGCGCGGGCGATTACGGACTCGCGGTCGCCGTCGAAGGCTTGGTCCGCAAGGTGGGAGTGGCTGTCGAAGAAGTGTTCCATACTGGTCCGGCGTTTTTGCGAGGATACTTGTTCTCGATCCATAGCAGGACTGGGCCTGCAATATAGACAGAGCTGAATGTACCAGTGACGATACCGAACAACATCACCCATGCGAATGGCCTGATGACTTCGCCGGCAAAGACCAGCAGTGCGAGAGTAGCGGCAGCGGTAGTCGCGTGTGTAAGGATGGAACGTGGCAACGTCTCGTTGATACCGCGATTGAGAGTATCGTAAAGCGATTCCTTGCGTCCCTTGCGCAGGTCCTCTCGAACGCGATCGAAGATGATGATTGTGTCGTTCAACGAGTAACCGAGCACCGTAAGCAGACCGGCCACCACCGTCAGGGACACTTCCAGGTGCATGAGTTTCACGAAGGCGACCGTTGTGAACACGTCGTGGCCCGTCGCTATTACGGCGGCCAATCCGAAACGCCACTCGAATCGAATTGCGAGATACACAAGTGTTATTGCGAACGACAGGAGGATCGCGATCAGCGCGTTGCGACGAAGCTCATTTCCGACCGTTGCGCTGATGGCCTCGGTACGAACGACGGTGACGTTGCTGGGTCCGAAGGCGGTTGCCAGAACACTGTCGACTTTTTTCGAAACAACTTCGGCGCCTGCAGACTGCGCGGCGACTTCCTCCGACCCACGGAACCGCACCGTGAAGTCACGAGGCGAGCCGAACTGTTGAATCTCGACATCGTGGAAGCCCGCACGATCCATCGCCACTCGGATCTGACCGGGTGTGGTCACGGTCTTGAAGCTCAACTGCTTCAACGTACCGCCGGTGAACTCGATGCTGTAATTCACTCCCTTGATCGCGAGCGAGCCGACACCGATCGCGATAAACGCAACGGTCAGTCCGATGGCGACGCGCCACCAGCGGATGAAATCGTATTTGGTGTTATGAAAGATTCGCAGCATTTATATACTCAGTGCCTTCTTGTCGGAGTGGGTGGAGAGCCAGATGATGTAGAATGTCCGCACCACGAAGATTGCGGTCACCATCGAGGCTGCGATACCCGCAAGAAGTGTCACGGCAAAGCCGCGAACTGGTCCGGTTCCGAACTGGTAGAGAACAGCCGCCGTCAGCGCGGCAGAAACGTTGGAGTCGACAATTGCGGGAAGCGCATGGCGGAATCCTTCGTCGATCGATAGACGAGTGGACTTGCCATGATCCAGCTCTTCTCGTATTCGCTCGAATATCAGAACGTTGGCATCCACTGCCATACCGATAGACAGTACGAATCCGGCGAGTCCAGGCAATGTGAGCGTGGCACTGAAGCCTGCCAGTGCAGCCAGCGTATAAAGCGTATAGACCGCGAGGCCGGCAACTGCGAGCACTCCGGAGAAGCGGTAGTAGCCAATCATGATGATGACAACGAGCCCGAGCGCGATAACACCGGCCCTGATGCTAGCGCGGATCGAGTCGGCGCCGAGGCTCGGTCCGATGTTGACGACGTCAACGATCTTGAGCGGAACTGGAAGTGCTCCTGCTCTGAGCACGAGCGCCAGATCCTGCGCAGCCTGGAGATCTCGACCGCCGAGTGTAATCTGTCCGCGTGTGCCGATCGCGCCCTGAATGACAGGCGGTCGGCCCATCACGAGACTGTCGAGCACGATCGCCATGAAATCGTTGATGTGCTTTGACGTTTCATTGCGGAACCGCCGACCGCCCTCATTACTGAGCGTGAATTCGACGACGGTCCCTTCGGTCGGCGTCTGCGTCGGCTTCGCGTCGGTGAGATACTCACCAGTGATGATCGGGCGCGAATCGAGCACGTACATGGCGCGATACGTATTCGCTCCCAGCGAGGTCGTGTCGTTTGACCAGCGGATGACCTTTCCTGGCGGAATCGCGCCCTGAACGGACGGCGTAGCGAGGTAGCGTTGCAGAGTCGGAACGTCGGACTGAAGGACATAGTACTCGCCGGGCATTTGTCCCTGCTGAACCAGCTTGGAGAACGGACCTCCTGCTGCGAGAGTTGTGTCATTCTTTGTCGAATCGCTGGCTGCTTTCTTCGTGGTGTCTTTAGCGAAGAGACCCTGCAATGCGTTCTTCGTACTATCAGTCGTTGTAGCGGCTGCAGCAGTCGGCGCCGCACCGGGTGCGCCGGTCCTGGCTGCCGATGCAAGCCCCTTGACCGCTGCGTCGAGTCGCGGTAGGGCCTTTTCGAGAGCGTTCGTCTTGTCGGTGATCTCGAACTGAAGGAATGCGGACTTCTGAACGACGTCCATCGCGCGCTGCGGGTCGTCGATACCCGGGAGCTCCACGATAATTCGATCAGCGCCGGCCTTCTGAACCAACGGTTCGGAGACGCCGAACTGATCGATACGCGTGCGGACGACCTTGAGGGCTCGTTCGATTGCGTCCGACTTATCGGCTATGGCGCCCTTCGACTCGTCGACCGCGAGTTCCAGGTGCATACCACCCTGGAGATCGAGGCCGCGTTTTAGAGGAACTCGCCGGACAGTGTCGGAGACAAAGATTCCGTTACGCTTGACGCGCTCGGTGACGGTGCGCGGGAACAGCAGCCATGCGGAGGCCGCAATCAACGCGAGGATGATGGCGATACGGTATTTGAGAGACATGAATATCGGGTTTAGCCCTTAAGGTTACCTTGAGGAGGCGTCACGGTCAACGCAGACCGGGCATCCGACTCGTCCAGCCTGATCTGCGCCACCAGAGCTTCGGGTGACGGGAAGGCGCGGGTGTCCCTCAGACGCTTGAGGACGTCCAGCCTTACCTCCTGCCCATAAAAATCCCCGGAAGTGTCAAACAGGTATGCCTCGATCGACCGGTCGTGCTCTCCGAAGGTCGGGCGAGGGCCGAGGTTCATCATACCGCCAAAGATGCCACTATCAGTCCTGACTCTCACGGCGTACACACCGTCGGGCGGCAGCAGTTTCCGCGGAGACGGTTGGGACAGGTTCAGTGTCGGAAAGCCCAGCGATCGGCCCCGCGCGGCGCCCGGCACGACGGTGCCGGTGATCGAATAAGGCCTGCCGAGCAGCTCAGCAGCTCTGGGCAGATCACCGCCCGCGACAGCTCGGCGAATGACAGTTGACGAGATCCATCTACCATCTTCAGCTGCTACGGGCTCGACAACATCAACGCTGAATCCGCGCGTGCGCCCGAGCTCCTGAAGCACCGCAGGATTCCCTGCGCGCTCCCGTCCGAAACCGTGGTCATAACCAATCAGCAGATATTGCATGCGAAAACGGCCGCGCAACACGTCATCGACGAAGTCGGTAGCGCTCAGAGCGGCCAGTTCATGCGTGAATTCGAGTACGACGATATGATCCAGTTCCGTTTCGCGGAGCGCGTCCAGCTTTTCTTCGCCGACAGTGAGCAAGGAGGGCGCGGCGCTGGGATTGACGACTTCGAGCGGGTGCGGCTCGAATGTGATGGCGACACTGTGAAGGCCACGTTGCCTCGCGGCCACCACGAGCCGGCCGATTACGTCGAGGTGGCCGCGGTGTACGCCGTCGAACGTGCCGACGGTGACAGCTGCACCCTGCACTTCCGGCGGGAGGAGGCCGCCGTCGCGAATGACGCGAGACGCACTCATTCCGCGACGACCTTGAGGCGGCGAATGGGCGGTGGTGGTGTTGCTTTGAGATCCGCGATAGTCGCAGCGTCGAGTACGTCGAATTCACCGGTGCGAGTGCGCCGTAGCGCCTTGAGGTGCGCTGCACTGCCGCACGCACGTCCCAGATCGCGAGCCAGCGCGCGGATGTAGGTCCCGCTACCGCAGGTGATGGACGCCGTTAGTTCATTGCCGCTAAAGCTCTCGCCTCGCCACTCGTGAACGGTGACTGGCGCGGGCGCGAGCACAATCGGCTCGCCGGCGCGTGCTGCGCGATACGCGGGCGCGCCGAACACTTTCTTGGCCGAGAAATCGGGAGGCACCTGGCGAATGTCACCCGTAAGCGAGTGAATCGCGTCGAAAACTGCCTGTCGCGGTGGAACTGGTGCGGAGCGAATCACGTCGCCTGTTGGGTCACCGGTGTCGGTCTCGTCTCCGAAACTGATCGTCGCGTCGTAGACCTTGGGTTCGTTCTCCACGAACGTGGCAAGACGAGTGGCACGTCCCAGCAACAGGACGAGCAGTCCTGTAGCAAATGGATCGAGAGTGCCGAGATGTCCGATGCTTCGCTCACCGTATGCACGTCGCGCGATGTCAACGACGTCGTGCGACGTAATGCCGGCTGGTTTGTCAACAAGGAGCAGGCCGGACGCGTGACTGCCGTCAGCTTTCACGGCTTGAGTCTTCTGCCTTTATCTGCGCAAGAATGGACTCGATGCGTGACGCCCGCGCCGCGGTTTCATCAATCTGGAAATCCAGTTCCGGTGCGAGCCTCAATCTGAGCGCGCGACCAATTTCGCCACGCAATCGATGGCCGACCTGATTCAGAATTGCGACGGGATCGGTACCATCGGGCTCCATCACGCTTACATATACGCGTGCACGACGCAGGTCGGGTGTTATGTCAACGCCGGTGACAGTGACCATTTCTGTAATACGCGGATCCCGCGAACCACTCGTGAGGTAGGAAGCAATCTCCTCACGAATGGCGGCTGAGACGCGCTCAGCGCGGCGATTGTCGCGTGGCATCGCTTGACCTCACGATGCAGCCGCGCTGGATGCAAGCGTGCGC
Organism: Gemmatimonadota bacterium; assembly: GCA_003155795.1. Taxonomy (GTDB): domain Bacteria; phylum Gemmatimonadota; class Gemmatimonadetes; order Gemmatimonadales; family Gemmatimonadaceae; genus Fen-1247. Next base: position 17,980 of record PMEM01000058.1, read on the forward strand.
GCGACCTGTTCCTTGTGGTAGCATTCGAGAATGTCTCCAACCTTCAAGTCGTTGAAGTTCTCGACGCCGATACCGCATTCGAAACCTTCGCGGACTTCCTTGACGTCATCCTTGAAGCGTCGCAGCGAGGAGATGATGCCATCATATATCTCAACCCCGTCGCGGATTACGCGAATGCGGCCGGCGCGATTGATGACGCCGCTACGAACGCTGCATCCGGCAATGACACCAACACGTGAGACCTTGAAGATTTCGCGGACCTCGGCGTCGCCCAGCACGACTTCCCTCTCTTCCGGGCGCAGCATTCCTTCGAGTGCGAGCTTGACGTCCTCGACGGCTTCGTAGATGACCTTGTACAACTTGATCTCGACGCCTTCGCGCTCAGCTGCATTGCGCGCATTGTTGTCAGGCCGTACGTGGAAGCCGATGATGATCGCGCCGGCAGCGCGTGCGAGCAGGATATCGCTCTCGGAGATCGCGCCGACGCCGCGGTGAATGACTTCGACAGTTACTTCTGAAGTCGAGAGCTGGCCCAGTGCGTCGGCGAGCGCCTCTGCCGGACCGCCCTGGTCAGCCTTGATGACGATACTGAGCGCGCGCGCCTGCCCAGGAGCGGTCTGCGACATGAAGTCTTCGAGCGATACACTTCCCTTCATCGTGCGACGGCTACGCGCCTCACGGTCGAGTCGCTGGCGACGCTGTGCGATTTCACGCGAAGCGGTAGCGTCTTCGACAGCCAGGAACTGGTCGCCCGCCATTGGGACTCCGCCAATTCCGAGAACCTGAACTGGAATGGCCGGACCCGCACTCTTTTGATTCCGACCACGCTCATCAAGCAGAGCGCGAACGCGACCAGAGTACATGCCGCAAATGAAGTCGTCGCCGACATGAAGAGTTCCGTTCTGCACGAGTACGGTTGCAACCGGACCCTTGCCGGGATCGAGCTGGGCTTCGACGACAGATCCTACGGCGCGCCGATCCGGATTGGCCTTGAGGTCGAGGATTTCGGCCTGAAGGATCAACTGATCAAGAAGAGCGGGAATGTTCTGTCCAGTCTTCGCGGAGATTTCACTCGCCAGCGTCGTGCCGCCGAACTCTTCGAGTACGACACCATGCTGAAGAAGGCCCTGCTTGACCTTCATCGGGTTTGCACCGGGCAGATCCATCTTGTTGATCGCGACAATGATCGGCACACCCGCGTTCTTGGCATGCGAAATCGCCTCGATCGTCTGGGGCATGACCTGATCGTCGGCCGCAACGACGAGGACGACGATATCCGTGACCTGCGCACCACGTGCACGCATGGCGGTGAATGCCTGGTGTCCCGGAGTATCGAGAAACGTGATCTCACGTCCACCGGGTAGCGACACGTGATACGCACCGATGTGCTGCGTGATTCCGCCCGACTCACCCGCAACAACATGTGCCTTGCGGATATAATCGAGAAGCGATGTCTTACCATGATCAACGTGCCCCATGATCGTGACGACTGGCGGGCGCGGTGTAAGGTCTTCGGCAGCGTCTTTCTCGAGCAGCGACTCCGTATCTGCAGCATACTCGTCTTCGAGCACAGCCTGGAATCCGAATTCACCGGCGATCAACTCAATCTGGCCAAAGTCCAGGCGTTGATTGATCGACACCATGAGGCCAAGGTTCTTGAATGCGAACGCGACGATCTGCGTTCCAGGAACCTTGAGTTGCTGAGCAAGTTCGGCAACGGTAACGAACTCATTGACGCGTACCGTTTTGCGTTCCTTTTCGACCGCGGCCTTGCGCTGCGCCTCCACTTCTTCACGAGAAACCGGCTCATCACGACGCGCTGAGCCCTTGCGCGAGCTGCCGCGCATGGACGTCATCGTCTTGAAGATGTTTGCCGAGACCGCTTCCTGATCTACCCTGCGACCGCGACCACGACCACGCGAGCGATCTTCCTGTCGCGCTGGCGCACGGTCACCGGTTGGGCGGGGACGACTCTCGCGTGATGGCGTGCCAGGAATCGCCGTCGATGCGGCGGAGTTCGATGGACGCGCAGCGGAAGATCCGCCACCACCGCCGCCCTGCCGCTGGTTGCTGGAGCTACCCGGACGTGGACGCGGGCCGCCTGGTGTGAGCGGTCGCGGTGGTGTCGCACTTGCGCGCGGCTGCAACGGAGGCAACGGCGTTGGCCGCGGACGATCCGGGCGGCCTGACGATGGTCGCTGAGTCGCAGGAGTCGGCGCAGAATGAGCGGTTTGCAATTCGGGCCGCGGTGCAGACGGCGGAGCTGGTGGTTGGACCGGCGCCGGAGCTGTCTTTACGGTCTCCGTCGGAGCCGCTGACTCGACCTTCGCCTCCGCTATCGGAGCTGGAGCGGCCGCAACAACTGGAGCTGGCTTCGGCTTTCTCGCAGGCTTCTCTGCTACTGGCTCCGCTGGCTTCTCCACCTCAGCCGGCTGCGTTGCTGCTGCGGTCGTTTCGTCCGAGGATTCCGCTGCTGGCGTAGTCTTCCGCGGACGAGCCACAATCACAGGCGCGGCNNCCTCGGCCTCGGCCTGAACTGGCACAGTCTGGGCTACAGGCTCAACCGGTGGTGCTTCCGGTTCTGGCTCATCATGATGTACGTCCGCAGCACGACGGCGCCGCACAGTTGGTGCAGGTGTCGGCTCTGGCTCCGGCGCCGGGGCGGCTGGTGCAGCTGTGCCGCGTCGTCGGCGAGTAGCGCCGGCGGGGGCGGGCGCGGCAGACCGGGCGCGCTTTTCACGCTCCCAGCGCGCCCGTGCTCTGGCGACCTGATCGTCGGTTAGCGGACTAACGTGACTGCGCACCGGAATATCCATCTGGCGAAGCAGATTGATCACTTCGTCAGCGGGAATTCCGAATTCACCGGCCATGTCCGTTACACGCAGCTTACTCACCCAGTTTCTCCCTGTCCCCTGTGCGCGGCTCTTACACCACGCGCCAACTTCGCATCCAGCACGCCGACGACAGCCGTCGCCGCGCGCCCAACAGCCCTGCCGAGGTCGTCAGCTGAGGCCGTCTCAATCATACTAACACCACGCCCCGAAAGCAGCGGAACGATCTTGTCGCGGCTATTGGGTGACGCGTCAGCGGCGACTATGGCCAACCGAAGCGTCCCCTTGAAAGCAGCTTCCCTCGTCCTGTCCACACCTACGGAAACCAGTCGGCCGCGCATGCCAAGTCCAACCAGACGCAACACCGCGGCCGTCGAATCCACTACGCCGCTGATGGCGGCTCCCCATCGACGACAGGAGCCGAAGCAGCAGTCGTAGCGGGAACTGAAGCAGCCGGAGCGTCTTCATCGGGCGCGTCGGTCGTCAGTTCATCGATGATCGCCATCAGACGATCGGCGTCTTCCTTCATTATGCCAGCGAGCTTGAGGAAATCCTCGCGTTCGAGATCGAGAATGTCATCAAGACGACGATATCCAGCGTTCTCCAGAATCGCGACCGTGGCCGGTGGTAACCCTTCGATGGCCGCCAGTTTGGGATTGGTGTTATCAACCTCGTGTTCCAGCGGAGCAAACGGGAGCGTCTCTGCTGCACGTTCCATCCACTCTCTGCTCGAGTAGAGGTCGATCTTCCACTCGGTAAGTTCCGACGCGAGACGGACGTTTTGCCCGTTCTTGCCAATCGCAAGTGAAAGTTGATCCTCGTCGACGATCGCCTGAATGGTACGCGTCGTCGCATCGCTGAATACGCGAGCCACTTTCGCGGGCGCAAGGGCAAGGCGTGCGAATCGTTCCGGGTCGCCTGACCACGGCACAATGTCGATACGCTCGCCACTCAGCTCGTTTACGACAGCCTGGACGCGCGCGCCCTTCACGCCAACGCAAGCTCCAACTGGATCGACGGCATCGTCCCGCGAAAAGACGGCAATCTTGGTTCGACTGCCGACCTCACGCGCAACTGAGCGGATCTCGACGGTGCCCGCCTGGATCTCGGGAACCTCAAGCTTGAAGAGTGCCTGTACAAACAGTCCGTCTGCGCGGCTGAGAATAAGTCGCGGGCCCTTAGGGGTCTCCTCAACCTTCTTCAGTACCGCACGAATCGGCTCGCCCTGGTGGTAGTGCTCGCGGTGATTCTGCTCGCGGTACGGCATCACGGCTTCGGCCTCGCGGAATCGATTGAGCATTATCACGAGCTTGCCGCGCTCGATCTGCTGCACCTCGCCGCTCAACAGCTCGCCAACCCTGGACGTAAACTCGTCGCGAATCTTGGAGCGCTCGCCTTCGCGAACGCGCTGTAGAATCCGCTGCTTCGCCGCCTGAACCGCTGACCGGCCGAACTCGGCGAAATCGGTCGGAATTTCCATAACGTCACCCACCTGGAACTCCGGATCCTCGAATCTCGCCTCTTCGAGAGAAACTTCGCGCGCAGAATCCTCGACCTTCTCGACGACTGTCTTGAGAAGGACGATGCGGATGGTGCCGCGCTCTTCGTCGATGTCCACTTCTGCCTGCACGGGCCCACCGTGCTTTTTTGCGAGCGCGGCGAGTATCCCGTCCTGCAGAAGATCGCGCAGCTCCGAACTAGCCATTGATTTGGTGTTCGTCAGCTCGCGGATCGCTGTAAGGATGTTCCCAGCTTCACCTGCCATGGTACCTACCTCTTCCAGTTGATTTCCGCGTCATCGCGGATTCCTGGCGACGACACTTCGAGCGTATAGAACTCCCCCAGCGACTTGTCGGCGTCGAGACGTTCCTCGATCGCCCGAGAAGCACGGGCGCAATCGCCAGCAGTGATCCCCTCACCGTCGCGTCGAGTGATTCTCACCTCGAGCACGGAACGACTTCGGGTGCCCCGCTGCTGGACACTAAAAACATCAAACCCAAGAGCCGCAATCGCTTGTGAGACAACGTCTTGCAAAGCTGGGTTCATGTGATTTCTAACTGACCTCTATGAATAAAAAAATGCGGGGGACCACCCCACATTGAAAAGCGCCCCCAAACTTCGGGGCGTGTAAGAAATCTATCCATATGGTGGCAGAAAGCAACTCTGTGAGTCTGCCGGCGGCTGGAAACCAGCAAGACCGCTGCATTCCGGCGTAAGCAAGAACCGGTCAGTTCTACCTTTCAGCATTCCTGTGCCAGCGACACAATGCGCTGGACCTGCTCCTCCTGGGTGAGATAGGTAGTGTCGATAAGCACTGCGTCCCGTGCCTGCAGGGTGTTGGTCGCATCGCTCGCGTCGCGCTCGACCAGTCGCCGGGTCTCGTCCGCTATCTCCGCATCCAACACCGCGCGCCCGAGCTTCTGGTGCAACCTGCGCCGGGCACGTTCCCATGGGTCGGCGACGAGGAAGATCTTGAGCTGCGCGTCCGGGAATACGACGCTGCCGATGTCGCGACCGTCGACGACGACGTTCTCCGTTTCAGCGATGCGCCTGAGCTCTGCGTTGACGGCAGCCCGGACGGATGGGATCTGCGCGACTGCAGAAACGTTCGCGGTCACTTCGGGCGAGCGGAGGTCCGCGATGCCCAGCCTTCGCCCGGTTTCGGCGCGGTAGAGCATACCGGAGTCCAGGTGCTGGAAGCCGAGTTCGCGCGCGACCCATGCGGCGGTTGACGACTTGCCCGAGGCCGCTGGTCCGTCGATGGCGATTACGATTTTACTGCGCGACACGCCGCAGATCGCTCCAGAAGGCGGGATACGAAACGTTGACGCATTCAGCGTCGACGATGTGGATGCCGCCTCCGGTAGCGGCGCCAAGCACACCGAAGGCCATGGCGATTCTATGATCGCCATGCGTTTCGACGGTGCCGGAGAGCGCAGCGTTGCTACCGCGAATCGTCATTCCATCCGTAAGTTCTTCGGCCTCCACACCGATGGCCTGGAGGTTACGAACCACCGCTGCGATCCGGTCGCTTTCCTTGTGGCGCAATTCGCTGGCGCCGGTGATCACCGTTTCGCCTTCCGCGCGAGACGCCAGACACGCAAGCATCGGAATTTCGTCGATCATCGATGGCATTTCGGCTGCGCCTACCGTGACCGACGCGAGAGAATCACGTCCGGAAGCGCGGATGGTGGCGACTGGCTCGCCCCCGACGTCTTCGGCTGATACGAGAGTCACCGTCGCGCCCATACGCCGAACCACCTCCATGAAACCAATCCGGGTCGGGTTTACACAGACTCGCGGCATGACGATATCGCGACCCGGAAGCAACGCTGCGAGCGCGACAAAAAACGCGGCCGACGACGGGTCGCCGGGTACGAAGGAATCCATGGCTGGCATGGATCGCGCGACGCCGATGGAAACCGAATTCCCATCCACGATTACCGGCACGCCGCGCGCCGCAAGCATGCGTTCGGTGTGGTCACGCGACTTCTCTGGCTCCGTGACACTCGCGCCAACCTGCGCGTTGAGAGCCGCGAGAAGGATCGCGCTCTTGATCTGAGCGCTGGCGGTAGCACTTTCCCAACCGATGCTGGAAAGAGTGCCGCCATGGATGGTCAGCGGAAGTCCATCATGGCTTGACTGAAACGTAAAATGTGCGCCCATTCGCTCAAGCGGAGTGGTCGCACGTCGCATTGGTCGTCTGCTCAAGCTCGCATCGCCAGTCAGCGTGCTGTCGAACGCATGCGCGGCCAGGACTCCGGACATCAGTCTGGCGGTTGTGCCGCTGTTACCGCAGTACAGCGGACCTTTGGGCACCAGAAGACCACGCAATCCGCGGCCGTGGACGACAACGAATTCGCCGTCCGGCTCGATTGCGACGCCGAGTGCAGCGAGAACCGACGCAGTGCTGTCCACGTCCGCAGAGCGCAAGAGACCGCCGATGCGGCTGGCACCGTCGGAAAGAGCCGCGAGAATCAGACTGCGATGCGAGATCGACTTATCGCCCGGCACTCTAACCGTATCGCGTATCGAGATGCCGGTCGTCATCTCAAGGAATCTTCGAGAGCAGTCGCTGCGTCTGTGCGGTCATCGCGGTACTTCACGATGATCGGTGTAGCGATGGAGAGTTTGTGCTCTTGACCCCAGGCGGTTGACGCCGGCCGCGAGCCAGGCACAACCACTGCGCCGGCTGGAATCACGAGCGGGCGATCGCCGGATGCGCGATGAATTGTCTCGTTCACCAGATCATACACCGGCGTTCCACGCGTCAGTATGACACCGGAGCCAAGCACTGCGCGCTCCTGCACGACTGTCCCTTCGTACACACCGCAATTTCCACCGACGACGACATCATTCTCGATGACGACCGGTGACGCATTTATGGGTTCGAGCACACCACCAAGTTGTGCCGCAGCACTGAGGTGCACGCGTTCGCCAACTTGTGCGCATGAACCGACGAGTGCGTGCGAATCGATCATCGTACCGGCACCGATGTAGGCGCCGACGTTGACATAACTGGGTGGCATGCAGACGACGCCGCGCGCGACAAACGCTCCGCGACGTATCGCGGAGCCGCCCGGAACGATCCGTACGCCATCGCCCAGCGCCAGAACTCTCGCCGGATATGTATCCTTGTCGAAGAAGGAAAATTGCGTGGAACCCTCGGCTGTCGAGCCGAGGGACATGTCGACGATCCTGCCCACGCGGAATCCGAGCAGGATCCCCCGCTTGACCCAGGCGACGGCGTGCCAGTCGCCTGCGGAATTCCGTTCAGCCGCACGTACCGCTCCGGCTTCCATGAGTTCAAGCAACTCCTCTACGACGGCGCGCGCACGCACGGGTTCCGGTGCAGAGTTTGAGAACAGGTCGTCGATAGACTGTCTAAGACGGTCGTTTGCGGAGACCTCACTGGTCATTCAGCAATCGCTCCGACTGTTACAAGCGCCGCGCGCACGAGTGCGTTGTGCTGCGGAGCGAGTGGCACGAGTGGAAGCCGCAAGTTGTTTTGCATCATTCCCAACATAGCCATTGCGGCCTTGACGGGAATCGGATTGGATTCGATGAACGCAGCGTGCGTCCATGCCGCGAGCCGAGCATCAACCGCACGCGCGTCATCGTAGTCGCCTCGATGCATTGCGGCACAGAGTCGCGCCACGAGTGCGGGCGCAGCGTTCGAGGTGACGGATGTGACACCGTCGCCACCGGCCGCCATCACCGCAAGCGTGATCGTATCGTCGCCTGAAAGCACTGCGAAACCATGCGGTCTGTGCCGGATGATTTCCGTTATCTGCATCAGGTTTCCGGAGGCCTCCTTGACCGCAACGATGTTCGGATGCTCCGCAAGTTCCAGTGTAGTCTCGGCAGCTATGTTGCTAGCGGTTCGGCCGGGCACGTTGTAAACCACGATCGGCGTATCGACTGCATCGGCGATGGCGCGGAAGTGCGCGATGATTCCACGCTGTGGAGGCTTGTTGTAGGCTGGTGATGCGTGCAGGAGATGTGTAGCGCCTGCATCGCGCATCATTCGCGACGCCGCTATCGCCCGCGCTGTATCGTTCGATCCTGCACCGGCTATGATCGGTACGCGACCAGCGACAACCTCGACCGTAATCTCGACCACGCGTCGCTGCTCATCTGCCGTCATCGTAGCAGCCTCCCCGGTGGAGCCGCACGGAACGATGTAGTCAATTCCCTCCTCCAACTGCCACGCGACAAACTTGCGCAGCGCTTGTTCGTCGACATCGCCGGAATTGGTGAATGGCGTGACGATTGCGGTGCCGGCGCCGGAGAGCATCGGGATCGGAGCTCTCATTGGTTCTCCTTGTCTGAGTTTGGGGATAAAACATCGTCGAGCGTGAAGACACCATGACGTCCGACCAGCCACTTGGCGGCGATCAGTGCACCTTCGGCAAATACGCGACGATCGCGTGCCTCGTGAGTGATGACAATCTGCTCGAACGCACCGTCAAGCACGAGCGTATGCGTCCCGGGGACTGAGCCGAGCCGAATGCTCGTGATCGGGACTTCCCTGCCCGAGGTCGCTGCGAAGTCTTTCTGCAACATTCGTGCGGTTCCGGAAGGCGCGTCCTTCTTCATCGTGTGATGCGTCTCAATCAACTGTGCGTCGAAGCCCGGAAGCTGCAGGAACTGCTCACCGGCACGTCTTACAATCGCCGACAGGGCGTGGACGCCCAGCGAGAAATTTGAAGACCACAATAAAGCGCCGCCTCTACCATCGACAAGCTTCGCAATCGCAGGAAGCTGGTCGTACCAGCCGGTAGTTCCGACAACAATCGGACAGCCCGAGAGCACGCAAGCGGTGACATTGGCCGCGGCAGCGCCCGGGTCGGTGAATTCAATCGCGACCTCAGCACCATTCAGGGAGTCCACGTCAATTGACATCCCGTCGGCAATAGTTGCGACCACATCATGGCCCATCGACGCCGCAAGCCCAGCAACTGCCGAGCCCATCTTTCCGGGGCCAATTATTGCGAGTCGGAGGGCACTCATCAAGCGCTCGCGGACGCAAAGAATTCAGAATGAAGAGCGGTCACGGCATCTTGCATGCGGTCTCCGTCAAGGACGAGGGTCAGGTTGATCCCTGTCGCGCTCAGGGACAGCATGTAGATGTGCAAATCCCCGAGCGCAGTCAACGCACGCCCCATGCAGTCGGCTCGGTCGCCAATTCCGGATCCAACAATCGCAACTATCGCGCGATTACGCTCAAGCGCAACATCACCAAGCATGCGTAGATCGACGACCAGCTCATCGAGATGGCTCGCGTCATCGAGTGTAACAGACACTGACACCTCAGATGTGGACACGACATCGACCGAAGTCCTGTGCCTCTCGAATATTTCGAATACGCCGCGTAAGAAGCCCTGCGCCAGCAACATTCTTGGCGCGCTCACCTTGACCATCGTGACGTCACCCTTGGCAGCTATGGCCGTCACTGCGCGACGCGGCGCGTCGAAAGTGATCCGCGTTCCCGATTGCCGAGGGTTGCGAGTGTTGTAGATGTAAACCGGTATCCCCAACCGGACCGCGGGCGCGATTGTGTTCGGATGGAGAACCTTCGCACCGAACGACGCCAGCTCAGACGCCTCGTCGAACCGGATCTGTGGAATCAACCGCGCGCCACTGACAACTCTCGGGTCCGCTGTCAGCATGCCATCTACATCTGTCCAGATCTCGATGTCTTCCGCGCCGAGCGCAGCACCGAGCAGTGACGCCGTATAATCCGAGCCGCCGCGCCCTAAAGTTGTCGTGATCCCCGATGACGTGGCACCGATGTAACCACCGAGCACAGGCACCTTCCCCGCACTTACCAACGGCGCGATGATTTCCCGTGCGCGTTCGGCTATTGCGTCTGGCCGGGGCTCCGCTGAAGTGAAATGGTCACTCGTAACCATCACCTCGCGCGCATCCACGTGCTCGGCGGGAATGCCGCGAGCACGAAATGCTTCCGTTACAAGGAGCGATGACATCTGCTCACCGAACGATGCGACTGCATCAAGACTTCTGGGTGTCACGTGTCCGAGCGTATTCAGAGCTTCTGCGAGGCTCGCAATCTCGTCACACATAGCGGCAATTTCAGCTGTCGTGTCGGCGCCGGTTGGGACGTTGCGGAGCAGTGCATCGCACATCGCGATGTGTCGCTCGCGTATGTGCTCCACAGAGCGAAGCGCGCCAATAAGTTGACCTCGCGCGGCCTGCTCAGCGAGTTCGATCAACTCGGTAGTTGTCCCACTCGCAGCCGAGACGACGACGACGGGCGTGCGGCGGGCCCGGCTTGCGACAACATCGGTCGCGCGTCGTATTGCGTCGGCGTCCCCTACGGAGGTTCCCCCGAATTTGACGACTATCACGCGCCGGGAATGTAACCCTTAGTGAACAGCAACTCGGCGTTCAATATTGCACCGCCAGCGGCGCCACGAATCGTGTTACTTCCCATCGCCACCATTTTTACGTCCATCAGTTCATCTGGTCGAATGCGACCGACGGTTACCGTCATGCCGGCACCCAACCCGACGTCGCGCCGGGGCTGAGGCCGATCGCGCTGCGTCGTGACCACAATCGGATGTGTTGGTCGCGATGGCAAGCCAACGGCGGCCGTATCACCAATCCAGTTTGCAAGCGCGTCACTCACCTGCTCTGGCGTCGCTGGCGTCTTGAGTCCGATTGACATGCAGACAGTGTGACCGTGCTCGACCGGGACGCGATTGGTGTGCGCAGTGACTCGAATCGGGGCCGACTCGATCAGTCCTCCATTCACCGAGCCGAGGAGCTTTGCGATCTCCGCCTGCAGCTTCGGCTCCTCGCCGTCGATGAACGGGATCACATTGCCGAGTATGTCGAGCGAAGCGACGCCTGGATAGCCCGCGCCCGAGACGGCCTGCATGGTCGCGACGAAAACCTTGTCGACACCGAACTTTGCATGAATCGGCGCTAGTGCAAGTGCTGCAACTGTTGACGAGCAGTTGGCGTTCGTAACGATCGCGCCCTTCCAGCCGAGGCGTTTCCGCTGCGCTTCTATGACAGTGATGTGCGGCGCATTGATCTCCGGGATCAACAAGGGCACATCGGGCTCCATGCGGTGGTTCCTGGCATTGCTGCACACGATGCGCCCATCGCGTGCGAAGGAGCATTCGACATCACCGGCAACCGATGAATCGAGAGCGGAGAAGACAAGCGCACATGTGACCGCTTCGGGTTTGCACTCAACGACTGTCATTGACGCAACATCTGCTGGCATGACACCTTCGAGCCAGTGTGCAGCATCGGCGTAGCTCTTGCCTGCTGATCGTTCGGACGCTGCGACTTCAGCGACTTTGAACCAGGCGTGATTTTCGAGCAGCCGAATGAACGTCTGGCCGACGGCACCGGTTGCGCCGAGTACGGCGACCGGGATCCGCTGTTGTGGTGGATTCCGTCGCGTCATGTGTTGAGGAGTTGCTTGACGAGGGACGCGTACGTTCCGACGCTGGCTCGCAATTCATCGACGTCGACGTATTCGTCGGGGGTGTGCGCAACGTGAATCGATCCGGGCCCAAAGAGGAGTGGGGTTCCCCACCTGCTGAGAAGCGGGATATCCGACGTGTATGATACCGGAGCGACATCATAGCCATCGACGACGTGGAATTTCTGCGCCGGAATGGTAGAACCAAATTCAACTTCGGCACCGGCGGCGGCCGCCCATTCTGAAACGAGCTCCTTGATTGGACCGACATCGCTCACGAGGCGAAGCATGATCTCCGATTCAGCGCTGCCGGGAACGATATTCGCTTCTGTTCCGCCCGAGATGGTTCCGATATTCACCGTGGTGGCACCGAGTACAGGGTCGGACGGAAATCGGACATTGTGAATCGTTGGCAGCAGGCGCAAAAGTGGTTCGATGGCCGATCTACCGAGTTCGGGATACGCCGAATGCGCTTCGCGGCCCTGAGTACGGACGATGAATCGAAGCGAGCCCTTGCAGCCACTCGCGAGTTTGCTCTCAGTCGGCTCGCCATTTATGAGGAAGCGACTAGTTGCGGCGAGATTGTTCGCTGCGCGTGCGCCGTCGGACCCCTTTTCTTCACCAACTACGAAGAGCAGATCGACCCGGTCTTCGCCTTCGGCCCGAAGTTGCTCTCCGGCGGCCATCATTGCGGCCGCGATGCCTTTGGCATCGCACGCGCCACGGCCGTAGAGGCGGTTGCCGCTAAGTCTTGGCGGGTAGAATGGCGGCACCGTATCGAGGTGGGTCGAAAGAGTGACGCCCCCGCCGCGGTGGGATGCCCAGATATTTCCGCGGCCGGGCGAGACTTCCTGGATAGAGACGTTCCAGCCGAGGTTAACCAGCCAGCGCGCGACAAAATCGATTGCCGCACCCTCGTCCCGTGTAAATGACTGGATCGAGAGTAATTCAGCGGCTAGTGCAACAACGTCTGTCATGGGCGCAAGTTAGTCGCTACCCGCGGGGCGCGGGAGCACCGGCGTGGCGTTCCGGAGAGCGTGCCGCCTGTGATCGCCCGGTTGCGGACGTCATCGCTGCAACGTGCGCTCGAACAGGTATCCACCGACTCGACGATCGATATATGCGTATGTTCGGGGATCATCGGCTAGGCTGACTGCCTGAACTCCGGTCAGCGCGGGACTGGGAAAGTCGAATGGTGGAAGCAACGAGCGTCGTGCGCCGGTGCCAATGTCGACGCGTTGAACACGAACCGGGATATCGTTCGGATTCCTCGTCCAGAGTTCCCTACCGTCGGGGCTGAAGCGGAGCAATTCGTCGCTGGCAAGAAGCCCCGGCACCGCACGCGAGCTACCGTCACGGAAGAGGACCTGTCGATAGCCACTGTCGGCGACATTAGCCACCATGAAGGATCCGTCGGGAGCGACCGCCAAGCTTTGCACGCTTCCCGTGAAGAATGGGTGGATCACGCCGCCGTCCGTCGATCCAGTGTAGCAACCACTAGTGCCTTTCAGGGTGTTGCCGCAAATCACAAAATTCTTGCCATCCCCGATAAAGCTGCCGGCGCTGATCGCCACGAATTCCCCGTGGTCGAGGCGTCGGGAAGTGCCAACGCCGGTCGGGTAAGCCATCAGCCGAACAGGTTGCGTTGGGACCTCGCTAAGGACCCACTGCTGGTCGCGCGACAGCGAGAGCGGTGCGCCCTCGCCGAGCCGAACGGCCGCTGTGCCGTCGGTGTGGCGCAGCATTGTGGCGTACGTATTCCCCGCAACGTTCGAACCATCGCCGAATACGAGTTGCGAGCCGTCGTGCGACAGTATTGGGAAGAACGAAAGGTTGAGCCAGGACATGTCAGTCGGTGACGCTGCACCGGCCCGGTGCAGCCAGATGCCGCTGAAGCCATCCGCGCGCAGTATCAGTTGCCGCCCGTCAGCTGCAATATCCTGGATCGTTTCATCGCCCACGCCCGGTGCGTCACGGCGTATTTTCCCGTCGAGCGTTACCGTCTCAAGCTGCTGCACTGAGGTAGAGGCAGCGGGTTGCGCACCAAAGACGATGGATCGGCCATCCGCCGACCATGCCAGCCCTTCGATCGTGGGGTACTCCTCCGTCAGCGCGACGTGCTTGCCCTTCAGGTCGACAACGGCAACGAAGCCGCGGTCATCGCCTTTCTCCGGATGTTCGTTGAACGCAATGTGTCGACCATCGGGCGCGATACGCAGATCGCTGAGATAACCCTGCGTCTCATACAGCGAAGTCCCGATAGGATACTCAAGCCGATCACGGCCTCCTACCACTCGGACGATCGCGAGTTCGGAGCCGTCGCGCGACCAGTCGGCGTCGCGGACACCTCTCACCAGTTCACGCGGGAAGCCACCGCCTATTGGCATGCGAGCCAGCGTCCCGACGAAGACGCGATGCTGCTGATACTGCGCCCCGACAAGCACGGCGAGTTCGTCCTTCGACGACACCGCCAGCAATTCCGTTGCCGAGTCACTTATCGAGCGCGGTTCCGGGTACGTGCCGCTGACCACATAAATCCGCGGAACATTGCCGGAGTTCGCGGCGCTGTACACAAACCCATCGCCGTTCCGGGAATACCGGGCGTTGAAGATCGTCTGGACGTGGTATGTCCGTTGCGCCATCAGCGACTGATCGGATCCGGCGCCCGAACTCCAGCGTCGACCAATCATGAAGGCCGCCGCCAGCAGAATGACCGCCCCGGCAACTGCCGTACCCCAGCGCAATGCATTTTTCGAACGCGACGTGGCATGGAACGTTGTTCCGGGCGATTCGCGGCGGTAGCCATCGCCGTTCCGGAGCGCAGCTGCGAATGCACTCGCTGTCGCAAACCGATCTGCCGGCAACTTCTGCAGCGCCGTGTTTACTGCATCTGCTACGTCTAACGGCACGCTTCGGCGCAGCGTCCTTACGTCGACTGGATCGGCCGTCATCACCTTGGCCACGATCGCCTGCGCCGTTGGTCCCGAGAACGGTGGCTCGCCCGTCAACATCTCGTACGTCACACAACCCAGCGAGTACACATCGGATCGGGCATCGAGATCGCGCTCGCCCATGGCCTGTTCCGGGCTCATGTAAGTAGGCGTGCCGAGGGACATACCGGTCTCGGTCATGCGGGCGCCACCAGTCTTCGACGCAGCCAGCGCGATGCCGAAGTCGGCCACCAGCGCATGGCCACCAAGCAGCAGGATGTTTTCCGGCTTGATATCGCGGTGAATCACGCCGTGCTCGTGTGCGTACTGCAGCGCATCGGCGACCTCGTTCGCGATCAGTACCGCATCCGCGACAGGGAGCTGCTTTTCGCGTGACAGTCGGTCGCGCAGCGACTCTCCTTCGACGAACGGCATTACGTAGAAGACAGTGCCGTCGACCGTCCCCGAATCGAACAGAGAGAGAATGTGTGGGTGTTGCAGATTTGCGGTCGTCTTGATTTCGGCGAGGAACCGATCAGCGCCGATCACCGCCGCCAGCTCGGGGCGCAGCACCTTGATCGCAACCTGTCGATCGTGCTTGAGATCGCGCGCGAGATACACTGTCGCCATGCCGCCGGCTCCAAGTTCGCGCTCGATGAAGTATCGGTCGGCTAGAGCGGCGGCCAGGCGGGACGCGGCGTCAGCCATGCATTACACGATGCGCCGTGCCGACTTGACCAACCAACGCGCAACGCAGTCGATCGCCGCGCCGTCTTCTCTTGTGAACGATTGGATTGCCATCAACTCCGCGGCTAGTGCAACGACGACTGTCATGGGCGCAAGTTAGTCGCTCGCCTCCGTGTCCGGGAGCGCTACCGCCCGTTAGCGAAGATGATGCCGACGTGTCGATGATCTAATGCCTGGCCAGCCCAAGCGTGCGGCTTTTGTCCGCCAGCCAGACGTCCGGCGTGAAACGTCGCTCTGTGCAGGAGGCGCGGGTGCCGGTACGATCAATCGCAACACCGATCTCACCTAAGTCGAGCATGCAATCTTGCGGCAGCGTCGCGACTCTAACGAAGTCCGTGCTGCCGGGTCCAATCCTGCCCAGCACCCTCTTGCGCCTGTGAGTCGCGATCGCTGGTGCTTCACCGCTGTCGGCACTCACGTCAGTTATAACGAAGAGCGATCCATCGGCCGTCCAACCGACGGGTAGCGCCGGAGTCTTCGACGCAAATGCTCGGGTGAACCGTCCACTGGAAAGATCCGCGATGATGATCGCCCCGGCGGGTGCCGACCAGTATGCCGACCTCCGAGAAACGGCGTCGACGTAGGGTGGCGCCGATATCCCCATAGAATCGGGTGCCGTTATCGTTCGACGGATCGTCCCGGCGGTGTCGACGACTGTAAACACGTTGGCGGTCGCGAGCACGACGGCGTCATTGCCCGTCCACCCCGCCGGCTGGCCACGGTCGGTTCCTTTATACACCGTCCGTTCCCGCCCTCCGCCGATATCGGCGATGAAGATGCCGGCGTCGGATTGGTCGCGATTGAGCGCGTCATAAACGAGATGCTGACCGTCGGCCGACCAGTATGGGTAATCGCGAATTCCTCCCTGGAAGGTGACCGCCGCAGGCGCGTGCCCAGACAAGGGGAACGTGTAGATGTTGTCGCCCAGGTTGTCCGTCGCCGATCCAGCAATCGTCGATCCGTCCGGCGAGAAACCGCTGCTCCACACCCAACTCGTGTGGCTGGTAAGTGGCTCCCACTTCGCGCCGGGATCGCCGAGCTTGAGAGTCAAAATTTGAAAGGCTGTCGGGCCGACGATGAGCGCAGTGCGACCAGATGCCGAAACGTCCATCCCCCCATTTATACCGTCGGAAATTTGCCCAAGCGCTACTTGTATACGGTCGCTCCGGATACGGTTGCCCGACACTGGAACATGTTCGAGGTTGTCTGTCGTGCCCGGGGACGGAACGGCCACGAAAAGTCCCGTGTGCGATGCATCCCACCGGATCTCAGGCCGAATGAAGGCTGCAGACGAGCTGTCGAGGAGTTTCCCTCGGGAGTCGAGCAACACGATGGAGGGGCTCGCACTCGCGACGGCGGCAGCCGCGATCTGGTCACCGGCGGGTGTGAAATCGAGATCCAGGAAAACAAAACCAGATGGCAGCGAAACGCTATCGGTGCGGGTCAGCGTACCAGGATCGAACCGCAACATGGCCTGACGCGGGGGCGACCCATTGGCGACCACCACGTTGCCGTCGGGGGAAAATGTAGCTGCGCTTGCAGCGATGACCGGTATGCGCCGGGGCGTTCCGCCGAGCCGAGCCGTGACATATAGGCCGGCGGCCGTAGCGGAGTCCGGAGACCCGCCGAAGAGTACCGAGGAACCGTCTGGCGACCATCGCAGCGGTGTTCGGAGCAGTGGCCAGGTCGCAAGCTTTACTGATTGCGTACCGTCAACCTCGCGCACTTGCAGCGTATAGGTGCAGCTGTAGCCCTTGCCGTAGCAGTCATCGGTGATGTATGCAAGCCATCCGCCGTCTCGCGAGATCGCAGTTGCGACGACGTTGCCATCGAACGTCAGTTGTCGTTCCAGCTGCATCTCGCCGGTGTTCTCCGGAGGTCGTAGCGCGAGCCATGCAAGTGCAATCGTTGCGAGCAGCAAAGCCGCTGACAGTCCTCGCCAGACTGCAGTCGATCTCAGCGCTCGGCGCGTACGTCTCCGAAGCGCAGCCCAACTTCCGCCGTGCCCGAGGGCGGCGAACGTGAGCGATCCGCGCAATGCATCTGCGAAATCCGCGGCCGAGGGCCAACGATCTGCTGGCAGCTTTGCCAGCGCCTTGCTCACCGCCTCGTCAACATTCTCCGGGACGGTGTCACGCGCTACTCGAAGGCTGCGCGGCCGCTCGGTTATGACCTTTGCAATTATCGCCTGCACGCTCGGGCCGGTATGCGGCGGCTCGCCGGCGAGCATCTCATACAGCACGGCGCCCATTGAGTACACATCGCTGCGTGCGTCGATCGTGCGGTCGCCGGTTGCCTGCTCGGGGCTCATGTACTGCGGTGTGCCCAGCGAGAGGCCAGTCTGCGTTACCCGTGCTCCGCCGGCTTTTGACACTGCCAGCGCGATGCCGAAGTCGGCGACCACCGGCTCGCCGGACTGCAGGAGAATGTTCTCCGGCTTGAGATCGCGATGAATGACGCCATGCTGGTGCGCGTATTCAAGTGCCGAGAGCACGGCTATTGTGAGTCGCAATGCTTCGGCGACCGGGAGTTGCTTTTCACGATCCAGACGGGCGCGAAGTGACTCTCCGTCTACATACGGCATCACATAATACAGCATGCCGGCTGCTTCGCCCGAGTCGAACAACGGCAGCAGGTGCGGGTGCTGCAGATTCGCTGTAACTCGAATCTCGCTGAGGAAGCGCTCGACGCCGAGTACGGCACCCAGTTCGGGATCGAGAACCTTGAGCGCGACCAGACGGTCGTGTTTCACATCGCGGGCGAGATACACGGTCGCCATTCCGCCGCGACCGATTTCACGCTCTATCTCATAGTGCCCCGAGAGGGCCGCAGTAAACTGCGTAGTCAGTTCCACGCGCAAACCTACGTCGACCGGAAGCGCCTGTCACGTTGCGGAATCACTAATTCAACCGAAGCCCTCAGGATCAGGACGATAAATCGTGCGCTGCCGTCGCCGTTCCTCTCGTTCCATGCTCGCGCGCGCGCTCGACGAACATCTGCTGGGCCAGACGATTTGCGTCGCGCTTGTACGCGTCGTGCTCCCGCTCGCCCGCTTCTCCGATCTGGGCCAGATGCCTGAGACCCATGGTGCGACCGCCTTCCCGAAATATCCGGAAGTTCGACTCCGCCTGGCGCGACAGCGCGATGTCGCTGAGCAGGCGCGCATAGTCGCTCTCGCGCGCGGAATCGGCAAAACTGCGGACTGCGTCTGCAGTGATGCCGATCGTCCGCGTGAGGATTCCCGTGTCCGCCGCCCGAAGTTCGCTCAGATAGTCCTCCAGCATGCGTTGCTGGTCGCGCATCGTCGCCATGTACCTGGTACAAAGATCCCGGTACCGGGCGTCTTCCGCCTCGGATTCGTGATCTTCCAGCGCCTTGAAAAAAGCCAGGTGCTGGGCGGTCGCAGTGCGTATCTGAGTCCTTAGAAAGTCGTTGCCGCGGTCCATCGGGTACTCCGTGTCAATTGGGCAGGTTCGGAAAGTGAATCAGCTACAGCGCATGGCGCGGGCCAGACCGTTTCCTGGGCAATTTCGCTCTGAGGTCTTCGCCCAAGAGGTCTTACATGGACGAATTCCACAGTCTAGCTTGCCCGGACTCGCGTGTACCGCTAATTTGGCATACCACCGAACAGAGCCCGAACTTCCTTCCGTAAGTGCAGTCCTTTCAATCACTTGTAGTGTGCCAGCCAAAACCATAAAGCGTCGCGCAGCAGCAACAAAACACAACCCTAGCGTCGAAGCGGCGGCCAAAACGGCCGTGGGCCGGTACAGTCTTGAGCCGCTAAACCCGTGGCTCAACTGCGGTCCGGATACTACCGTGACAGAACTGTGGAAAGTGCGCGAGCGTCGGGGGTCGGACACCGTCTTCCATCTGGTCTATCTGGACCGGTACGGCTGGTACTGCGAGCACGGCCGGAACTGCGCGGCGGTGCCGGAGGTGCGTCGTGCGGCTCGAGAGTTGGCCGAGATCACGTCCTCGCTTAGAGGGGCAGCCAGGAATCAACCGAAGCGCAGGAAATAGCCGTCGGTTGGTTAACGAGCATTCGCGCGCAAAGGTGGAGCGATCAGTGCTCGGAGCGGGACTCGAACCCGCATTCGGTTATCCCGAAAGGGATTTTAAGTCCCTCGCGTCTACCCATTTCGCCATCCGAGCGATTACGCCATCGCGGCGCGACGTCTCACAATATACGAGTGTGGCTTGTTCAGAGCCGTCAGCCAGCGGGGACGCCGAGTACGCTCACTGCGTACCAGACAGAATAAGCGATGAGCCCGGAAAGAGACGCATCGGCGCCGTTGCCGATGGCCAGTCCGTCTTCGTCGACGAATTCCGCTGCGAATCCACCATCGAGATCCGCCCGCCGCAGCCATTCGAGCGTTTTCGCCGCATCAGGCCCCATCAATGTCGCGCAGCGCTCCGCAAGATTGATAACGGTCGGATCTGTCGCCGTTGCCTCCACTGCCCGTACTGTCCGGCGGTAAATCGAATCGTCGCGAGACAGCATGTGATACAAAGGCAGCCAGTACACAGATCCAACGGGATCGTCCCGCATCGAAGTTCCGCCAGCGAGATCTATCGCAGTAGAAAGCAGCGTGTGCGATGAATCCTTGTCGGTTGCGAACTGGCGCATGATCGCCGCACGCACTGCTTCGGCCGACTGTACGGCTTCTGCAGTTTTCTCATCCAGTGTCTGCTTCAGAATTTCGAGCGCTTCGGCAACAAGAGCATTCCCATGCAGTGTGTATGGAAGTGCGGCGTCGTGACCACTCGGCGTTGCGTCAGTTCTGTAAAGCGGCAGCGAACCGTGACGCGACGCGACGATGTCATCGTGCGCCGCGTAGAGTGACTCTGCGATCGGCGCATCCTCAACGATTCGATCGTCACCCGTCTGAGCGACATAGCGATCGATTGCAACTGGATACGCGGCAACGGCGTCAATGCAGAACGAGAGATCGAACGGCGTTCCGTCGATATAATTCACACCGCGACCCGGAGCATAGCCATGCAACTCACATGCGCGCAGCAGCGACTCGCGGCCGAGTGCAGTGTCGGCGAGTTGCAGTGCCGGTATCACCCACATCAATGCCTCGTAATCCCGGAGCGTAAGCCCCTGCTCCGACCACGGGGCTCNNGACCAGCGCGCGTCGTCGATCGCACGACCGGCCGCGTAGAAATACGCGAACATGAGATGCCGGTTGATCAGTCGGTCCGCCGCAGGAACTCCAGTGGATTGCTGCAGCGTGGAGAGACAGTCGCGCGTCTGTGCTGCGATCGTTTTCCAACCGCGACCGCGCATCCGGTTGACCATGGCGATCGCACCATCGGGTTCCGGTCCCGCAGCGACGTAGAGCGCAAGATCTGTTGTTGCACCGGCATCGAGCTCCACGTGGTGCGTGAGATGAAAGTGCACCACCCCGTCGGTCGAAGTTGTGATGACCGGCGTCATCGCGTCGCCTGCGATTGCAAGCGCTGCTTCAGAGCCCGGATTGGCCCCGCTGAGCGTGATTACATCGCCCGTAATCGCGGCTGCGTGATTGTCGTCGAAGCGACGTGCGTGTCGAATTCTGTGCGAGCGAACGCCGAGTGTGCCCTCGCCGCTGAAGCCGACCGCGACGGGTGACGGGCCGCGGTTTTCGATCGATATCGCGTAGATGAAACCCGGGAAATCAGCTGCGCGGCCGCACGGGGCGAAAACTGTTCCCCGTATGACAATTGTGCCTATGGTGGCACTGAAGGTCGGCAGCCACTCGAAAACGCGCTGCCATGCCATCCTGGTCGTCGAGAGTTCGATCGGTTGACGGTCGATCTCGAAAGCGAGGCGCAATAGTGGCGGACCGGCACCCAGTTCGAAATCCGGGCCACCGGCGAACTCAATGGCGCCCCGGTGCGCCAGCGACAACAGCCCGACTCCGTGGATGGAGCCATCGGCGGGATGGATGCAGGGAAGCGAGAGCCAGTGGTTCCCGGTTACCTGCCACGGAATTGTGGGTGGCGTGCGCAGCGCTATAGTCCCTTAAGTTTGGTTGACACGGGTGAGACCGGAATGCTAACGTCTGCGCGTCCCGCCTACAACGAATTTTCCCCAGAGCACATGCCTTGTCGCTGGTACCAGGTCACCCTTTTCGCCTTCAGCGCTCTAGCGTGCATCGGGCAAGCCAATGCGCAGGCGATCACGGGGCTCGGCGAGGACGCGTCCACTACTCCTGCGGGCAGCTTCAGGATCAAGATCCAGAGCGACTGGTCCTACTACGACCAGCTTTTTGTCTCGCCGAGGCCAGGGTCGCCAGGGGTTCTGCAGCCGCTTGGCGCGCGCTTTTCGCTCGACAGTCTTGGTGCCGCGCAACTACCGATTCTCAAACCCTTGCAGGATAGCCTTCGGTCCTTGACCGGCGTCGCCGCGCTGAACGTCTCCGTCGGCCGGACTGTGACCCAGGTGACCAACAGGATTGCCAGCGTTCCGATTTCGCTCGAGGCCGGGCTGACTCGATGGCTATCGGTCACCGCGATGGTACCGATCGTTCACACTCGCACAAACGTGTTTTTCCGCGCCAATCCAGGTGCGAACGAGGGCAACCTGGGTGCCAATCCAGCTGGCACCGATCCGGTGGCGCGCACGACCGACTCACTGCTGGCTCAGCAGTTCGTCAGTGCCGCCGCCGCAGTCCAGGCGTACTGCTCGGGATCCGGGTCCGGCGATCCGCAGTGCAGTGGTTCAGCGTCGCTGGTTAGTTCGGCGTCGGGATTGGGCAACTCGCTCGCGAACATTTACATGAACGGAATCCTCGTCCCAACGCGAGGCAGCACGATTCAGGGAGCAGTCGACACCAGGATCGCAAGCATCCGTAACGCGCTCAACGCGTTCGCCACCAATCCGGCGGCTGGTGTTCCGTCGATTACGGCAACCGGAGTAGTCGGCGCGCCGACGCCGCTCGCGACACCAGTCATGCAGGCATTACTCAGCAATCCAGCGTACGGAGTCGGCCTCGACCCATTGCAAACGGTCGAACGTACGCATCTCGGAGACGCGGAACTCACCGCGAAGTTGCTGTTGTTCGATTCATTTCATCTCCGAAACATTTCCCGATTCACTCCGCACGGAATCAATGCACGATTTTCCGTAGCGGCGGGCTATCGTTTTCCGACCGGCGCGCTCGCATCGTCAAATGCTCTTACGGATATCGGCACGGGGACGCATGTCGGGGCAGTGTTGCTGCGCGGCTATGCGGATGTTACGATGGGCGGCCACTTCTGGGTATCAGCAATCGGGCGACTTGCGAAGGCGACGAGTGATTCGTTGACGATTCGTTACGCACCGGGTGTCGCGTTTCCGTCTGCCTCCAGCGCAATTGGAGTAACTCGGCAGCTCGGCAATCTGGTCGAAATCGAAGCCACGCCACGCTGGGTATTCAACGATTACATATCGCTCGGCGGCCAGTATCTGTACCGGCACAAGCCCGTTGATGCGTATTCAGTAAACGGCGTTGCATCGCCGGATATGGGGATCGGGACCGATTTCACGGAGCAGCGAGTAGGCGGTGGGGTCGCCTTTTCCAATGCTCACGCAGTGAGTCTTGGCAAGTCGAAGATCCCGTTCGACGTGAGTTATCTGCACACCGAAACGATAAGCGGCAGCGGCGGTGCCCTGCCCAAGCTTATCAATGACCAGATCCTTATTCGGCTTTATTACCGACTGCGGCGCTAATGCGCTTTACGAGGCCGCGGCTTCGAGCAGTTCGCGTGCGTGTGCGCGGCTCGTCTTGCTGTCGGGGTCTCCGCCAAGCATACGCGCTATTTCTGTAACGCGATCCGTCGCTGACAGAACGCTGATATCGGCCGTCGTCACACCATCGCGCGCGCCCTTGGCAACAACGATGTGATGGTGTGCTCGCGCGGCAATCTGCGGCAGGTGCGATATCGCGAATACCTGATGCTGTTCCGCAACGCGTCGCATTGTGTCTCCCACCTGCAGGCCGACGCGGCCGCCGATTCCTGCGTCAACTTCATCAAAGACCAGAGTTGGCACGTGATCCACGGCTGCGAGCACGGTCTTGAGTGCGAGCATGACGCGGGCAAGCTCGCCACCTGATGCAACTCGTGCGAGGGGCCTGGGGTCGTAGCCCTTGTTGAGCGTGACGCGGAACTCGACGTCCTCGGCGCCTTCAGGCGCGATGTTGTCTCGCGGCGTCAGTGCGACCGTAAGCCGTCCAGAGTCCATACCCAATTGCGGCAGCTCGGCAGTAACCGCCTTTCCGATCGCGGTCGCAGCCCGCTTTCTGAGGGCAGTAAGCCGCGCTGCTGCGGCCTGCAATCGAGCCTCGGCCTCCGACTCCTGCTTTCGCAGCTGAGCAACGTCGAATTCCGCTGAATCCACCAGGTCGAGTTCGGCCTGCGCGGCCGATCCAGCGGAGATGACATCGTTGAGCGTGCCGCCGTACTTCTTGCTTAGTCGAAAGATCAACTCCCGGCGTGCGCGAACCGTTGCCAGCCGCTCCGGATCGAGTTCTACGGACGAAGCGTAGTCCGTCGCGGCGCGCGCAAGTTCGTCGAGCGCGTAGAATCCGGTATCGTACAGTTCCTGAAGCCGAGAGCCGCTCGCATCGATGCGGGATATCTGACCCAGCGCGCGGTGGGCTACAGCAAGGCGAGCGAGGGCGCCTTCCTCTTCATCGGACAGCACAGCTGAAATGCTCTGGGCGAGCGTCCGCAATTCGTCGGCATTTTCCAGCACGCGCGCATCGTCTTCGAGCGTCGTATCTTCACCCGGAACGAGGTGCGCTTCTGCAATCTCGTGTGCTACATGCCGGAGATAATCCGCGCGCCGCTCGGCGTCTGTTCGACGTTTGGTAATCTCGTCTATCCGGCGTCGAATGGATGAGAGCGCACCGTATTCGTCGCGCACCTGACTGGTAATTGCGCTGGCGTCAGCAAAGGCGTCGAGTATGTGGCGCTGTGATTCCGCGTCCAGCAACGTCTGTGCTTCGTGCTGGCCGTGCAGGTTCACGAGCGACCGCCCAATCTCCGCCAACACGGTCGTCGTAACAGGCGTCCCATTCACCCAGGCACGCCCACGCCCATTGGCTGCGATCTCGCGTTTGAGGACCAGCGTATCACTATCCGTATCGATGCCTCGTTCGTCCGCGATTGCAATCAGATTCGCGCGACCTTCGAGGTCGAATACTCCCTCGACCGTTGCGCGCTCGGCACCTGGACGAACAAGATCAGCGCTGCCGCGCTCACCAAGCAGCAGCCCGAGCGCACCGACAATAATCGATTTGCCCGCACCAGTCTCGCCGGAGAGGACGTTCAATCCTCTCTCAAGAGGGAGCGTTACCGAATCGATGATTGCAAAGTTTCGAATCCGGAGTTCAGTCAGCACTTGTTGGTTTGATCGCGTGTCGGAAGTCCACCCCAGCCGAGCTTGACGCGAAGTCGATCGAAGAAACTATTGCCTGGAAAACGAACGATACGCACAGCCCGCGGAGCGCGGCGTACCATTAAGCTGTCACCCGGACCCAATTGCGTACCAGCCTGCCCATCGACAGTGATCAGTACTTCTTCCGGTCCGTCGATCGCCTCCAGCGTAACGGTCACATTCGGTGGCAAGACTATGGGTCGGATGGCGAGCGCGTGCGCGGAAATCGGCGTGAGTATGATCGAGTCGAGAGATGGCGTTACCAGCGGCCCGCCCGCTGATAGACTGTACGCGGTAGAACCAGTAGGCGATGCGACTACGATTCCGTCGCAGTTGTAAGCACCCAGCACCTCGTCATCGACCGCGACACGGACTGTAAGCATGCGCGCGAACCCGCCCTTGTGCATGACGATGTCGTTCAGCGCCTGCCATCCTTCTCGCGGAGTGCCGTCGGCGTGCATGGCTTCGGCGCGAAGTGCCATGCGCTCATCGACATCGTAGTCACCAGCGGCGACCGATGCGAGTGCCGGCTTGAGATCGGCTGCGCTGCAGCTAGTCAGGAAGCCGAGTCGTCCGAGATTGACGCCAAGAATTGGCACCGCCGCGCCGTCGAGAAAGCGCGCGGTCCGAAGCAGCGTTCCATCACCGCCAAGTGACAGTGCAACGTGAATCTGTGACGGAGTCTTTAGCGGCGGCCGCTCGTCGTTGTCGAGCAGCCCAGGCTCAAAGAAAAGAGTTGCGCCAATCTTCGTCGCCTCACTTTCGAGGTCGGCCATGATTGAGGCGAGCTGGGGGTATCCTCGGTGACCGATTACCCCGATGTTGATCATCCCGCCAGCGCTTCTGCGGCGCTGTCGTGGAGGGCGCGTACGCGATCCGCGATTCCCGCTGCATCGAGTCCAGTCAGCTGGAGCTGACGCTTGCGCGATGCCTGCTCGATGAAGCGATCGGCGACGCCATGCGCCGATACGCGTACACTCGGGTCCAGACGAGCGATCACCGACGTCATGTGAGCACCGAATCCATTGACGACCGTTCCCTCTTCGACGATGAGAATCTGGTGATGGTTCGCCAGTAGCGCATTCAGAGTGACCTCATCGTGCGGCTTGAGGAATCTGCAGTTGACGACTGTCACTGCAAGTGCCTCCTCGTCCAGCAGATCTGCAGCGGCGAGCGCCTGATCGACCATGGTCCCGACCGCGAGGATGGCGAATTCGGAACCGCGGCGTACGACTTCCCATGTGCCGAAAGGCACCGCTGGAATGTCAGCAACGGAGGGCACGATATCCGGGGCGGCATCGCGAGGGTAACGGAGCGAGAAAGGGCCTTCCGAACGTGCCAGGGCAGTGCGGAGCAGGCCGAGCATTTCAGTGCCGCCTCGCGGCGCGGTGACGGTCATTCCCGGCACTGCGAGCATGTACGCGATGTCGTAAAGCCCCATGTGCGTTGGCCCGTCCTCACCGACAAGACCTGCTCGATCCATCGCAAAGATTACTGGCAGATTCTGAAGCGCTACATCGTGAATGATGTTGTCGTAGCCACGCTGCAGAAAGGTCGAGTAAATGGCACATACCGGCTTGATGCCGCGCGTAGCGAGACCGGCCGCGAAGGTCACGGCGTGTCCTTCTGCAATGCCCACGTCAAAGAATCGATCGGGATACGCCTTTGCCATGATGCCGGTCCCGGTCCCGCTCGGCATTGCCGCAGTAATCGCGACGAGTCGTGGCTCGATAGCCGCAAGCTCGGCGAGTCCCTTGCCGAATACTGCGGTGTAATTGGGATTCGCTGACGATGCCTTCACCTGCTTGCCGGTTGCAGGATCGTGACCGGCTGGTAGCGCGTGCCATTTCTCCACATTTTCGCCGGCCGGGAATCCCTTGCCCTTTTTGGTGATTACGTGAACAAGTCGCGGTCCATCCATTGCGCGAACCGCGGTAAACGTGTCGATGAGAAGATCGATGTCGTGGCCGTCAATCGGACCGAAATACCGGAAGCCCAACTCCTCGAACAGCACTCCGGGCGTGAGAAACGACTTCATACTCTCTTCCCAGCGTCGGACGAGCGCGCTCACCCCTTGCAGCCTGCCGGGCATGCTGTCAACCATCGTCCCGATCGCGGAGCGGAGCCGGTTGTAGATCGGGTTGCGCTGCACGGAGTTGAGGTACTTGGACATGGCACCAACGTTCGGCGCGATGGACATCTCATTATCGTTGAGGACCACGATGAAGTCGCGGCCGGAGGCCCCGGCATTGTTGAGACCTTCGTATGCAAGGCCGGATGTGAGCGCACCATCGCCAAGCACTGATACGACCTTGAACGATTCGCCAACCAGGTCGCGGCCAACAGCCATGCCGAAGCCAGCGGAGATTGCGGTGGCTGCGTGCCCCGCCCCAAACGAATCGTACGGGCTCTCCGAACGCTTGAGGAAACCGGATATCCCGTCCTCAGTTCGCAGCGTGTCGAACTGGCGTGCGCGACCTGTAAGCAGCTTGTGCGGATAACCCTGGTGGCCGACGTCCCAGACCAGTTGATCCTTTGGCGTATCGAACGTCGCATGCAGTGCGATCGCCAACTCGACGACGCCAAGGCCTGCACCGATGTGACCTCCTGTGCGGGCACAGGATTCTATGAGGAACGCGCGTATCTCTTCCGCGAGCACACCTAGTTCATCTCGCGTAAGTGCTTTAACGTCCGAAGACGAGGTTATCCGATCGAGTATTGCCATCTTATCCGTCAATTCGTGCGAGTTATCACCAGATCAGCGAGATGCCGTAGCTCGCGGCTGAGCAGGTTGTGTGCGTGCAGTGTGTTGCATCCGTGCCTGGCAAGTTCTACGGCTCTCGCCATTGCACCATCCACGCCTAACAGAGCGGGATAGGTACTTTTCCCCAATTCGGCATCGCGGCCAACGGACTTCCCCAACGCCGTCGACGACGAGGTGACATCCAGCACGTCATCCACGATCTGGAACGCGAGACCGATGTCAGCTCCAAAGCTCCCAAGTGCTTTAACTGCGTCGTCGTCGGCACCGGCGGCAATGCCCCCGACGCGCGCTGAGACAGCGATCAGGGCGCCCGTCTTCGCGCGATGAATACGTTCAAGTTTTTCCAAGGAATCTGCTCGCGTGCCCTCGGCGTTCAGATCCTGCAACTGACCACCAATCATACCCCGGGCACCGGCTGCCTGCATCAGTGCAGCGATGACTGGCACGACCCGGAGCGCTCCACGGTGCATGTTTCCGACAGAATCCGCCGCCGCGCGGACCGCTAGCGGGATCATCGCTGCGCCGGCAACTACGGTAACTGGCACGCCGGACACGCGATGCGTGGTAGCGCGACCGCGACGAATGTCGTCATTGTCCATGCATGGCAGATCGTCATGCGCGAGCGAGTAAGCGTGGAGCATTTCGACCGCAGCAGCTAAACCGGACACGTCGCCACCGCCACCTGCTACGCGGTAGGACGCACAGACAAGAATGCCGCGCAATCGCTTGCCAGGGCTGCGGAGCGAGTAACGCACCGCATCGAGCAGTCGATTGTCCATCGGAGGCAACGTTTCGCACAGAGCCGCGATGGCCGCGTCGATGTCGCTCCGATCGGCGCCGACATCGACCGCAGCGTCGTCGGCAAGAAATCTCTCAGTCATCTATCGCGCGGGTCTCGAAGACGCCTTCGACGCGCTCGATGAGCAGCTCAACGCGCCCCTCCGCAGTCGTCAGTTCGTCAGATGCGAGCCGGAGGATTTCGATTCCCTCCTCGAACAACCTGAGAGCGTCGTCCAGGGGCACTCCGTCGCCTTCCAGCTCCGCTACAATATCCTGAAGTCTCGCAACTCTCTTTTCGTAGCTCATGCCGTCTCCGTAACGCGCGCAACGATCTCCCCATCGCGCACGGTAAGCGTGAAAAGATCATCGGCTTTGAAATCCTTGATGCTGGAAAGTGTTCTGCGAGTGTCCGATGCGCGGGCGACAGCGTAGCCGCGCGCGAGCGTCGCCAGCGGGCTCAATGCGTTCAGCCGTCCCGCGGTTGCGGCGATCGCCGCTCTGCGACGTTCAGCATCTATCGCAGCCGCTCGCTTGAGCGACGTAGCGCCCTCCTCGAGTCTGGAACGAGCACGCGCTGCGAGATCTGTCAATGACGAACTCAACTCGTCGCCCAGTCCGCGCAAGGCCGCCAGCAGGTCAGCGCGCACGGGAACCGCTGCTTCAGCAGCCGCTGAGGGAGTCGCCGCGCGATGATCGGCAACCAGATCCGCGATCGTGATATCTATCTCGTGACCGACACCGGTGATCACTGGCACAGTTGCATCAGCGATCGCACGTGCTACAGCCTCGTCGTTGAACGCCCACAAGTCTTCGCGGCCACCGCCGCCTCGCCCGACGATGAGCACGTCTATCTCACCAAAACGACAGATTCGCTGAATTGCAGCGACAATCTCCGCTGGTGCATTCACCCCCTGCACCGTCGCGGCGCTCACGACGAGGCTCACATGAGGCGCACGTCGGCGAATCACCGCAATCACGTCGCGCAGCGCAGCACCGTCGGGACTCGTGACCATCCCGACGCGCATCGGAGCGTATGGGAGGGTGCGCTTGCGAGCAGCCGCAAGCAATCCGTCGCGATCAAGCCGAAGCCGAGTCTCTTCCATTGCCTTGCGCCAGAGACCGTCGCCGACTGCATCCATCGCGGTGACGTTCAGGTGCATTTCACCGCGAGCGGCATAGACGGTCAACTGACCGTAAGCCGTTACTTCCATGCCCTCATCCGGCGACGTGGGAATCCCTCGCTGACTGCGCGACCAGACAACACAGCGGACCTGCGCAGATGCATCGCGCAGACAGAAATACCAGTGTCCGTTTCTGTGTCGTTTGAAGTCGCTGACCTCACCGCGTACCCACAGCGGTGAGAACGAACCTTCAATCACCGCGCGCGCCGTCTCGGTAATCGACGCGACAGGAATCGCGGTTTCGGGAGTGGACCCCGGAGCAGCTGGAGCGACAGCGCGCGACGCTGCTGAGGAGCCGAACAAGTCGGACTCCACACCGGGCTGTGCGACGCTGGTTCGATACGACCGCCTCATCGGAACGACCTCACGCGGTCGCCAGTCGCTGCGCCGCGCGAACAGTATTGCGCAGCAGCATCGCGATCGTCATCGGTCCCACACCACCCGGAACCGGTGTGATGAGGCCGGCGACTTCGCGAACAGCATCGAAATCCACATCACCGACGAGCCGTGTCCCGCTCTTTCGCGTCGGATCGGGAATGCGCGTAATTCCGACGTCGAGCACCGCCGCGCCTGGCTTGACCATGTCGGCTGTTATCAGGCCAGGCCGACCGACGGCGGTAATCAGAATGTCAGCGCGGCGAGTGTGTACCGCCAGATCGCGCGTGTAGCGGTGACACACTGTGACTGTGCAATTCGCCACAGGTCCGTCCTGGACCATGAGAGCGGCCATGGGCTTGCCGACAATGTTGCTGCGACCGACGATAACGCAGTCGAGGCCGCGCGTCGCGACGTTGGATGCACGTAACAACTCCTGGATTCCAGCAGGGGTGCACGGAACAAACCCATCGCGCTCGCCCGCCATCAGCTTTCCCACGTTCACTGGATGGAAACCATCGACATCCTTCGCGGGATCAATCCGGCGGATGACAGCGCTGCAGTCTATCTGCGACGGGAACGGTGACTGCACAAGTATGCCGTGCACCGTCGAGTCGGCATTCAAGGAATCGAGCAGCTGCATGAGCTCACCTTGCGACGTGGTTGCGGGCAGTCGAATCGTTGACTCCGCCATGCCGACCTCTACACACGCACGTCCCTTGGCGGCGACGTACACGGCGCTCGCAGGATCGTCGCCGACGAGCACGACGGCAAGCTTCGGAACGATGCCACTTGCCTTGAGTGTCGCAACTTCCCCGGCAACCTCGGCGCGAACTCCCGCCGCGATGACCTTTCCGTCTATAAGCTCAGCGGGCAATGCCTACGGCCCTCGTCTCACGGATCAGAACCACCTTGATCTGACCTGGGTACTGCAATTCGCGCTCGATGCGAAGTGCTATTTCCTCCGCGAGGGTCTCCATCCGCGGATCGTCGATCGTGTCGGGTGTGACTATCACTCGAACCTCCCGACCAGCCTGAATCGCGAAGACCTTTTCGACGCCGCGATAGTCAGATGCAATGCGCTCGATACCCTCGAGTCTCTTGACATACGTCTCGAACGATTCCCGCCGAGCACCCGGCCTCGCACCACTGATCGCATCCGCTGCCTGCACCAATACCGAAATCTCGCTCTCATGCGGGACATCGTCGTGGTGGGCGGCGATTGCATTCACGACCAACGGATGTTCGCCGTACTTGGTCGCCATCTCGACGCCAAGTTGTACGTGCGTGCCCTCGTGTTCGTGAGTGAGCACCTTGCCGATATCGTGCAGCAGCGCACCGCGACGCGCCATTGCCACGTCGAGCCCGAGCTCGGCCGCCATAATGCCGGCGAGCCACGCCACTTCCTTGGAATGATTGAGAATGTTCTGCCCGTAGCTCGTGCGCCACTTCATGCGACCGACGAGCTTCAGGAGCTCTGGATGCAGTCCGTGAACGCCGCTTTCGTACGCAGCGCGCTCGCCTGTTTCCAGGATCGCCTTGTCCACTTCCTCGCGAGCCTTCGCCACGACTTCTTCGATTCGGCCCGGGTGAATGCGACCGTCGGCAACCAGTTTCTCGAGCGCCATGCGTGCAACCTCGCGTCGCATTGGCTCAAAACAGCTCACGACGACCGTATCCGGGGTGTCGTCAATGATCACATCAACGCCGGTCGCAAGCTCGAACGCACGGATGTTACGACCTTCGCGGCCGATGATCCTTCCCTTCATTTCGTCGTTCGGGAGTGCCACGGTCGAGACCGTAGTTTCCACTGTCTGCTCAGCAGCGATGCGCTGAATCGCCAGCGCTATGATCTTCTTCGCCTCGCGGTCAGCATTTCGCCGCGATTCCTCACGTATCACACGCAGCCTGTTCGCTGCATCGGCGTGGGCTTCTTCTTCGAGGCGCTTGATCAGTTCATTCTTGGCGTCGGCCGCGGACATGCCAGCGAGCGATTCGAGGTGACGGCGTTCATCCGCGATCAGTTTGTCGAGATCAGTCTGCCGATCCAGAATGCTTCGTTCTCGAGTTGCGACGTCGGCCGCCGAGCGTTTGATGTCGCGCTCGCGCTGGTCGAGCACGTCTGCCTTCCGTTCGATGGTTGCAGTGCGTTCCTGCAACCGACGTTCATCGCCTTCGACATCCTCGCGGCGCTTTCGCGCCTCGGCCTCNNGCTCTTCCTTGCCCTCAAGGACAGCCGTCTTGCGGAGAGATTGAGCATCCCGCTCAGCGTCTCCAACGATGCGTTTCGCTGTTTGTTCGGCCGTGGTGCCGGCTACTCGCTGCCGTTCAACCTCGCCCTTCGCCCCAGCCCTACGCCCAACTATGAAAAAAAGGCCGCAGCCGGCGACCAGCACAAGAATCGCGCCCGCGGCCCAGATAGCCGTGAAGTCCATTCCTTGAAGCTAATCGTAACGCTTGGCAGGTGGCAGCCACGGGCGGATCTCCTGACTCAACGCAGTCATCTTGCTGGACAGCTCGGCCGCTTCCATCTGAGCCTGTGCCAGTTCTCCAGCCATCCGGAGGCACGCCAGAATGGCCGCCTTGTGGGTCTCAACAACCAGTCCGGACGACATGATCTCGCGGATCGACAGATCGACCTGTTTCGCGATCGCCTGAGTTTCCTCGACCGACGTAGCGGACCGGAGCGTGTACTCGTCGCCGAGAATCGTTACTCGAACGCTCGTTTTGGCTTTGGTCATGACGCACCGTCCCGCTGTTGTTTGAGGAAACGGACCCGGGCGAGCATCTTTTCGGACCGAGCCCGGGCGACGGTCAACCGTCGATTCAAATCAGCGTTTTCTCGTTCGAGTTCGAGGACGCGCTTGGGAGACGTTCCAGCGACGCGAGCGGCGTCTTCTTCCAGGGCCCGGAGTTTTGCCTCCGCACTGAGGGCACGCTTGCGATAGCTGGCCAGCTCCTCACCCAGTCTTCCGACCAGGCGGCTTAGCTGGGCGAACTGCGGATTTTCAGGAAGTACGTGGTCTGACACCGAGCTCCTCGTCTAGTGCGCGCAGGATTCGCGCGCGGCGACCGTCAA
Source organism: Gemmatimonadota bacterium (assembly GCA_003155795.1). Classification (GTDB taxonomy): domain Bacteria; phylum Gemmatimonadota; class Gemmatimonadetes; order Gemmatimonadales; family Gemmatimonadaceae; genus Fen-1247. The sequence goes on from PMEM01000058.1 coordinate 51,038, forward strand.
TTTCCTTGTCGCGTAGGGTGCGCTCAGGATGCCTGAACGTCAAGCGCCACGCGATACTCCGATACCCATCAGGCACGCCCGCACCACGGAATTCATCGAACGGAACCAGTGATTCAAGTATCTCGTCGGCTGCGGTCTCGACCACCCGGGCTATGTCGGCGGCCATCGTGCCATCGGGCACCAACAGGGCGATATCAAACTCGGCCGCTGGCGTAACCGGCAGCGCTCTGGCAATAACCGGCTGACTAACGCTCCCGAACGCGGCGGTCAGGTCAACCTCAATGCCGAATACCGGAGAANNACATCGACCGCAATCTGCGCGATCGTGCCGATCCGGTCAGCTCCCCTCACGATATTCCACCCGGTCGAGTCCGAGTTCGGCTCAAGCTTTGTCGCGCTGTCGCCAAATGCAATCGCGACGATGCGTTCACCAAGCCACTTGGCATCCCAGATATCGACCTGGCCGGGCCGGGGCGCGGTGAAGTGTGCGGGATTCCGGTCCCCCGATATCACCGCACCAGCGACAGTGCGCTCGACAGGAATTCCTCCTGCTCCCCGGTTGAAGACCACACCGACCTCAAACAGCCGGACATTACGCGTCATGTGCGCGAAGTTGCGTTCCACCCGGCGTGCGAGCGTCTGCAGGATGCTGGATCGAAGCTGCGCCTCGCTCTCGGCGAGCGGATTCATCACTCTCACGCCATTTTCGCCGGCGTCGGCGACAAACGGTATGGGCCGCACTTCGAACAACCCAGCCGCAACGAGAGCCTCTGTAACGCGTCGCGTTACGACGTAAGCTGCGGAATCCTCCGCGGCACCAACGCGAAACGGGCGCAGCGCATCGGGAAACGCGTCATACCCGTGGAGTCGCGCGACTTCTTCAATCAGATCCACTTCCTGGGTCACGTCGCCACGCCAGCGCGGAGGCGTTACGCGAAGCGCCTCCCCACCGCCAGACGTTACGCCGAATCCGACGCTTCCGAGCAGGCGCATGCATTCGGTTTCAGGGAGCCACTCGCCGAGCAAGCGCTCGACGCGTGTCATGCGAAGCTGAATTGGCGTTGGCGAAGCGCCTGCAGTTCCAATTGCCAGGGGCGCGCCGTCAACGTGCCCGCCAGCGATTGACACAATCAGTGCAGCAGCGTAGCCGGCGAGGTCGATAGTTGCATGCGCGTCGATCGCGCGCTCGAACCGATAGCTTGCATCCGTCGATACTCCGAGCGCTCGCCGCGTCGAGCGCACCGCACGCGGCGCGAACACAGCCACCTCGAGCAGTATGTTGGTCGTCGCGTCGTGCACAGCGCACTCATCACCGCCAATCACACCGGCGACAGCCTGCGCATTATTCGCGTCGGCGATAACGAGCATCGATGCATCCAGCTTGCGCTCCACACCATCGAGTGTCCTGATGCGTTCACCGGCGTGCGCTTTGCGTACGCGAATCTCGGGACCTTGCAATCGATCCAGGTCGAACGCGTGCATCGGTTGACCGAAACCATGGAGCATGTAATTGGTCGCATCAACAACATTGTTGATTGGACGCAAACCGATGCTGACGATTCTTTCGGCGAGCCACCCGGGGCTCGGCGTGATTCGGACACCGCGGATGACAGTGGCCGCGTACAACGGGCACGCTTCCAGATCCTCCACGACGATCCTCACCCCACCTGTGGCGCCATCACCATTGGCATGCGCAAAAGGCAACGCGAGATTCATGTTCGCGTGCCCAGGCATGTGCAGATCGTTGCCAGTGAACGCGGAGATTTCGCGAGCGACCCCTTCGTGTGAGAGAAGATCGGGCCGATTGGGCAGAACATCTATGACGAGCCGAGTGTCTCCGGCGGGATACGCCGCCAGAAATGGCGTGCCCGGTGCGGCATCGGTGTGAAGCACGAGGATCCCGTCGTGTTCTGTACCCAGTCCCAACTCGCGTGCAGAGCACAACATCCCGTTGGATGTCTCACCACGGATCTTCCGGCGTTCCAGCTTGAGTCCGCCCGGTAGTGTCGCACCGCTTGGCGCGAACGGATACTTGGATCCAGCCTGCACGTTCGGAGCGCCGCAGACGACGTCGAGCAGCTCGCTCGCTCCCGCGTCAACCCTGGTCACCCATAGATGATCCGAGTTTGGATGCGGCTTCGCCTCGACGACCAGTCCGACAACGACATCAGCCAGATCCGCGCGCAATGCCACGAGCTCATCGACCGTCGCGGCGCGACTGGTGAGCACATCGCGGAGTTGTTGCGGTGTCAGATCGAAATCGGTGAACTCCTTCAACCACTCGTATGACGCGTTCATCGCGCCACCTGTTCGAGAAAGCGAAGGTCCGAATCGTATAGTGTGCGAATGTCGGGAATGCCGTACCTCTGCAGCGCGATGCGCCCGGGCCCCATGCCGAACGCCCAGCCGGTGTAACGTTCGCTGTCGACGCCTGCTGCCTCGAGAACATTCGGATGCACCATTCCGGAACCGAGAATTTCCATCCATCCCGAGCCTTTGCACGCTGCGCAGCCAGCGCCCTTGCACAGCTGGCATTCCACGTCCATTTCAGCCGATGGCTCCGTGAACGGGAAGTAGCTCGGCCGAAACCGAGTGCGTGTAGAGCCGAAGAATCGCGACGCAAAATGCGTCAACGTCGCCTTGAGATCGACGAAGCTCACTCCTTCGTCCACTGCGAGGCCCTCGATCTGCGCGAATGCCGGCGCGTGACTCGCGTCGAACGGATCCAGCCTGTACACATTGCCGGGAATGACCACGCGGATTGGCGGGGGTCCCGCCTGCAGCGCGCGGATCTGCACCGGCGACGTGTGAGTACGGAGTACGACATCCTTCGCGAGGTACATCGTATCGTGCATGTCGAGCGCAGGATGATCCGGCGGGAAGTTGAGGGCCGTGAAGTTGTACCATTCGGTTTCCGCTTCTGGCCCGGTCGCTACGGTGAATCCGAGACCGCGAAATATCTCGATGATTTCCTCGATAACGAGCGTCACCGGATGCTCGGCACCGAGGAACTGTCCGCGCGATGGCATGGTGAGATCGGCTTTTGGCGCTGACGTGCGCGCGCTCGATTCGAGCGTCACGCGCCGTGCGTCGAGGCTGGCCTCGAGTCCGGTCTTCACCTCGTTGAACGCTCGGCCGGCAACACCCCGGTCGGCACCCTCGAACGACGGGACGAGGCGTTGCAGCGCGAGCAAGCGCCCGCTTGTGCGGCCGAGGAACTCCGCGCGCGCTTTCTCGAGCGAGTCGGCAGAGTCGGCCGCATCGAAGGCCGCACAAGCTGCACGTTGCAGCTCGGCGGCGGCAGTCTGAAAATCCTTAAGCGTCGATTCTGACACGTTTCAGTTGGAAGTCATGCAAAAAGATAGGGCGGACTCGAAAAGTACCGAGGCCGCCCCGTCAGCGCATCATCCGGCCGACTCACCGGCGATACTGCGATCGTTAAGCGGCAGCGCTCAGAGCCTTGCGCGCCTGTTCGGCGAGCATCCCAAAAGCAGCGGCATCGCGGACCGCGATGTCGGCGAGGACCTTGCGATCGATCTCGATGCCAGCCTTCCCGAGACCATTGATGAAGGTGCTGTAGGTCATGTCATGGATGTGAGCGGCAGCGTTGATGCGGACAATCCAGAGCTTGCGGAACTCGCGCTTCTTGTTCTTGCGATCCCGATACGCGTAGACCCAGCCGCGCTCGACGTTTTCCTTCGCGGCCTTCCAAAGTTTCGAGCGGGCGCCGAACGCACCGCGCGCCGCCTTCATGATCTGCTTCTTACGCTTGAGTCTTACGACGTTGCTTTTTACGCGTGGCATAGTGGTCTCCTTACGATTGCAGGAGGCGCTTCATACGCTTGATGTCACCCTTGGTCGCGATCAGACCCGGGCGGCGAAGATTGCGCTTCCGCTTTGGCGATTTCTTGGTCAGGATGTGGCTCTTGTAGGCCTTGAACCGCTTGACCTTGCCACTCGCTGTGAGTTTGAAGCGCTTCGCAGCGCCCTTGTGCGTCTTCATCTTCGGCATTGAAATCCCTTTCGGTATGGCAGCCTACTTCGGCGCCAGGATCATTGTCATGTTCTTGCCTTCCAGCTTCGCATCCGCCTCGATCTTGCCGATGTCCGCGAGATCCGCCGACACGCGATCGAGCACGTCCTTGCCAAGCTCCGGATGCGCGACCTGACGGCCGCGGAACATCATCGTGACTTTCACCTTGTTCCCTTCTTCGAGGAATCGCCGAGCGTGCCGAGTTTTCGTGGCAAAATCGTGATCATCGATTCCAGGGCGGTACTTCACCTCTTTCAGGTGAATGACATGCTGCTTCTTCTTCGCGACCCGCGCCATCTTCGCCTGCTCGAACTTGAACTTGCCGTAGTCCATGATTCGGACGACCGGCGGCCGAGCGAGCGGTGCGACTTCCACCAGATCCAACCCTTGTGCCTCTGCCTGTGCGAGCGCGGTGTCCAGCTCGAGTATGCCAAGCTGGCTGCCGTCGGGCGCGATGACGCGAAGCGGACTAATGCGAATCTGGCGGTTCACGCGGACGCGCTTGGTGCTATCCTGAATGGGCGATATCTCCGACAAGGACAAAAAAAATCGCGGACACCACTCCNNGTCCGCGACGCGCGACGAGCACCCGCATGCGGGCGCCCATCGAACACTGAGACTCCAACAGCACACCAGGCGCTTGGAGCGCGAGGGCCGGAGGGTGAGAGCGAATGTGCTTCGCTCTACTTGATTGTCAGGGCGTAATTTACGGCGCCCTCGACTTATATGTCAACACCCTTGCCTCCGGGCTCGATCAGGGCGCCAGCACGTACGCCTTCCCGTCGTGCGCCAACCGCCCCCATGCGTGCGTCGCGTCATGCTCAAACAGCAAGAGCCACTCCTCCTGCAATGCCCTCGCCAGCGTTCGGCGCTTGGTCTCCAGCGTCACCAGCGGCTCGACGTCGTAGCCCATGATCCACGGAAGCGGCAGGTGCGCCGCAGTGGGAACCAGATCGCCGAGAAAAAAGGCCTTCTCCCCCTTTGACTCGAGCAAGATCCCCTGATGAAAGGGGACGTGCCCCGGCGTCGGCAACACGGAGATTCCCGGGACGATCTGCTTCTCGCCTTCCACGAGATCGAAAAGGCCCGCTTCCACGATCGGCGCAAAGTTGTGCGGGAAGTAGCTCGCCGCCGTCCGCTCGTTCGTGTGCGACGCGTACTCCAACTCGCCGCGCTGCACCACATACCGCGCCCGCGGAAACGTCGGCCACACCGCGCCCGCCTCATCGCGATATGTGTTCCCGCCGCCGTGATCGAAGTGCAGATGCGAATCGATCACGAGCTTGATGTCGTCGGTGCTATGCCCGAGCGTCGCGAGCGCATCCTCGAGCGCCGTGCGCCCATTGGCGCCCGCGTTCTCGATTCCGTAGATGCCGAGGAAACGATCGTTCTCCTTGTTCCCCTCCCCGCAGTCGATGAGCACGAGCCCATCATCATGCTCCACCAGAATGCAGCGCATGCCCAGCGGAATTCTGTTCCGCTCGTCGGCGGGAATGCGGCGCTCCCAGAGCGGCTTCGGCACGACGCCGAACATCGCGCCGCCATCGAGCTTCTGCCCGCCGGCCTGCAGCGCGTGAATCTTCATCGAGCCCACCATGCGCGATTCGATCAACGGCTGCGGCGCGCTCACGCGGTGGTGTCCTTGTCGACTGGCCTCGGCATCGCCAGCTCTCCGCGCGAGCGCGGCCC
>PMEM01000057.1:0-28960 GCA_003155795.1 Gemmatimonadota bacterium
AGCAGCCCAACCGTCGACGAGTAAGCGCCCGACGCAGATGCAACCAGCGCAGACGGGCCGGTACAAGACCGAGGCCGAGGTCTTCAGGAACGCGCCGTTTCCGATCAATCCGTAGGCACGCGGTTCGGAGCAGAATGCAATAGCTGAAGTAACGCTCGCCTAAGTAGCCGAGCGTTACTGAGTATAGGAGTGTGGTGTGACGGCAGTGTCTCCCGCGAAGCAGGTGAGCTCCCGCCACACCCACGCGTGCTCATGGCTTGTAAGTGACCACGCGACCCCACAGACTCGCGGTTCCCCAGATCCCCGCGCGCAAACACTCCAGCTCGACAATCTGGCTGTGATCCACGAACAGGTTCACCTCTGGACCGTAGTGTTTGATGTACCACTGGAACACCGCCGGATCAGCGGCCTCGAACATCACGTGATCCAGGCCAAGCGCGTCTATGACCTGCGCAGGCACATCGGTTCGCCACGTGCGAACGTTCTCCGTGATGCCTTCTGATTCGATCATGATCTGGTACGCCCCGGCATCAATGAAGCGCCGCGCAAGTTGGATCATCCACGTTGCATCGCTCGTCCCCTCGGCTTCAAGATCCTTCACCGACGTTGCTCCGCCAGCGCCGAACTGGATGCCGACTTCCGGCTTGGCCTTGAGTCCCATCTTGCGCACCTTCTCCGCGAGGCGCAGCCAATCATTCGCTGGCAGTGTGATGAAGCCGCTGGACAGCTCGATGATGTCGAACCCAGCGTCACGACAGGTGTTCAGATACCTATCCACCGCGTCATTGCCCTGCGTGAGGACGTGCTCGATGAAACCGCCGGTTGATACCAGCACATTGCTCTTGTGACAGAGGTCGATCACTTCGACAAGTGCCTTGTACGGCATCAATGTGAATGAGCCGCCCGCAAACTTGAGCGCATCAACATAGTTGCCCATCGTCTCGAAAATGTCAGACAGTTCGCGCTTGCCGATTGGTGAATAGTATGCTCCCCGGATTTCAGTCACGCCGTGCGTGCGTGGCTTGCCCTCTCGCTCATTCCGGCGCAGGAAGTCAAATCCCTCGGTCGTGATGCCTCTATTTGCACTGGGTACAACGACGTGTGTGTCGTGACCAGGTCGTTCAATAGTTGTTTGCATGTGCGTCCTCATTACCAGTTGGAGTTGCCGTACTCAGGCAGCTGCTACAGCCGACGAATGCGTCGGCGCGTGAACCTTGGTCAACAGGTGCGTCAGATCATGTACTTTGATGGACTCGATGTCCTTTACCGCCGACGCGATCTCGACGAGTGTCTCTGGTTCTGCATGTGACGCTCCCAACGCGACGAACTTGTTGTGTGCATCTTCCCAGGACATCGGACTCGTACGGAAACCGAGATAGTCGTGCCGCTCCAGCGAGAAGTGACGCCCGTCGCGCAGTGTCACCGTAACGCGCGATGGCATCTCCCCCGGGAAGCGTTTTGAATACTCCTGGTTCGGCCGCACTTTGACGCGGCGCAGAAGCTGTTGCACATCCGCGCGCCGGATCCTGTCCGGCTCGTATTGTTGCGGCATCACCGTGTCGTCGAGCAAGGCGACAGCAATCAGGTACGGCAGGCTGTGATCGGCGGCTTCCTTTGTCAGCACCACCTGCTTGTCTCCCTCTTCACCACCGCCGATGATGTTGTACGCGACGTCAAACACATCCAGCTCCACCGTTGAGATGTCGCTCGGACGGAAACCGGATTTGTGCTTGAGATCGAGGGCGGTCTGGATCGCGGTCTGCGAGTGAATCTCAGCGTTGAACTTCTTCACAATGGTGTGCGTGACACGCTCGAGATCCTCGGCCTTCCAATCGATGCTGAATGGCCCCGTAATGGCGTCGAACAAGCCCTTATTGCCCTCGAAGACTTCCATTGGTCCGGTAATCCCGCCGCGCGCGAGCAACGTCGCCTCAAGTGCTGCAGAGCCCGCAAACGGTGCTGCCAGTCCCTTCCAATTAGACAGCGCGCCCGTGCGCGTTACACGTAGCGCGTTCAGTGCCGTACCACTGATCGCAATTGCATTCGCGATGTGCTCGGCGTCCATGCCAAGTGCTCGTGCCGCACCAGCGGCCGCGGAGTAGGCCAGGTGCGTCGTGTGATCGAAGCCATGTTTGCGCACGGGCGCGGCATCACTCAACCTGCACTGCACCTGATATGCAACCGCAAGTGCTGCCAGCAACGTGCGACCGTCTGTGCCGGCCAACTCAGCTGCCGCGAGTACTGCTGCCAGATTATCTGATGGATGGCAGGTCTCGCCGGGAGCGAGATAACTATCGTTGAAGTCCAGATACCGTCCCAACGTACCGTTCACGAGCGCGGCACGATCGGGTGCACCACTTCCACCACCGATAAAACTGCATGGCCCGTCCGTGGACCAGGCGGTGGCGTACTCCCGTACCCGGTGCGGCGTTTCTGCGTTGCTGGCGCCGATCGCACAACCAAGCACGTCGAGCATTCTGATCTTCAGTTGCAGTCGCGCATCGCGAGAGAGTTCTTCATAGTTGGATCTGGCGACGAACGTCGCCACCTGCTCGACAACCGACATGTCGTTCCTCCGTTGGGTAGTATCTGGAAGATGCGACGATGTGACGGTTGCAACAATGAAGCAGATGTACTAGACGGTACGCCGGGCATACCACAAGCACCATTTATAGCGGCGCGTGATTTTACTGAGCGAAACGGCTTAGATAAGCCTGCGGCGCACGGCATTCATGACGGCTTCGAGCCGATTGTGCGTTCCCAGCTTCTGGTTGATATGGTGCAGGTGATTGCGCAGAGTTTGGGCAGTGATTCCGAGCAGCCGCGTAATTTGTGCCGGCGTCTGCCCCGTCTCGAGAGCACGAAGTACGCGCTGTTCCTGCTCGGTGAGCGGTGACACGGGAACCAGATGATGTTCATCGTCTGCCACCTCAATTATTTCCCTCGCGGACTCGATCAGGCGGCCGAACACGGCGCGACGATGCCGGCTGTCTGTGATGTCGTGCGCGACGTGCACAACCAGCGGCGGGCTACTGTGAAATCGCTCGAAAACGAGTACGGTTACATTCAGCCACAGAGCGCGCCCGGTGCGTGGCCTTACCCGCATGTCGAAACTCGGCGCGCCACCGTCGCGAATTGTGCGCTCACAGTATTCGCTATCAACCGCCTTGCCGAGTGGGTCGCGCGGCCGCAGGAGACCGACAAAGGACTGACCCACCGCCTCGGCCACAGTATAGCCGAGTAGAGCTTCTGATTCCGTGTTCCATTCCCAGATCTCGCCGCGCGCCGTCAGTGCAAATGCGGCAGAACGGCAGCGCTGAAGCAGCAATCGTAACCGGTCACGTTGCATGGGGTCACGCTTTGGCAGGTTGAAGGAAATGGCGGGCGCGCCGGGAGCGAGCCACGCCAGGGCATACGCAGTGTCGCCAATATAGCGAAAAGTCATACAACCGCGTCTCGTTCGCCATCTCCGAGGCATCCGCATTTTGTATGATAGCGTATCGTCGCAGTAATACGTGGCTTCGTACTTCGCGACGCGGGGTGGTTCGGACACTGCGATACGACCGGGACGAGCGACCGAGAAGGGTATCAAGCTGCCGATGCCTCCGGCCGATCTGCACGGCGCGAAACTCGCCACCACATTGGTGGAGGCAGGCACGACGTCCGATGGGATATCTGGTCCGGGTATCTATTTGACAAAGCGCTTTCGCATCCGCTGCATGTCGCAGTCATGGCGGATATTGACGCAAAGTCCGGGCACGCGGCCGATGATAACACGCACAGGATCCTGAACCAGGCGATGTATGATGTCGCGCAGGCGCTTGGCCACAAGGATGTGAAGTTGGCATCACTGCACTAATTCAGCGCGTCCGTTCGGCAAAGCTCGCTGCGGCACAACAAAACCGCGCACCTCTCGCTCAGAATTTCTCGCTGAGCGCGTGTGCGCGGTCCATGTTGCTCAAAAACGTTGGTGCGACTTGCTGGATCAGGTACTTGATGTCTGTGTTGTTCGTCGACTGCATCGCCCCAATCAACTTGTAGAGCGTCGCGCGGGAGCGTCGCTCTACCCCATCCAGATATACGCGATCAATGTCGCGTCCGCGCGGGCCAGCTACTTCAACTTGCCCTGGATGGTCCTGATTCGGTCCAGGTGGGCCTGAACCTTCGGCTCAGCCGACGTCAGCGCTGACTTGAGCTCGGTGTTCTGCGCCACACTCTCATCCCGCTTGATCATGTCGAGTACATACTGATGCCCGACGACCTGCGCGTTAACGTAAGCCGAGTCGAACCCGGCTCCCTTCGGTGCTGCACTCAATGCTGCGCCTGTTGACCGACTCATCGCGTCGATTGAATCCGCCGCGGCAGGGTCAGGCGTGATGTTGAGTTTCTTCGCCAGCGCGTTTCCGCTGTTCAACATCGCGGTGTGCGCAATCACCATATCGTGCGCGAATGATTTCACCGCCGCAGTAGTTGCTTTGGCTTCAGCCATCTTTCCAGCGTCAATCTCTCCCTGATTGGCTGCTGCGAGCGCTGCGAAAATGCCAGCATCCGTCACTGGCGCCGCGGTAGCTGGAGCGTTCATCGACGTGCCCGACATTGCACCGGCCTTTATCGACGTGTCGGTCGCGGCCATCGTCGTATCAGTCGCGTTATCGCTCTTCTTGCATGCTCCAAGCATTGTCACAGCGCCAAGCGTGAGCGCGAATGCCGTTTTGCTGATCACACGTACCATGGACTCCACCTGTTCGGGTTGACTGTCAAGTTATTTGTGCTGCAACCCGAAGAGGGGCAATATCCGTGCTACCCGACTGAGCTACCCCGCGAGCTGCTCCGTCTTGTGGGTCAGTTCGACATCCACTGTGAGCCTTACATCGTTAGAAACGAGCACGCCACCCGCCTCGAGCGCCTGATTCCATGTCAGCCCGAAATCGCGCCGATCCAGCCGAAGCGTTGCGCTGAAACCGGCCCGATCGCTCCCCCACGGATCGCGGCCAGATCCTTCACGAGTGACGTCCATCTCTATGGGCCGCGTGACGTCGCGAATTGTCAGATCTCCCGTGACGCGAAAATCGTCTTCGCCTTTCGACTTGATGGCGGTGCTCAGGAACCTGATCTTGGGAAACTTCTGCACGTCGAAGAAATCGGCTGAGCGCAGGTGCGCATCGCGAGCGTCATCGTGCGTGCTGACGCTTGCGGCGCCGATCTCAACTTCGATCCGCGATCCTTCAGGCGTACCGTCCGTCTGCACGGTGCCGGCGATATCCGTAAACTGACCTCTCACCTTCGCCATCATCAGATGGGTCACAGTGAACCCGACCCCCGAATGGGCGACGTCAATATGCCAGGTACCTGCCAGGCTCTGGGCGGTGGCTCCGGTTTTATCTATTGTAGCGGACATTTCTGCTCCAGCGAAGCGGTGACTGTTTGGGTAAGGAAAGGGTCGGCCAGCACCCCGGTAACTCGATACGAGTAACTATATTTCAGTAAGTAACTATTGTCAATGTTGTCCATCGGATATACTTACATATTATGAGCCAGGAATCGATTTGCCCGCGGTATCACAAGGCGGTCGAGCTGATTGGACGACGCTGGTCCGGCGCCATCATCAGCGCGATGCTTGGCGGCGATAAGCGCTACCATGAGATCAGGGAATCCGTCCCGGATATAAGTGATCGGATGCTCGCAGAGCGGCTGCGAGAGCTTGAGGCCGAGGGAGTGGTAGTCAGACATGTGTTTCCGACCACACCCGTGCGGATCGAGTATGAACTGACCACCAAGGGGCGCGCGCTTGAGGCGGCGATCGTCGCGATCGAAGATTGGGCCAACGAATGGATCGAACCGTCGGCCGTCGCCGCAGGGTCAAAACAACACTGATTAGTGCACCCGAAGCCGTCGCCAGCCATAGGGCTCGCTCCACGACGGCTCGGTCCTTGAAAGACCGGATCGCAACATGATCCGATGACTGCACCTCAGCCAATTCCCCGTCGGCCAAGCATCGGGCGCGCGCTCAGCAGCCGCAACTACCGACTCTTTTTCAGTGGCCAGACTGTTTCGCTGGTGGGAACATGGATCACCAGGATCGCGACATCCTGGCTCGTGTATCGGCTCACCGGCTCGGCGTTCCTTCTCGGACTGGTGGGATTCTGCGGTCAGATACCAACGCTGATTCTCACGCCATTCAGCGGCGTACTGATCGACCGCTGGAACCGCCATACGGTTCTCGTCGTGACGCAGGTGCTGTCGATGCTGCAATCGCTCGCGCTAGCGATTCTGGCCTTCGCCGGAATCATTACCGTCACAGAGATTCTGATCCTTCAGCTGGTGCAGGGGTGCATCAACGCATTCGACACACCAGCGCGGCAGGCATTCGTGGTGGAGATGGTGGAGGATCGCAATCTTCTGTCGAACGCGATCGCGCTCAACTCAACAATGGTGAATGCAAGTCGAATCATCGGCCCATCACTTGGCGGTATCCTGATCGCGCTTGCAGGTGAGGGATGGTGCTTCATGCTCGACGCTATCTCATATATCGCCGTGATCGCGTCATTGTTTGCGATGCGCTTGAGTATCGCGGAACGCGAACCGCGAACGACGCACGTGCTTGAGGAGTTTCGAACCGGCCTGCGATATATCAAGGGATCGCTGCCCATTCGTACAGCTCTCATACTCCTCGCGATAGTCAGCATGATGAGCATGCCTTACACTGTGCTCATGCCTGCGATCGCGACGCAGACACTGCACGGCGGCGCGCACACGCTGGGATTCCTGATGACTGCGTCGGGCGTAGGTGCGCTTGTAGGCGCGCTCTATCTTGCATCGCGAGTGTCGGTGGTGGGACTCGAAAACGTGAGCGCCGCCGCTACCGTGTGTTTCGGCCTGGGGTTGATCGGATTTGCACTTTCTCACCAACTGTGGCTTTCGCTCGCAATTCTACCGATCGTCGGCGCCGGCTTCATGGTGCAGATGGCGTCGATCAACACGATAATCCAGACGCTGGTGGAAGAGAGACTGCGCGGGCGCGTCATGGCATTCTACGTAATGGCGTTTCTTGGCACCGCGCCTATCGGCAGCCTGGTCGCAGGAATCGTAGCCGCACGAATTGGTTCGGAGTACACAATTCTGTTCGGCGGATCAGTGTCGATCGTCACCGGACTCTGGTTTGCCACGAGGCTACCAAAGCTGCGCGCGGTGATGCACCCGATCTACGCACAACACGGGATCGGGTAGTCATCCCGCCGAGGGAGGCGTCATCCCGCCGAAGGAGGCCACTGGCCCCGTCGCGTCCCGGACCCCATTTTCGTATGTCCGTTTCGCCCCGGTGAGCGCTTCACCAAATCGATGAGCCAGAGTACATCCGATCGCCTCGCCGCCGTTCTAGCGGATCGATACCGCATTGAGCGTGAGCTTGGCGCTGGCGGGATGGCAACGGTGTATCTCGCCGAGGATCTCAAGCACCATCGCAAGGTCGCGATCAAGGTGCTGCATGCGGAGCTGTCAGCATTACTCGGCCCAGAACGGTTTTTGAAGGAGATAGAGCTCACCGCCAATTTGCAGCATCCGCACATCCTGCCACTATTCGACAGCGGCAACGCTGATGGACTCCTGTACTACGTGATGCCGTACGTGGATGGTGAGACATTGCGTGGGCGTTTGGAGCGTGAGCAACAGCTCCCGGTCTCCGACGCGGTTCGTATTGCATCCGAAGTAGCTGACGCACTTGAGTATGCGCACAAGCATGGTGTAATTCATCGCGACATAAAGCCGGAGAACATCCTGCTGCACGATGGGCACGTGTTGGTGGCGGACTTCGGGATCGCGCTCGCGGTCGAGCAGGCAGGCGGCTCGCGCATGACGCAGACTGGCATGTCGTTGGGCACACCGCAGTACATGAGTCCCGAGCAGGCTATGGGCGAGCGTACGATTACAGCGCGGTCCGATATCTATTCGCTCGGCGCCGTGACATACGAGATGTTGAGTGGTGATCCGCCGTTCACGGGATCAAGCGCGCAGGCAATAGTTGCGCAGGTGATCACAAGCGCACCACGGTCGCTCACTGCGCAGCGAAAGAGCGTGCCGGAGCATGTGGATGCAGCCGTGGCAACAGCGCTGGAGAAGCTTCCGGCAGACCGGTTTACAAGCGCTGCTGCGTTCGCCGCAGCACTCGCATCGGAATCGGTTATGCCGCGACGCGCGACTGGAGGACGCAGTCGCATGCTCACACGCAATCTGGCGATTGGTGGCGTGGCTGCAGGACTGATAGCTGGCTTCGCGCTCGGCGCTGCGTGGCTGCAACACAGGAATGCCGACATGTACTCCGGGCCTGTTGTGCGTCGTAGTATCTTCGATCCCGACGCTTCCGACACGCGCAGTAATTTCACCAAGATAGCTGTCTCGCCCGACGGCAAGCTCGTGGTGTCGCCGGATCCGAGCGATCCCCAGGCGCGCCTGTCACTACGACACCTGGACCAACTTACCGGCACGCCAATTCCGGGGACCGACGTTGCCTTCAGTCCGTTCATCTCATGGGACTCGCGCACGCTCGGGTTCGTGAAGAGCAGCGCGGTATACACTGTGCCAATCGCCGGCGGAGTTGCGACTCCGGTTCCGAATGCGCAGACCGACGCCATCGGTGCGCCAGCGTGGACGCCCGATGGACGTATAGTCTTTACCAACACGCATGGTGGGCTGTCGGTAATCCGCACGGACGGCAGGGATCTTCGGGTGATCGCGACTCCTGACAGCGGCTACATCTACGTGTCACCGAGCGTGTTGCCGAATGGAAAGGGTGTTCTGTTCACGATTTCCGGTACTGCAACGGGCTTCACTCGATCCGGGCGAGTCGCGGCGGTGTCGCTCAGCGGCGGTGCTCCGCTGGTCATTGAGCAGGATGCTTCTGCGCCGGAGTATGACGCCGGTTACGCGCTGTTCGTGCGCGGCGACGCTGCGCTGTCCGTAGTTCCATTCGACCAGTCCACTCTTCGAACAACGGGCGACGTGCATGTGCTGGGTGATCGTGTATCGCAGGCGCTTGGCGGTGTCGCCGGCCTCGCGGTCGGACATGGCGTGATCATCTACCAGCGCGCATCCAACACGCGATTGATGTTGATGGACCGCTCGGGCGTGCAGAAGCCGTTACTCGATAAGGCTGCAGTGTATCACCGGCCGACCGTGTCGCCGGATGGCCGCACGATCGCATTTGATATAGAAGGTGATCGAGACGGTCAGCGTGATGTCTGGACGTTCGATGTAGCGTCGGGCACGCTTTCACGCCTTACCAACGTGGGCGACGGTCACGATGCGAACTTCAGCGCCGACGGACGTCGCATCACGTTCCTGACGAACGAGCGGCCCGGTGGCGATCTTTTTTCGATTCCTGTGGACCGCAGCGGACCACCGCAGCCATTTCATTTTGCCGCCGGGTTCCCCATACGACTGTTTGAGACTCCCGGCAACTGGCTTCCGGGCGATCGCGCATATCTCGGCGGCACGTCGTCACCGACTACGCTTGGTGATATCTGGCTGCTCTCCGCTGACGGATCGGCCGCCGTGCCGCTTGCGAATTCTCCAGCTAACGAACATTCACCAACTGCATCGCCAGACGGACGCTGGTTCGCGTATGTCAGTAACGAGAGCGGCAGAGAAGAGGTGTACGTGCAGGCGATGGCTGCCTCGGGCGCGCGAGCGCAGATCTCACGTGCTGGCGGTACGTCTCCCGTCTGGTCGCCAAACGGTCATGGGCTCTACTATCTGGAGCCTGCAGGCGACAATTCCAATCTCGTAGAAGTTGAGCTCGACCTTCATGCGGAACCGCGCGTCGCGTCGAGACAGCAACTTGTCGCGAACGTGCCGATCGTGCGTGCGATTAATCACGCGAATTTCGCGGTGATGCCGGATGACCGTCATCTGGTGGTGATCATACCCGAACCTGGCCAGGGGATTATTGAGATCACCGGGTGGATATCCGCCCTGGTCGCCAGACCGTAGTCCGTTTACTACCGCCCCGCCGACGCACCGTGCTCGGCCAGTGGCATCGGCGGAGAAATGCGCGCGAGTATCACGACAGTCATCTGCCGGAGCGTGATTGCCGCTGGTCGGCGCTTCATTATGTACTGGCCCCTCACTTGAGAGCACGCCGGGCTACGGTGTACCTCGCAGAGGATCTCAAGCACCATCGCAAGGTCGCGATCAAGGTACTGCATGCAGAGTTGTCCGCGATGCTCGGGCCCGAACGTTTCCTGAACGAGATCGAGTTAACAGCAAGCCTCCAGCACCAGCACATCCTGCCGTTGTTCGACTCTTGCAGTGCAGATGGTCTGTTGTACTACGTGATGCCATACGTTGACGGCGAAACATTGCGTGATCGATTGAACCGCGACGAGCAACTTCCAGTCGCGGATGCAGTTCGTATCGCCAGCGAGGCCGCCGACGCACTTGAATATGCGCACGGCCGCGGCGTCATACATCGCGACATCAAGCCCGAGAACATCCTGCTCCACGGCGGCCACTGTCTCATCGCGGACTTTGGTATCGCGCTCGCCCTGCAGCGGGCTGGCGGCGCACGCATTACGCCGAACAGAGTGCCACGGTGATCACTCGATCCGCGTCAGCTCAACCAGTTACGGCCGAATCGGTCGGCCGCCATCCGGCGATGATGTCGTAAATTCTTGCCAACCCGTCGAACAGCGAAGCCGGCCCGGGTTGCAGTATGATCGGTGACTTGATCTCGTACAGTTGTCCAGTGCGGATCGCGGGAATGCTGGCCCAGCCCGGCCGCGCGATGACTTTCTCAGGACGGAATCGCTTGCCGCACCATGAGCCCATGATGATGTCTGGTGCGCGCCTGATCACCTCGTCTCCGTTGGGCAGAATGCGCTGCTTCGCCAGCGACTCGTGCGAGACTTCAGCGAAGCAATCGTCACCGCCGGCGATCTCGATGATTTCCGAGACCCACTGAGTACCGACAATGATCGGTTCATCCCACACTTCGAAGTAGACTTTGGGTCGGTGCTGCAACTGAGCGGCGGCAGCGCGGATCCCGGCGATGTGCTGTTCGGCACGCTGCACGTATGCATCGGCTTTGTCTTCTGCACCCACCATCGCGCCCAGCCTCCGAATATATCCAAGGATGCCGTCCACACTACGATGGTTGCTGATCCATACCTCGACGCCCAATTTTATGAGGTCGCGCGCGATGTCGGCCTGTATGTCAGAGAAGCCGATCACAAGATCCGGCTTGAGCTTCAGGATCTCTTCGGTGTTGGCACTGGTGAATACCGACACGCGGGGCTTCTCCCTGCGTGCACGCGGCGGACGCACGGTGAAACCGGAGATTCCAACGATGCGCCGCTCCTCTCCAAGCGCGTACAGCACTTCGGTGGGCTCTTCCGTGAGGCACACGATGCGCTGAGGGTAGCGATCCGCGGCGGCGTTCCCATCGGCCACGGGCTCGGGTGCAACCGCCGTGGGTTCAACCACGATCGAGCTCTTGGCGGATTTCAATCGCTGAGACTTTTTCATAAATCAGATGGGCAAATAGAACACACCTTAATTCTATCGGCCTCATCCACCAGGAGGTCACGACAGACGCACCCCCATTCCCAGAAAGTGAGCAGCGCGTGAGTCGGACCTGGAGCAGACCAGCCCAATTGAGCGTACATTTGCCCGATGCGGCCGCACGCCCGTAATCACGGTGAGTAACCTTCCTGGGTCCATAATAGATGCCATGGCGGATCGCTACCGCATCGAGCGCGAGCTCGGCGCGGGTGGCATGGCGACCGTATACCTCGCCGAGGATCTCAAGCATCACCGCAAGGTCGCGATCAAGGTGCTGCACGCTGAATTGTCCGCGATGCTCGGCCCCGAGCGGTTTTTGAAGGAGATCGAGCTCACAGCCAATCTGCAGCATCCGCACATCCTGCCGCTATTCGACTCTGGTAGCGCCGACGGCTTGTTGTACTACGTAATGCCATATGTTGACGGCGAAACGCTGCGCGGTCGCCTGGAGCGTGAACGGCAGCTTCCGATCGCGGACTCGATACGCATTGCATCGGAAGTAGCCGACGCACTCGAGTATGCTCACAAGCATGGTGTGATTCATCGTGATATAAAACCGGAGAACATCCTGTTGCACGATGGCCACGTGCTGGTGGCTGACTTCGGGATCGCACTGGCCGTGCAGCAGGCTGGCGGCCAGCGCATGACTCAGACCGGTCTCTCCCTCGGCACGCCGCAATACATGAGTCCGGAGCAGGCGATGAGTGAGCGCAACATCGACGCACGCTCTGACATCTACGCGTTGGGTGCCGTCACATACGAAATGCTCGCTGGCGAGCAGCCGTTCACAGGGCCAACCGCCCAAGCAATCGTCGCACGCGTGATGACTGATAACCCGCGCCCGTTGCCGGAGGTCCGTCAGACAGTAACATCGCGGCTCGACGACGCTGTAGCAACAGCGTTGCAGCGACTCCCGGCAGATCGATTCACCAGCGCTGCCGAGTTCGCGGCGGCACTCTCGGCGCCAGACACACAGCAGAGCGCGCGATCGGCTTCTCGAGCCACCACATCTGCTTCGCGGCGTCTGATTGTTGCGCTGTGTGCGTTATCCGTGATCGCGATTGCTGCTGCAGTTTGGGGCTGGGTCCGTGCAGAGCGTCGCCCAACCGCGGCAACGGTGAGTCCGTGGCGGACTGTGCTCACGTTCCCGGATAGCGTGGCACTGCTCGGGGGCATGGCGCTGTCGCCCGATGGCTCAGCGTTGGTTTACGTGGCGAGTGGGCCACACGGATCACAGCTGTGGATTCGCGATGCCACTTCGCTAACTGCGACTCCGATTCCCGGCACCGATGGTGGAAACGCTCCCGCCTTCTCGCCAGACGGTCGCCGCATTGCGTTCATGCTAGTCGGTGGTACGCTTAACGTGATACCCCGAAATGGAGGAACCCCGATCGTGGTGAAGGATTCCCTTCACTTTGACTTTCCTCCTCTTTGGGCTGACGATGACCACATTGTTTTCGCGGGAGATTCCGGGCTCATCCGCGTTCCGGTAAATGGCGGGAAACCGCAGGTAGTCACAACCATGGACCGAGCCAGGAAAGAAACCGCTCTTTACGGCGGGAGTGTATTGCCGGATGGCCGATCAATAGTATTCATGGTGGTTAGTGGGAATCTCAACCCAGACGCGCAGCAGATTGGTGTGTCCGACCCACAGACCGGGCGGCATACGTATCTGATGCCAGGGATCGAAGTGCGATATGTCGCGCCCGGTTATCTGCTCGTTGCGCGCGTTGATAGCACTATCGTCGCCGTGCCATTCGACGCGGCACACCGTCGCATCACTGGGCGGGCTGTCACCGTAGCATCGGGCGTACGTCTTCACCTCCGCAAAAGCGACGTTTTCACCGTCGCGGCGAACGGCCGCCTGGTCTATGCGACTGGGACGTCGATCCAGGAGGCGGTGACCGTCGCGCGTGTGAAGCGGGATGGCTCGTCCACAGTCGTCGATCCGACATGGGTAGGCGACTTCAATGCAGTCGCGGTTTCACCGGATGGCTCGCAGGTCGCCGTTGCGACTGGTGCACCGGAGGACATTCATGTTCGGGATATGCGCTCCGGTGCGCTCAATAGCTTTGCTTCGCCCTACGGTGCGCGATACCCTGTATTCACTACTACTGGTCGCGCAGTCGTCTTCACGGGGCTTTCGGGGAGTGGTGGCTACATTTATCAATCGAGCATCGGCACCGCCGCGCCGCCGGTCGAACTCATGCACGATCGCACGGGACTCGTGTTTGATCCTGCATTTTCGGCCAACGGACAGACTCTGTTCTACGCGAGGCGGAGTGGAACAGATGACGATATCTTTGCGCACTCCATGGACCATCCATCCGCGCCGAATCGTCCAGTCGTCGCCACTCCGGCCTTTGAATTGAGCCCGCAAACGTCACCGGACGGTAGGTGGCTTGCATACGCGTCTGGGAGCGATATCAACAGCTTCGACATTTATGTCCGATCTGTAGATCCGTCACGCGCCGAGCGCTGGCAGATCTCGCATGGCGGTGGCAAGTCTCCGCGCTGGTCGCGCGATGGTCGTCAGTTGTTTTATCTCACGCGAGACAGCCTCGTGGCAGTACAGGTTTCAAGCGGTCCGGAGTTCGCAGTGCAGTCACAACATGCACTGTTTTCTACCGCCGGCTTCGACACGGATCCGCGCGCAGCGTACGACGTTCTACCAGGCGATGCTGGATTCATCATGTTGAAGCTGGGCGCCGCCCAGAAGAGCACACTGCGTTTAGTGATGTTGGACGACTGGCGAGCGGCACTCGCGGATAGTAGCACTACAGTACGCAAGTAAGTGCCTGCGAAACGGCTTGTAGACATCGCTCATGGAGTCCTGCGTTCACTCGCGCGCTGGGTAAGCGCCGCGTAGATTTGCCTCATGCCCTCATCCGTTCGCGCCACCCAGGCTCGCTTGGTCAGAGCCATGAGTCCCGAGCGCAGGCTTCTCGTGAGCGAGCAGCTACGTCGCGCCGCGTGGGATATCAAGGCAGCGTGGATCTCTGGGAAGTGACTGATTGAACGACGCACTCAACCGTCCGCTGCGCGATCTCCGAGTATCGGTCACCGACAGATGCAATTTCCGTTGCGTTTACTGCATGCCACGGGAAGTCTTCGGCAGGGACTACGCGTTCATGCCGCGCGCGGACATGCTTACTTTCGAGGAGATCACACGCATCGCCCGAATCGCCGTCGCGCACGGAGTCGAGAAGATCCGTCTCACGGGTGGTGAACCGCTGCTGCGCCGGGGACTGGAAGAATTGATCGGCATGCTCGGCGCGCTCAGAACACCGGACGGACGCGCTCTGGACATGGCTCTCACCACCAACGGCTCGGCACTCGCCGCCAGGGCGCAGTCTCTCAGAGATGCCGGCCTCAGACGGATTACCGTATCGCTCGATTCGCTGGACGATGCGACGTTTGGCGCCATGAATGACGTCGACTTCCCGGTCGTGGAAGTCCTACGCGGCATAGCCGCGGCTCACGACGCCGGATTTGACCAGATCAAGATCAACATGGTGGTGAAGGCGGGTCAGAACGAGCGCGACATTCTGCCGATGGCGCGTCATTTCAGAGGTTCGTCATGCATTCTGCGCTTCATCGAATTCATGGATGTTGGAACGACCAACGGCTGGAAGCTGGACGAGGTCGTACCATCCGCTGAGATCGTTCGCAGAATTGACGCTGAGATGCCGTTGGAAGAAGTGGCGCCCAACTACAATGGCGAGACATCAGTCAGGTGGCGCTACCGCGATGGAACTGGCGAGATTGGAGTTATCTCCAGTGTTACCGGCGCCTTCTGTCATTCGTGCACCAGGGCGCGAATATCGACGGAAGGCAAGCTGTACACCTGTCTGTTCGCCTCTAGCGGACATGACCTGCGTGCCATGATGCGCAGTGGCTGTTCGGATGAGCAGCTATCCACGGTAATCGCTCGGATCTGGCGCACACGCACGGACCGCTATTCGGAGTTGCGCAGCGCGCACGCAGACGATTCGTCAACCAACACGACTCGAAAGATCGAGATGTCTTACATCGGCGGCTGATGGAATCCTCGCTGTACATCGGATTCAATCAGTCACCGACCGACGCGGACAGTGATCCCTGTTACTTCTTTGGCGTGCGTCCGATCCGCACGCGCCAGACTTCGGGACCGTCTTCTACAGTATCCCAGGTGAATTCGCCCTTGTGCTCGGCGTCGAACTGGTACCACAGTGGCTTGGGGTCGTGGTCGTTGACCAGCACGTATGCCGTGCCCGGCGCGAGTGCGGCGAACTGGTCGAATATTATTTCGTGGCGCACTTTCGGAGTTTCAGTTCGGACGTCGATGATGCGGGCTTCAGCTTGACGCTCTGCCGCTTCGACCTGCTGCTCGAGGCGTGAGAGAAACTGCATTGTGCCGTTGAGGCGCTCGGCGTCCTCAGGATAGTCGTCGCTCAGGAGAGACCAGCCCTCTGCAGCCAGTTGCGCCGCACTGGAGGGGTGTCCCGCCTTTCCCAACTCGCGGCAAGTATGGGCGAGTATGCGAGTGAGCGCGCCGACAACGGCCGCTGTAACAACTTCTGGTGATGGTGCATCGATCTCGGACGACATTCGGATCTCTCCTCGGAAAATGCGCGTCGCGTCGCGCGATACCTCAAGTTAATGCGGGTGCCGACGTGCGTTCGCTCGCGGCGTTACTGGACGACCGGAACGAAGGCTGGTGAGGTTCTGGGACTCGTCGGCGCTAGTCACTCTCGTCCTCGATCAGCCGCGCACAAGCTCGGCGCCACGCCGAGTTATGGGATCAGTGCTGCAAATCTCGAGCCTCTGTATCAATTTCAAAGTCCGAAGCGCAAGCTGCCTGGATCGCCCACAACCACACGATTTGCTAAATCGTTCGAAGAGAATCGGTCTCGCGCCCGAGCGCATCAAGAAACAGTTTCATTTCTGCGACTCGTCGTGCCCCCTCCTGCTTTGCCGCGGATGATTGCAGCAAGCCTGGCATCTGCAGCATGTTCTGCCGGATCACAGCGATCGCGTGCGGCAGATCCGGCGCGATTTTTTCTCGCGTTGTAAGCGATATGATGCGTGCAACATCTATGGCGCCCAGAAAATCGAGAATGTCAGCGTCGCGAAATAGCTTGGCGACTTCCAGTGTATCGGCGGGACGATAGTACTGATGGTGGTCGATGATCTCTTTCACCAGCGCCGCCTTTTCCATCGGGAACCCGGCGTCGCGTAGCACACTGTCTACCAGCTGAATCGATCGGTCACCGTGGTCCACTCCAGGGACAGCGTACGGCGGAATACCGCCCATGTCATGCAGATACGCAGCGGCGTACAGCGCTTCCTCGTCCACTGTCACGCCCTCTTCGCGAGCCAGTCTGAGAGTCATCTCGTAGTCACGCTGTCCGTGCGCCGGCCCCCACGCAGTATGCTGCAGATGTGCCTCTGCAAACGCGCGAATTTTGCCGCGCCATTCCGCCGAGTCGCGCATGCTATTCCCCTGGCTCGACGCATGGCCAGCAACGATAGAAGATGCGGATCGCTCAGGTTCTTTACCCTGGCTCCACGAGATCAACAGCAACGCGCCCGTCATTGCAATGATCGGGAGATAGGGCGCGATAATGCTGCCTCGGCGTGATGGTGAGATGTCTTTCATTGACGAGCTCGCGAATGGGTAATTGGTGTGCACCGCCGTCCGGCCGGATCCGCGTCGCGCTATGGGTGCGGCAGCCTCGGACTCGGCAGGCTTACCAACACGCCAGTTATCACCAGAACGATACCCGCAAAGAACAGCTCGCGCGTTGCGCTGCGGTGAATGTCGCGACCAGCTTGTTCGGTCCCCAACTGCGGACGCATTCTACGCCAGTTCCATGCGCCAAGTACTATAACCGTCGCGACGAAGACGAGCTTCACATCAAGCGCGTACCCGTAAGACGTGGTCCACAGCGCCGCGACAAACTTGAGATGCAGCCAGGCCGTCGTAATCCCCGTAACCACCAGCAGGAGTGACGCGCCGATTGCGACTGGAGAGAATGTTCCCACCATGTCTGCGACGAGCGAGCCACGATCTTCGGATGGAAGATCGCTGCGCAGAATCGCAGGGAGGCCCGCAACGACCATTACGAAAAGGGTGCCAATCCAGAGCGACGCTGAGACTTCGTGCACCGGATTCACGATCGATTTCCACTTGCCCGACGTGATGCCTTGAAGTGCATAACAGACACCGACGATTGCGGCCACTGCCCATCCTGCACGCACACGCTTGATCGCAACGGCGAACGCAACGAGGAAGACCAGCGCGAAGCCAAAGGCGATGATGTACCTGTTACCGCCCGCAGCTACCGTCGCGGAGAATGTCGTCCCCTTGTCGGCCGCTCGCGCGGAAATGCTCATGAAGAGATTGAGCATCATGAACAACGTTCCGATCACGCCGATCCGTGCCGCGCCGATCTCGGCGAGACCCAGTGAGGCACCCGTCGCACCATCGGCGCTGTGCCGCGACGCGTTGGTACGGAGTAGTACGAGCCAGCGGAATCCGAGGGCTCCGAATATTCCGAAGTACGCGAGGAACCCAGCGTATTCGAGTGCCAGGCCCGAGGCGGTAACGCTGTCCTCGGCGGCTTGCAGTAAGGGATAAATGATCACCATGCAAAATTACGGGCCGGGCGGGTTCCGCGTTGGCCGTGACAACCGCGTTATCTCGGCCCAAACAACTGTCGCAATGAGGCACAGGGAGGTATTGTTTAGCAAAGGAGGGTGCGTACGTGGCCTCCCCGTGGCTTACCCTGCTAAATCGGAGATAGTTATGAAGGCGTCACTGTTGGTGGGCCTGCTTCTCGTCGGGGCATGTGCAAGCAGCGGAACCCAGTCTGGCGATGTGGGAAACCCCGGCGGCGGCGATGTCAACGCAAACGTCCAACATGTCGAGCTCAATGGTGGCCAGGCGTTCCCGGGATCGGCCGACCTTGGTGCCAGCGCAGAATCTCGCACGCCCGCGACGTGGCACCCGATGAATGCGACACCCGAACGTACATGGCAGTATCTCCCGATTGCATACAGCAAGCTGGGTCTCGCGATAACGCGATACGACTCTGCTTCACACATCATAGAAGGTCAGCGCCTTCGCTCACGAGCGGATTTCGGAGGCAAGCAGCTTTCCGACATGATGAACTGCGGCGATGTGGCCGGAATGCCGAGCGTCACACGTTTCGACATCAACATCCAGGTGCGCTCGGGCGTGAAAGGATCCGGCAATAGCAGCAGTGTCGCGAGCGTAGTAACAGCAACGGCAAGACCTGGCGGCGTGGCCGGTAATGAGGTGCCCTGTACCGTGAACCCACTCGCGGCAGATCGCGTGGCGGCAGCAGTTGCAGAAGCGCTCGCGGCAACGAAGTAAACACGTCGCGCTGGAACACAATTCCCTGCAACGGCGCGTGCGCAGTTGCGCACGCGCCACTCGTCATATGTGGATGCATTTGTAATGCTGCTGACAGGATGCGCGTAATGCTACTGAGAGCCTTACACTGCATCGCGGCACCAACGTCCCTCTTTGTGAAACATTCTCACGGCCCGGTGTAGATGACTTAACGTCATCAATCTGGGAGTTCTTTATGCAACGCGTGAATTGTGCAGGGATGAAGCGAGCTCTAATGGCGCTGGTTGTTCCTGCGGCGCTGGCAATTGGTGCCAGCACTGCGGGTGCGCAGCGGTATCCACAGCAGTCGCAGCAGTATCCACAACGTGGTGATCCCGGACAACAGCAGGGGCGCTATGGATCACAGCAACAATTATTCGTATGGCAGGGACGCGTCGATCGCGAGATCCGCATTCAGATGAATGGTGGGCGTGCGTCAGTGATTCAGGTCGGGAATAACGAGCGTGCCAATGGTCGAGTCCGTACTGTCAACTCCGTTCCGCATCAGGATGGAATAGTTACCGTGCAGGAACTCGAGGGTCGCGGAAAAGTCGATGTAGTGCAGCAGCCGAATCGTCGCAACGGATACACAGCGATAGTTCGGATGCGTGATCCAAGCTCCGGCGCGGGAACATATCGCATCGCAGCGTACTGGCAACCGACCGGAAATAACGGCAACGGTCATGGCAACGGTCGTGGCAACGGTCAGTATAACCATGGTGACAGCGGATACGGGCAGCATCGCGGCAACTGGTAACCTGTGGGTAGTGCGCTCGACGTCATCGCATGCGGAGACCGATCACATGGATCCCCGCTTTCGCGGGGATGACGGAGTGTGTCGAGCCTTCGCGGGGGATGACTCGGCTGCTGAAAAATGAAGATCCTGTTATTCGCTATGACATTGGATCGTCATATAGACTGCGTTCCCGAGCGCGACCGGTCGGTCGCGCTCGGCCGCATTCAACCTTCACAGGAGCTTCATCTTGGCCAAGCGTTTATCCGTAGTCCTGTCCATGAGCTTGCTGGCCATAGCGGCCGCGAGCGCCGGTGCGCAGACGACGCAGTCAGCGAACCAGGTTGAGTTGGGTATCGACGCGGTGATCGCATCGACCGTAGGAAGCAGCCCAAACTACACTACGGTATCGATCCCCGATGCCCAGTTCCGTGTGGGCTTTTTTGTGAGCAACGATCTCTCGATCGAGCCACGAATAGGGATCATGTCGGTCAGTGGCGGTGGATCCACCTACACGACATATAATGGAGAGCTGGGCCTGCTATATCACTTCGTCCCCGGCGAGCGCCCGGGCACCGGCGTGTATGTGCGACCGTTCGCCGGCTTCACCGGCGTCAGTGCCGGCGGCAGCGATACCCACGCCCGTATCGGCGTCGGCCTCGGAACCAAGATTCCGTTCGCGGACCGGCTTGCGACTCGGCTCGAGCTCAACTATGGTCACGTGTTTTCGACCAACAACAGCGACGGCGGGAACCAGATCGGTGCTTCCATCGGGCTTTCGTTCTTTACTCGTTAGCGCGACCTGACCACCTCTTGCCGGCGACGTCGGCGAGTGCGCATCAAGTTCCTCAAACCCTTCCGCGCGAATCGCACGGGAGGGTTTTTTGATCCATGATGATCAACGGGGTGGCGCCGGGACATTGACCGTTGCATTTTGGCGGCGTCAGCAGTTTACAGCTACATCCGGTCACCTCCACCTCTCCGTACCGATGTTCAAGCTTCCCCGCCTGTTTTTGGCCGCCTCGAGCGCGATAGCGATCTTCCCTCTTGGGCCTCTCCTTACAGCGCACGACTCGGGCGCCGGGATCGACACGACTCCCACGGCACTCCCATCATTTGCGGAGCCAAGTCTGTCACCCGACGGCAGCGAGATCGCATTCGTCTCAGCGGGCGACATCTGGACCGTTCCTGCACGCGGCGGCGATGCGCGACTGCTGGTTGCGAACGAGGCCGCCGAATCGAGACCGCTGTATTCACCTGACGGCAGCCGCATCGCGTTCGTATCGACCAGGACCGGCAACGGAGACATATACGTTCTCACTCTCGCGACGGGCGATCTGCTTCGTATAACATACGACGATCAGGCCGAGCAGCTGGACTCATGGTCGCATGACAGTGCGTGGTTGTATTTCTCGTCCGGGCGGAGCGACATATCGGGAATGAGTGACGAGTTCCGCGTGCATTCGGACGGCGGCACACCGATGCCAGTTGCCGCTGATCGTTACGCTGCGGAGTTCTGGGGCGCGCCATCGCCGGACGGGAAGACCCTTGCGATCACAGCGCGCGGCGTTTCACGCGGTCAGTGGTGGCGCAAAGGGCACAGCCACCTGGACGAGAGTGAAATCGATCTGGTACGTGACGTGCGCGGCATGCCGACATACACGCCGATCGTACCACTCGGCGCAAAGAGCGGCTGGCCAATGTGGAGCCCGGATGGTGCGACAATATTCTTTGTTTCCGATCGCAGTGGCGCCGCCAATCTGTGGGAACAGTCCGCGAGTGCAGGCGCGTCGGCGCGCCAACTGACGAGTTTCACAGATGGACGCGTGCTATGGCCCGCGATGTCTGCCAACAGAATATCGATTGTGTTTGAACGCGGCTTCGGCATCTGGCGCTACGATGTCGCAACTCGGAAGGCCACACAGGTGCAGATAACGCTGCGCGGTTCAGCTGGATCGACGGACATCGAACACGAGACATATACCAGCGACATTCAACAGTTCGTGTTGTCGCCGGATGGCAAGAAGGTCGCGTTCATCGCGCATGGTGAGGTATTCGCCGCATCTGCAAAGGACGGCGGTAACGCAACGCGCGTCACTGACACTCCGGCTCAGGAAGATCAGCTGAAGTGGGCACCCGACAGCAGACGGCTCGTTTACACGAGTGACAGGGACGGACCACAGCACCTGTTCATGTACGATTTTGCGACAAGCACCGAGACACAGCTCACTCGCGGTAACACCAGCGACATTTCGCCGGAATGGTCTCCTGATGGCAGCGAGATCGCATTCAACCATGGCGCGAAAGAACTCCGGATCCTGAATCTGTCGACCCATGCTGATCGCCTGCTTGCGACCGCCGAGCTCAATCGGCCGCCGTTCCTGGGCCGATCGGAGATGATGTTTTCGCCCGACGGTAAATGGATTGCATACACACCTGACGTCGGACCGAGAAGTTTTTCCGATATCGAGGTCGTAAGCGTTGCGGGAGGTGCCAGCAGGCCCGTGAGCTTTCTCGCAAACACATCCACTAACGCGATCGCGTGGAGCCGGGACGGCACGTATATGTTGATGTCAACCGGGCAACGCACCGAGACGCGGCAGTTTGCGCGAATCGATCTCGTCCCCCGCACTCCGCATTTTCGCGAAGATCAGTTCCGCGACCTCTTCCGTGAGGAGTCACCACGCAATCCTGCAACGCAGACCAGGTCTCCGCAACAGCGTCCACAGCAGTCGAACACTCCCGATTCGAGCGCGTCACCGCGCAACGCCAGCGCGAAAGCAGATTCGGAGATGCCAGGCGGAAGAAGTGCGAAGCCACCGGTGAAACCGGTCAGGATCGACTTCGATCACATTCGCGATCGGTTGTCGCTGCTTCCTGTCGAAGTTGATGTGGGTGCTCTTGCAATCAGTCCTGATGGCAAGACAGCGCTGCTCACTGCGAACTCCGCAGGGGAAACGAACCTGTACGTATATCCGTTGGACGAACTTGCGAAGGATGCCGGTGTCGCGCGGCAATTGACATCATCGGCCGGCCGCAAGTCCGACGCGCAGTGGTCGCCCGATGGCAAGGAAGTTTTCTTCCTGCAGAACGGTAAGCTGAATACCATCAATGTGGCGTCACGCGTAACGCGTCCGCTCGCGGTAACCGCTGAGATGAACGTGGACTTCTCCAAGGAGAAGATGGAGGTGTTCACCCAAGCCTGGACGTACCTGCGGGATAATTATATGAACCCGAAGATGAATGGCGTTGACTGGAACGCGACGCGTACCGAGTACACGCAGCGAATCGAGGGCGCGCAGACTCCGGACGAGATGCGGCGCATTCTGTCTTTGCTGGTTGGAGAGCTCAACTCATCGCACTCCGGCATTGGCGCGCGTCCACCGCATGGGCCTTCGGCCGCGCGCGTGGGACTTGGCTTCGATCGCGTGGAATACGAGTCCGCCGGTCGCTTCCACATCACGTCAGTCGTTCCGCTATCTCCGGCAGACGTGGCCGGAATCAAGGTGGGCGAGTATCTCAGCAGCGTTGAGGGGACGCCACTCTCCGGGCACAGTAATCTCGAGCAATTGCTCGACTACCGAATTGGGCGGCGAACGGTGTTGGGAATCGCGTCGAGTGCAAATGCAAAATCGCGTGATGTCGCTGTGATGCCGGTGAGCACGGCTACGGAAAAGGCATTGTTGTACCGGGCGTGGGTGGAGCAACGCCGGCAGTATGTGGACAGCATCAGCCATGGCCGACTTGGATATGTGCACATGTTCGACATGTCACAGAACGCGCTGAACCAGCTGTATGTCGATCTTGATGCGCAGAACATGACGCGTGATGGCGTTGTGATCGACGTACGCAACAACAACGGTGGCTTTGTGAATGTGTACGCGATCGACGTGTTGTCTCGGCAGCCGTATCTGGAGATGACGAGCCGAGATCGCCCGCCAACATCGGCGCGCACGCAACTCGGTCAACGTTCACTCGAGCTGCCGACGGTGCTCGTGACGAATCAGCACACACTCAGCGACGGAGAGGATTTCACCCAGGGTTACCGCAGTCTCAAGCTAGGCAAGGTTGTGGGAGAGCCGACCGGAGGGTGGATCATATTTACATCCAGTGCCACACTGATCGACGGCACGACTGTTCGGTTGCCTTCGACACGGATAACCGAGCTGGATGGCAAGGATATGGAGCTACACCCGCGGCCAGTCGATGTCGAAGTGACGCGCGCGATGGGTGAGAGTTATGAGGGGAAGGACACGCAGCTGGACGCGGCGGTAGCGACGCTGCTGGCGCAGTTGGGTGCGAAGAGGTAGGGGAAGGTGTAGTCATCCCGCCGAAGGTCGGGATCCATAGACGAGTGCGTAACATTGCACCCGTCTCCGCGCATGCACGACGCACGTCACATGGCACGGAACAAGCGCTGTTATCACGGTATCGCGCACTGGAACACGATGCATCGCAATCCGAAGATCAAGCCACGCTGCGGATTCGATGGTCGGATAGTTCGATGGTCGGAAACTCAGCATCCAGGCGTCGTCGCTGGATCCCGACCTTCGGCGGGATGACTACACCCTCGGCGGGATGACTACACCTTCGGCGGGATGACTACACCCTCGGCGGGATGACTACACCCTCGGCGGGATGACTACTCGCCTCTCTCTACTCCGCCAACAACCCTAATTTCAGAGCGAAGGCGATGTACTCTGCGCGATGCGTCAGCCCCAGTTTGTCGCCAATCCTCTGCTTGTACGTATCCACCGTCTTCGGACTGATGAAGAGCTTCTCGCCGATTTCTGGCGCCGAATACCCCTGCGCTGTCAGGCGCAGCACATTCTGCTCTCGGTCGGTAAGGCGCTCGAATCTTGCTCGCTCGGCGTCGAGTGGATTTTTCTTGGTCACGCCCTGCGCCAGGATCCTTGCTGCACTGGGGCGGATGAACATGTCGCCGCGTGCGACAGTTCGAACTGCGTCGACCAGTTCGCGATCTGCTGCATTCTTCATGAGATATCCCGCTGCGCCCGCTTCCAGCGCTGGTACAAGGTAGTCGTCCTCTGCATGCATTGTGAGAACGAGTACGCGCGCGCGTAGTTTGCGTGCTACGATCTCGCGTGTGGCGGAGGCTCCGTCCATCGGCTCCATCGTGAGGTCCATTATCACGACGTCAGGATCCAGCCTTTCCGTGAGTTCTATTGCTTCTGTTCCATCAGCAGCTTCACCAATGACATCGATGCCTGATGATGCGCCCAGCACCGCTTTCAATCCCGCACGTACGACTGCGTGATCGTCTGCAAGGATTACGCGGATCGGATCTGCGCTCATGTTTGAAGTCCGGTCAAAGGGGAATTCGAGATGGGGTGCAATGGTATGGATGCGCGCACAGAAGTGCCGCCTCCCGGGTGACTATGAATCTGGAATTCGCCATCCACTAGCGCAACGCGTTCGCGCATCGTGAACAGACCGATGCCCGCGCGTTCTCCCTTCACCGTTTCAGTGTCGAAGCCGCGACCATCATCGACAATTTCGATCGACGCGGTTTCCAGGTCGCGCTTGAAGCGGACCTCCACTCGTTTCGGTGCTGCATGGCGGCGCGCGTTCTGAACGGCTTCCTGTGCAACTCGATACAGCACCGACATCACAGCTGGTGGAAGCAACTCGTCGCTTGCGTCGCCAGCGATCACCTCGACGACGCCACTGTCTTCCGGTGAATCTGCGTAATTCGCGAGATGATCGGTCGTGTCTCGTGCGAGACGTTTGAGCGCAGCAATAAGACCAAGATCATCAAGGACGCGCGGGTGCATTGTATGCGCCAGGAGGCGTACCTCTTCGAGGGTGTTGATTGCGAGCAGTCGTGCTCCCTCGATCCGTTCTCGTATGACCGCGCGCGATGCGTCGTCGGCGGCCTGAACACCAACGCTCAATTGCATGACCAGCGCTGCGAGTGACTGCGCTGCCGAATCATGCAATTCACGGGAGATCGCCGCGCGCTCCTTGTCGGCCGCCGAAATCAACTCGGTTGCGAGACGACGAGTGCGGGCGCGGTCGGACACCAGTCCGTCCAGCAGAATATTGAACATGCGTGCTACGCGCATTACGTGGCGGTCTGCGAGCACCGAAATTGGGACCCGCGCGCCGAGGTCACCGTGCCAGATCGAATCCACAGTCTTCTCAAGGGCGCGAAGTGGTCGAACCGCGAGCATGACCAGAGCCGTGTTAAGCAGGAGTGCCGCGACGAAGGCGACGACAACGACCGTGACAACTGGAGCGGTGCCGAGCTCCCGGTGACGCACGACCAGCGCTGTCGCGGTGGCGGCGACGAGCAAAAGGAGGTTGGCGCCGACGAGCTTCGCCGGAAGGGGGATTCGCAACAGACGTTCGATCCACCGCGGCGGCTTGCCACCGGGCGTCGGCGGAGGAGCACCGTCGGAGTCGCAGCTCGCGCAGGCAGGATCGCCCCCGATCGCCCCACGTTCAAGACGCGTGAAGAGGGCACTATGCTGCCCGATGGGATCGGTGGAATCCCCGTGCTCAGATATCGGCGTCGATCTCTGGTTCGTGGCCGCTGTCATGGATGAAAGCTATTGCCGAAAACAGCCCGCAGGAGTCGGGGAGGAACCACAGCCTGTGTAGGGGAATCCCCTACTCCACAAACCGCGGGCCTGACCAGGAAATATCAACGTTCTTCTCACGAATGCGACCATCGAGATTTCCGGCAGCGTGCGGTATTTAACAAGGATGGGAGTGGCGAAGGGTTGGACCCATTCGTTACACATTCATTCATTGAGGCAGCGAAGGGCGCGGTCGGCATGATCCAGATTGGAACACCGAAGCAGTTCGCGACAATGTCACACCAGCAGGCGGTCAAGAGGTTGCAATGCAGCGAGACACATGTGCGGGGTCGGCGATCCCAAGGCGGATCGTCGGCTTCCACCAGGACGAAGAGAACGACTGGGTAGCCGACCTGGAATGCGGCCACACTCAGCATGTACGACATGACCCGCCGTGGCAGGTGCGGCCGTGGGTTATTACAGAATCAGGCCGGGCGACATTTCTTGGAAAAACGCTTGAGTGCGTGAAATGTTGCCAGCCCGAGGCGGCGTAGGACAGGCGTAGGACGGCCCAGTACGGAGTTCGTGAGTCCCGCGAATGCGGGAATGCGAAAGTCCGTCCTGCGTCGGTCTGTTCTACCAGGCACCGGGGGCGATCATTCCGGAGTGCCACATCGGATCCCACACGAGGTTTGTCTCGACCACGCCGACTCCGCCGACCCGTCCGACAGCACTACGAATTCCCGATGTGATGATTCCTTCCATCGGGCAGCCTGGTGTAGTGAGTGTGTGTGTTACCGTGACGCGCTCACCGACTACATCTGGTGCAGTCGACACACCGATGTCGTAAACCAGCCCAAGAGTTACGATATCCAGGCCAATTTCCGGATCAATGACAGTGCGAAGTGCATCCCAGATTTCGGTCTCGTCAGTACTCTGTTCGCTCATCGAACTCGCTCGTACAGTGTAGTACATCAAGCATTCGTTCACAAACCACAGTCATCTTCTTCTAAAGCTGGATTTGTGAGTAGATTGAATGATCGCGCCCGGTTTCCGGAGAGAACGTGACGATTGTCACAATAAGGATCTTTACACTCCAGCGCAGATGACAATGAGTAACCAAAGGATTGCCGAACTCTGGGAGTGGGCGGAATATTACTGCCCGTGGTGCTACGTGACTGCCGTGCGCCTTCACCAGATGCAGCCAGAATTTGCCGGTCGTGTGACATTTTCCACGCGATTCTTCCCTATCGAGTTTCGGAACGGCGAGGGACCCCCGCGGGATATCCTGGAACAGGAATGGTGGCTCGCGGCGATACAGGAGCCGGCGGCATCTTTTGTCCCGTTCAACGGAGACTGGCCGACAACTACGCTTCCCGCGTTCGATGTTGTGTGGGCCGCGCGGCGGCAGAGTAACGCGGTTGCGATGGAGTTGGATCTTCGGATACGACGAGCGTTCTTCGGCGAGAGTCAAGACATTGGCAACCGCAATGTCGTTCTCGAGATTGCGCGCGACATGGATCTGGATTTTTCGCGCCTAGAATCCGATTCCGCGAGTCCGAATGCTCGAGCTGCCGTCGCGGAAGAGGGGCTGCTGGGTCGCGAGCGGTATCACGTGCGTGGTACGCCGACACTGATGCTCGCTGATGGCGCTCGCCTCCATACGCCCCTCGCCATGCCCAGGATGCGGGACCGGAAGATCGTTTCGATGTCTCCGATGACGTGCTTCGGCCCGGGTTGCGCGAGCGAGACACGCGCACTTTTCGACGCTGCACTCGCACTCGAAGCCGCGCTTGCTGACGATCGCGACACGGTCGCTGATAGTACGATTGACACATTCCCCGCGAGTGATTCTCCATCATGGTCGCCATTAAGACTTGGCGCCCCATAACATGCCGAAGGCCCTGGACGAATCATCCGCTGCAAACGCAGAACTACTACGTAATCTCGCAATATTCTCCGAACTGGATGATTCGGTGATCCGCCAGCTCGCGGCCCGGTGCATCGCGCGGGACTTTCCGGCTGGAAAAGTCCTTTTCACACTGGGCGATATTTGCCGGGGCCTGTACGTGATCGAGAGCGGTCGAGTTCGAATCTACCGCACCAGCCCGGACGGA
Source organism: Gemmatimonadota bacterium (assembly GCA_003155795.1). GTDB lineage: Bacteria > Gemmatimonadota > Gemmatimonadetes > Gemmatimonadales > Gemmatimonadaceae > Fen-1247. The sequence goes on from PMEM01000057.1 coordinate 28,345, forward strand.
AAGGAACAGGTGCTGCACATCGAGGTACCGGGGCGACCTGTCGCCGAGCTTCCGCTTTTTGATGGTGGTGTTTATCCGGCATCGGCAATCACCGCAGAGCCATCGCGCCTCATATTCCTGGCCCGCGATGACTTCGAATCCATGTATCGCACACATCCAGACGTTGCGCACGCGATAATCAAAGGACTCGGAAAGCGCTTGCGTCATCTGGTACATGTCACTGAAACGCTCGCATTCCACGATGTCGCCGCACGTCTGGCGATGCTCTATGTTGGTTACGCGGAGCGAATGGGAGCAGAGACGTCAGAGGGGATCGAGCTGAAACTCGATCGCACTCAGGAGGAGCTGTCGCTCGAGATTGGCGCAGCACGCGAGTCGGTTTCCCGCGCGATGCGTCAGTTGAAGCACACCGGATTGATCTCACCGCTATCAAAGAATCGAGTGCTGATTCCCGACGTAGCCAAACTGCGAGCAAGAGCGCAGGGCCGCTAACCAGATGTCGTCCCCCCTCCGTGTATAGTCATCCCGCCGAAGGTCGGGATCGATTGACGACGCTCCGGTGACGCAATCCATCTGACTGACCGGCGCAACCATGGATGGATCCCGACCTTCAGCG
>PMEM01000057.1:29028-50744 GCA_003155795.1 Gemmatimonadota bacterium
GACCTTCGGCGGGATGACGTCGCCTCGTGTGACATCAGTCACAGCGCGACGGATGTATCTCTCCTAGCGTGTAAGCGGAGTATTGTCGGCGCGACAGCACACGGTTGTCTACTTCTGCCGACCGAACAATCGAGGTAATAGCGCATGGCAACGACGGTTATCGCTCCTTCCCAGGTTACGATAGACACGGCGCGAGAGCCCGGACGTTCCGGCCTATGGAGCTGGCTCTCCACCACCGATCACAAACGGATCGGAACACTCTATCTCTTCACCGCGCTTGCATTCTTTCTCCTGGGCGGCATCGAAGCGCTGATCATTCGCACACAGCTCTTCTCGCCCAACGGCCGCGTCGTGTCAGCCGAGATGTACAATCAGATATTCACGATGCACGGCACGACCATGATCTTCATGGCATTGATGCCGCTCAGCGCAGCGTTCTTCAATTTTCTGATTCCGCTCCAGATCGGCGCGCGCGACGTCGCATTTCCCCGACTTAACGCGTTCAGCTACTGGGTATACCTCCTCGGCGGATTGTTCATCAATGCGAGCTGGCTGTGGCACGCCGCACCGAACGGAGGATGGTTCGGATATGCACCACTGAGTACGAGAGCCTTCAGTCCCGGGCTCAACATGGATTTCTACGTCGTTGGATTGCAGATCCTGAGCCTCTCGACGCTCGCGGCCGCGTTCAACTTCATCACTACCATTATCAATCTCCGGGCGCCTGGCATGCGCATGATGCGCCTGCCAGTGTTCACATGGTCAGCGTTCGTCACACAGTTCCTCATTCTTGTCTCGTTTCCGATTCTGACAATCGGCCTGACGTTCCTCCTCTTCGATCGTTTCTTCGGAACGCAATTCTACGAGCCGTCATCCGGCGGCGATCCACTTCTCTGGCAACACCTGTTCTGGCTATTTGGCCATCCGGAAGTCTACATTCTCGTATTGCCTGCCTTCGGACTCGTTTCAGAAGTGCTTCCGACCTTTTCGCGCAAGCCACTTTTTGGTTATCCAGCGATGGTGTACTCGCTGATACTGATCGGATTCCTCGCCTTCGGCGTCTGGGCGCATCACATGTTCGCTGTTGGCATGGGTCCCATCGCCGACGCGACGTTCGGCGTCACGTCGATGCTGATCGCGATCCCGACCGGCATCAAGATCTTCAACTGGCTGGCGACACTATGGGGCGGCTCGGTGCGCTTCACATCTGCATGTCTGTTCGCGATTGGACTGGTGTCAATGTTCACGATTGGTGGCATTTCCGGCGTGATGCACGCATCGCCTCCAGCAGACTTGCAGCAAACTGACACGTATTTTGTCGTCGCGCACATCCACTACGTGCTGTTCGGTGGCACCATGATGGGTCTCTTTGCGGGAGTGTATTACTACTTCCCCAAGTTCTCTGGCCACTTGTTGGACGAGCGCCTTGGGTTGTGGCACTTCTGGCTGACGTTCATCGGCGCCAACCTCGCGTTTTTCCCGATGCATTTTGCGGGTCTGAATGGAATGCCGAGGCGCGTGTACACGTACGATTCGGGACAGGGGATCACGCTCGATAATCGGCTCTCGACGATCGGTGCGTATATCCTGGCAGTCGCGACGCTCATTTTTGTAGTGAATGTCCTTCGCAACTTCCGCCATGGCGCTATAGCCGGTAACAACCCATGGGGCGCTCCCACAATCGAATGGGCGACGATGTCGCCTCCGCCCGTCTATAACTTCGAGGTGCTTCCAACGATCACCGCGAGATATCCGCTCTGGGATGCTTCAGGACATCCAATTCCAGCGGACTCTCAGGAATACGTTCAGCAGTCAAGCGGGCGATCGGCTGCGGAGCTCGACATTGACATCCCGGCCTCCACGGTGAAGCCGCTCATCGCCGCCGCCGGAATCATCATCGGCTTCACCGGGCTCATGTGGGGCGAGCGATTGTGGCTCATGCTACTCGGCGCCGCGATCTTCGTGGTTGCACTCTACTCCTGGCTGACAGCGCCGCTCGATGAGCCACGTCCGGCCGACGCCGACCCGGAGATTCAACCGTCCTAGGACAGAATTCATACCGCATAGCGCCACAAGCAGCGGCTCAATAGATTCATTCGTTGACCGGGGTGCCTGCCCACAGAGGGCGCAGGCTGAGAGAGTCCCGTAGAACCTGATCCGGTTTGTACCGGCGTAGGGAGTCAGTGAAATGAATGGAGTTGCGGTACTCACGCGCCGACTGCGCGTCCTGACGCTCGCGATTGCGGCGTTCCTTCCAGCCATTACCTCGCTACCATCCGCGCTCGGCGCGCAGGTCACGACGCACGATACAACGTCGCGTGCCGATTCAACCAGCGCGCGAAAACTCGAACGCGTGATGATTTCTGCGGTACGGGAGTCAGCCGCACCAATTTCGCAGAAAACTGTGACACAGAAGGAGATTCAACAGCACTACTTCGGCCAGGACATCCCGCTGGTCCTCCAGAGCACCACGCCATCGCTGACATCGTATGCCGAAACCGGCAACTACTGGGGTTACAGTTACATACGGCTCCGTGGAATCGATCAGTCTCGTATCAACATTACGATCGATGGCATTCCACTCAACGATCCGGAAGACCAGGTGCTTTACTTTGCGGATTTCCCGGATCTCGCGAACAGTCTCCAATCCATTCAGGTCCAGCGAGGAGTAGGAACGAGCAGCAATGGAACTGCCTCGTACGCCGGCTCGATAAACATGGAGACGACATCTCTCGCTGGCGCACCACGAGGGGGTACGCTACAGGTGCAAGGCGGCTCATTCGGCTCCCGGCGAGCAAGCGTGGATTACAACACTGGCCAGCTTCCAAACCATTTCGCTTTTTACGGCCGCGTGTCCGGACTTCACACTGACGGCTACCGATACCATTCAGGCGTCGAGGGGGCTTCGGGGTTCCTTAGCGGTGGATATTTCGGTGATCGCGACATCCTTAAGTTCACGGCAATCGCCGGGCTTATGCGTGACACGATGGCATATCTTGCTGTCCCGGAAGCCGACCTTGCAGTCGATCGACGCATCAATCCGCTTTCTCCGCGCGAGCGGGATGGGTTCGGTGAGCGCCTGCTTTCACTCGCCTATACGCATTTGCTCAGCGGCAACTCATCGATGTCGACGACGCTATACCGCCTCTCAGCAACGGGCGATTACGATGTGCTGCTCGATTCCCTCGAAACGCTGCATCTCGATTTTGTGTCTTACGGAGTGATGAGTGCGTGGAGCTACCATAGGGACGGTGTAAAACTCGACCTCGGTGTGAATGCGGATACATATGCCCGTGATCACTATGCGTACATGCATCCAGATCTTGTCAACGCGCTTTACTTCAATACGGGACACAAACAGGATCAGGCGGGTTTTGCAAAACTCGCCTACACCGTCGGTCGGGCCACTCTCTTCGGAGATGTCCAGGCGCGCCATGCGACATTTCGCTACGCGCCCGATAAGGATGCAGACATTCCCGGATCTTCAATATCGTGGACCTTTCTGAACCCCAAAGCCGGCCTTACATACCAGCTTACACGTCCACTCTCTGTGTACGCTTCGTACGGCGCCACCACGCGCGAACCAGCGCGAACGGATATGTTCGCCGGCTTCGATAACCTTGACACCTCCAACGTTGCGTTTGTGGGACAGTTCAACCGCGTCAAGCCGGAGACGGTTCACGATATTGAGATCGGTACCAACTACCGCAACGCGACACTGGAACTTCAGGCGAACCTTTACTCGATGGATTTCCAGAATGAGATCGCGCCGATCGGTGCGCTGAGCTATATCGGGAACCCTTTGAGCAAGAATGTGGCGTCCAGTTATCGCCGTGGAATCGAGGCCGATGTCACGTATCGCGGCATTCCGCGCTGGCTGCTTTCAGCCAATGCCAGCGAGAGCATGAACAGAATTCGCGAGTACACTGACTCGACCGGTGACGTACCGGTGACCTACCACAATGTCGAGCCTTTGCTCACTCCGCGTTTTCAGAGTTTCGCTCGCGCACAGTATTCGGTTACCTCATCCCTCGATCTCGCCGTACAGGGACGCTATCAGAGCGTTGCGTTCCTGCAGAATACCAGCGATCGGCGTTATGTACTACCAGCTGCGTTCGATATGGACGCGTCGATCGGATGGAAAATTGGAAGCAATGAGCTATTGCTTCGCGCGAACAATCTGACGGACAGCAAGAAATACGGTAGTGGATATGCGAGCGATGGCGTTTCCTATTACTACGTGCTTCCACCACGGAATTTCTTCGTAACGCTCAAGATCGGGATCTAGCGTTGGGCGATTACGCCGTCAATGGCGTTGCGCGCAAGCTCGGTACGCTGTTCCCATGACCCTGATATTGAGACATACGGCGAACCGGATGCGACGACTGCATCGTGGAAGAGCCGTTGGATCTCTTCGCGGTACTCCTCGCGATCCCGGACACCGTCGGGCACCCACGGTACATCTACGTCCAGCAGCAGATAAAGATCTGGCCGACGGTCGCGGGCCGCCTCGCGAATCCAGGGGGCACAATAGTCGTAGTAATGACCGGAGTACACGACCGTACTCAGCAGATCGGTATCCTGAATCAGCAAGCGCCTGGCGCGACTTGAGTGCTCGTCTTCCAGTGCGATCTGTCCGCGCGCGATAGCATCGGTGTCTTCGAGCCGGATATCACGACCGATCGCAAGCGCGAATTCGCGCACGAATTCAGGTGCCAGTTCGGCCCCGTAATAGTCGGCAAGCTGGTGCGCCAGCACCGACTTCCCAGTTGATTCGGAGCCCGTCAGGACGACGCGGATGAGCTTATCGTTTCGAGCGATCGTTTCCACGTGAGGTAGCCAAGTACCGCAAGGACGAGATAAATCCCGTAGTTGAACGCGGTAAGATAGAGTCCCTTGAAGATGAACATGCCGACATATATGACATCGACCGCGATCCATATCAACCAGTTCTCGAGCAACTTGCGAGTCATCATCCACTGCGCGATCAGGCTGACAGTAGTGGTTGCAGCGTCCACATATGGAAGTGCCGTGCCAGGGAGCCGTGATGTGATCGTGCCCAGTAGTCCCCACACGATTACCGCTAGTGCACCCACGACAGCCCACGTCTTATTAGTCGTCCGCGACACCGCAATTGCGGTACGACCGGCACCGCCGTAGAGCCACTCGTACCAGCCATACAGAGAGAGCACGAAATAAACGACCTGCAGCCCTGTGTCAGAATAAAGCCCCGATCGAAGAAACAATGCTGAGAACAGTGACACGTTGATCAGCGCCGTCGGCCAGCTCCAGATATTCTCGCGGGTGCTCAGATAGACACTGACGATTCCGAAGATCACTGCTACCGCTTCAAGGCAACTGGATCCGTGTGCAGTGAGCCAATCACAGAATGGCAGACTCACAATTGTTTCAGCAAGGCGGGCTCCAACCGTACGAAGCGTGAGTTCTGGTGTTCTTCTCTGCCTGCCTTGCTCTCAGGTCGACCATCCACCCGTACAACATCGGCGGTGAAGTCAAAGTTATTCGTCAGGCCATCCGCATCGCCATCATTATGACCAAGCAGCGAACTTCCGACGCCGTAGAAGTCCACCGGTACATGCTCAATTTCGAAGCGTTCGATTTTGCGAACGTGGAATCCACCCGACACGCCGATTCGCACGTAGTCGAACCCTTCTTCATCCAGCGCAGAACGAAGCAATCGCACCAGTTCCGGGCATACACCGTTCAATCGACGCTCGGTGTGGCGCATCGCATCGGCCTGCAGTGACCTGTCGACGAGTCGCTCGCTGGTGTCAATCCGCACACCCCAGAGCGCTCCGTGACCAAACTGATCGCGCATTGCACGCGCGACGGCAACGGAGTCACCTACTACATCGTTGTGGTAATCGGTAAGACTCACGATATTCACGCTCAGCTTGGTATCGCGACAGAATTGCGTGAACGCCAGAGTCGCACGCGGAATGTCGCCGTTGAACGCAGCAATCATGGAATGCGGCATCGTCCCGACGCCGTCCGCTCCCCACCAGGCACCGTTTGCATCAGTTGATACACTCGCGATGCCTCCGATTTTCGCGGCGAAACCGTCCGCAGTCTGCACGCGCCAGTCGTCGTGTCTCGCACCCATGAATATGACCAGCTTGCCGTTCGATGCGTCGATTACGCGCCGCACGTTGCTCGCAACCAACGAGCGACGTGCCAGAACGCCGAGATAGTCTGTTTCGAGATGCGCGAATGCGAGATATGGGCCGGTGATGTGCATCACCGGTTCCCACGGCGCAATCAGATCTCCGTCCACGAGCGTATCGACGGTGAGATCGTCGAACTCATACCGCGCACCCGTGCGCGGATTGACCGCGAGCTGGGTTTCAAGTATCCGGATCGCCTCGTATATGCCCGCTACGACTCCCGATCGTTTGGCGAAGATCTGCATGGTGACGATCGGATCGAGACCCGCATGAGCCAGTGTCGCGGCGGTAAGGACGAAGTAGCGATCGGCGAAGTAGCCGTCGGCCATGCGTGGGTCGAACTGAAACAGCGAGGCTGGAAACTGACGCGCCAGCGCCTCATGCAGTATCTGAGCACGTGTCTGAACGCGCGTCTGATTATCGGGCCGGGAATGTTGGGCCATATCTCGAATTGTCATCCTCGTGCCTGAGACATGCGTCACACCTCTGAATAACGGATGAAGCTAGCCTATCTGCATGGCGACCGCTGAGCCCGAAATCGCGCTCGATGAGGACACCGTTCGCGCCGCGCTCGCCGGTGTCCCCTACCCCGGCATGACACGAGATCTGGTGTCGTTCGGGATGGTGAAGCACGTCAGCGTGTGCGGTACTCAGGTAAAGGTACAGCTGGCACTGCGAACGGAGGATCCTTCCATCCCCGAGCGCCTCGGGGCCACAGTCCGCGATCATCTGGGTGCCATCGGTGCAACGCTCGTCTCAGTCGAGATCGTAAAGCCGGACCCGCAGACGCGTCCACTTCCCCACTCTCCTACGGGCAAGGCGCCACGCGCGGGTGTGCCAGACCCATGGGCCGAGCAGGTTCGGTTGACCAACGTCCGCGATGTGATAGCAGTTGGTGCTGGAAAGGGTGGCGTCGGAAAGAGTACAGTCGCTGTCAGTCTTGCGCTGGCTCTGGTTCGCGCCGGCTTCGTGGTCGGTCTCCTGGACGCCGATATCTACGGTCCGAGTGTTCCCATTCTGCTCGGCATCGAAAATGGATCACAGCAGATCAAGGTGACGCCGGACAAGCATATCATCCCCGTAGAGGTCTTCGGACTCTCGCTGATCAGTTTTGGATTCTTCCTCGGTGAGGGCTCACCGGCAATCTGGCGGGGACCCATGGTGTCCAAGGCCGTCAAACAGTTTGCACGCGGCGTCGAATGGCCGCAGCTCGATGTACTGGTAGTCGATCTGCCGCCCGGAACCGGAGACATTCCGTTGAGCCTTGTGCAGGCGATCGAAGTGTCAGGCGCAGTGGTCGTAACGCAACCGCAACGCCTCGCCGGTGTCGAAGCGCAGAAAGCAGGCGAGATGTTCGCACAACTCGACGTTCCCGTACTCGGCGTAGTCGAGAACATGACAGGCGCATTCGGTCACGGTGGTGGTGAAATCGTCGCATCCAGTCTCGGAGTGCCGTTTCTCGGTACCGTACCATTCGACATAGACGTGGTGCAGGAGGGCGACTCTGGAACCCCGACTGTCGTCACGAGGCAGGACTCGGAATTCTCCAGAAGTTTCGATGTAATCGCGGGTAAGATCGTCGGCGCCCTCGGCTGGCAGCTCGCGCAACCACCAAACAGTCAGTCGTGAACACCGTGGCGACAGCGCCGGTGGTTCCACCGCGCCCACCGGCGTCGACCGGAAAACCGATGGCCATGCCCATCGGTGGAATGGCGGGGCTGACGATGCAAGGCACGCCATCTCTTCGGCTTCCCGGTGAACACTTCGCAGCAGCGATCTGCTTCCTCTTCCTCGGCGCACTCGGACTGATCTGGGTCGCACCCGATCTCGCCGCTGGTCTCTATCTATCGCCTCACGTAGCTGGGGTCACGCATTGCTTCACGCTCGGCTGGTTGAGCATGACAATATTCGGGGCGGTATATCAATTGTTGCCTGTCGCACTCGGAGTGTCGATCAGCTCCGAGCGCGCAGGACACTTTAGTTTCTGGACATTCGCTCCGGGCGTGGCGCTGTTCGCGTCTGGTGTCGCATTCAGTTCTGCTGACCTGCGCTATGTCGGGATCGGATTGATCACCATCGCGATTATCTGCTTGCTGATCAATGTTGGGCTTTCGCTACGACGCGTGGTCAAGCGAGATGTAATCTGGGCGGCCGTTATGACAGGCATCTCGTTTCTCACAGTGACACTACTGCTCGGCGCGCTGCTCGCGCAAAACATGCAGGTCGGCTTCCTCGGCGACGCACGGATCCGCGTTCTCACTACGCACCTGCATGTCGCCATGCTCGGATGGGTGCTGGTAATGATCATGGGGATATCACACCGACTGCTCCCGATGTTCCTATTGGCGCACACAGCCGGCACACAATGGACAAAGCGTGCACTGGCGTTCATAGCGCCTGGCGTGGTTGTACTTGGCTGCGGACTTGCGACCAATCACCATATTGCTGGTGTTTCGATTTCGTGGGTTGGTCTCATTCTGGTGGAAGCAGGGATTGTGTGCTTCCTCAGACAAGCGTGGTTGTTCTTCAAGGCGCGTAAGCGTCCGCGGCTGGATGCTGGTCTTCGCCACGCTGCGACAGCGCTGATTTTCCTCGGTTGCGCGGCAACGCTAGCGCCGATCGTGATGCTGAACGGCATGGGCGCCAGGCGCCTTGACACGAGTTATGTGCTGCTCGGTTTGCTCGGCGGTCTGTCACTCTACGTGGTAGGACAGTTCTACAAGGTTGTCCCATTCCTGGCATGGATGGCGCGCTTTCACGATGACATGGGCAAAAAGCGTGTGCCGACAGTTGCACAACTTTATTCGGCACGCATTGCGCACATCGATCTACTGCTGTTCGTACTCGGCATCGTCGGCATGTTCGCAGGAGTGCTTACCGCGATGCCCAGCGTAGTGCGCGGCGCAGCCTGTTTGTTTGCCGGCGGAGTCGTGCTATTTGCGAGTCAGGTAATCCGCGTTGCATTCGGTACTTCATTTGGAGTCGCCACACCGGCGCCTTCGACACCTCCAGCGAGGGCACTTGGATGATTAGCAGCGTTGCCCCAATCAAGGCTTCGGATAAACTGCAGAGCCTGTTCGAGCGGGATGAGCGATTGATAGATGTAATCGCAAGTCATTCGCCTCAGCTCGCGAAACTTCGGAATTCACCAATGCGGCGCGTCATGGCTCGCGTAACAACTGTCTCGCAGGCGGCACGGTTGTGCAAGATCCCGACTGATACGCTTGTGCGCGACCTGAACGAAGTTCTGGGCATCAAGACGACCGCGGACCTCGATGTCGAGCCGGAAAGTACAGTGGCTGACGTGGACGAGCTATCGTATATGCCATCCTTCGAGTCCGCAGTTGAACTGGACGTACGTGACGAGCTATCCAAAGGCGGGGAGCCATTCTCCAGGATCATGGCTGCAGTGGCCACCCTTGGAAGCGACAGCGTGCTTCACCTCCGTGCGCCATTCGAGCCGGTTCCGCTATTCGGCGTCATGGAAAAGCGAGGTTTTGGTCACAAGGTTGAAAAACATGCAGACGATGACTGGTCTGTGTGGTTTTTCCGGCAGACGAAGCGTGACATTGGCGCCCAGAAAGCTCCGCTGGTACCGGAAGCGCGAAGTACATCTACTCCGATTGCGTCGGGTGATGCTGGGATCCCCGATGAAGTAGCAGCGCGTACCGAAGTCCGGCTCGATGTCCGCAACCTGGAGCCGCCCGAGCCGCTTGTGTGCACACTCGAGGCTCTGGAAGGGCTGCCGAACGACAGTGTACTCCTCCAGATCAATATGCGTGTTCCGCAGTTCCTCCTACCCATCCTGAGAGAGCGAGGGTTTCACTTTACGATAGATGAATCGCACGAGAACGAAGTGCAGGTAAGAATCTGGCGCAACGATTAACAGAAGCTGAATTCAACTACATGGAGTCGACAATGCCGCAGTCAGCAACACCCGAGTCAACTAATCTCCCGATTGAACTTGATGCACGGATAATCCCACCACGTGAGAAGCATCCCACGATATTCCGTACTTTTGATGGGCTCAAGAGTGGTCAGGCGATGATGCTTATCAATGATCATGATCCACGCCCTCTTCGGTATCAGCTTCTTGCGGAGCGACCGAATACTTTCGACTGGGTCTATGAGGAAGAGGGACCAGCAGTCTGGCGTGTCCGCATAAGCCGCAAGTAATCAGTATTCCATTACTGATGTAGCCTTCCCGGCCGCCCTCATCAAACGGGCGGCCGGAAGGCATCGTTGGAACATCTGCCGTACAGTTAAGTCCGTGCACCCTGGCGTTCGGTCGCCAGCATGTGTGAAGACGCTTCCTCGCCAGCTGAATCACCGTAGCCAGGCGACTGCTCGGCCATAGTCAGGCGATTCCCTGCGCTTCGGCTCCCTTCACCGTGCCCGGACGGCATCTCGCCGCATGGATTATTGACCGGGTAGTGACCGGGCTCGACGTTTCGTCGTTGGCGACCAAGGTGTACATGGGCGCCGTTCCGCCTAACACGGAGCCTGCTCGGGCATCATGATTCTTGTCGCACATTCCTATTACCTCCGCAACGATCCGAAGCAGCTCGAGCGTATGAGACCGTACCCGCCGCTCGCGACGTTGCTCGCTGCGGCGCTGGTCCGGAAAAACGGCTACGACATCGCCTTCTTCGACGCGACGTTTGCCGAAAGTGTGAGCGAATTCGTCGCGACCCTGAACGAGACCCGGCCGACCATCGTCGGCATCCTCGAGGACAATTTCAACTTCCTCACCAAGATGTGTACCATCCGCGCCCGGGAAGCGACACTCGCGATGGTAACAGCCGCTGCGGAGCGTAACTGCCGAGTGGTCGTGAACGGCTCGGATGCGTCAGATCATCCTGAGATGTACCTTGCTGCCGGCGCCGATGCGGTCATCGCAGGCGAACCGGAGCAGACGTTTCTGGCGCTGGCTGAAGCGTGGACACAAGATCCGACCAGTCTACTCAGTGACATTCCCGGGCTCGTGCTCGCCGACGGGCCATGCGATCTCAAACGCACGCGGCGCCGTCCCAGCATCCGTGACCTTGATGAACTACCTCTCCCGGCGTGGGATCTGCTGGATGTTACTGCGTACGAGAGTGCGTGGCGCGAGGCGCATGACCAGTTTTCATGGAACGTCGTAACGTCGCGCGGGTGTCCGTACGGCTGCAACTGGTGCGCGAAACCGATCTTTGGGCGACGCTACGGGCAGCGATCGCCCGCGGCAGTTGCTGAGGAGCTTCGTCTTCTCAAGGATACCGTCAACCCCGACCATGTCTGGTTTGCAGATGACATATTCGGGCTGACTGCTGGATGGATCCTCGATTTTATGCGCGAAGTTCGAATCCGCCATGCGCGAATCCCATTCATGATGCAGTCGCGCGCGAACCTCATGACCCCGGTCGTCGTGCGCGCGCTCGCCGCTGCAGGCGCTGAGGAGGTATGGATGGGCGTTGAATCGGGATCACAACGCATTCTGAATGCAATGGACAAGGGTACCACGGTGGACGAGGTCCGAAGTGCAACGCGCGCGTTGAAGTTGCATGGCATTCGCGCGTGCTGGTTCATCCAGCTCGGATATCCATCAGAAACGTGGGAAGACGTCGGGATGACGCGCGATCTGATCCGGGATGAGCAACCCGATGACATTGGTGTATCGGTGTCGTATCCGCTGCCGGGTACAAAATTCTATGATTCTGTTCGCAGCAGTCTCGGCGCGCAACACAACTGGGAACATACTGGCGAACTCGCAATGTTGTTCCAGAGCACCTATACCACAGCATTCTATCGCGAGTTACGCGATGCACTGCACGCCCAGAGCCGAACTCGGACGCCAAAAGCTGCACTAGCGATGGATGCGGAGTGGGATAAGCTATCTCACAATCAAGCGAGACATCGTTCACCGCAGCCACTGGTCACACCAGGCGCCTGACAGTGGAAAGTGACGTATTACGGCCGGCGGCTTTCGCCTTTGATACAGTAGCCACCGACTTCGATCATCGCTTCGGAGAGTGGCTCAGCGTAAGTGCGCAACGCCGAGCGGTGCGACATGTGCTTGGCGAGGTGTTTCCGGCGACGAGCAGAATACTGGAAATCGGCGGCGGCACGGGCGAGGATGCCCTGTGGCTCGCCGAGCGCGGCTGTCGAGTGCTCCTCACCGATGCTTCGCCACGCATGGTTCAGATCTCAGCACACAAACTTCGTGCGCACCATGGCTCAAGCGCTCGTGTAGCGGCAGCGGAGACGCTCGAGACCTTTGCAATCGACGAGTCGGAGATCGGCCAGCAGGCATTTGATGGTGCCTTCTCGAATTTTGCTGCGCTGAATTGCGTGAGCGACGTGCCCGCGGTCGCGCGCGGTCTTGCGCGACTCGTCCGACCAGGCGGTACGCTGGTTCTGGTGGTGTTCGGCACGTGCTCCCCGGGCGAGGTCGTCGTCGAACTCGCGCGGTTGCGCCCACGCTCAGCATTCCGCCGCTTCTCCACACATCCGGTAGTAGCACACCTGAACGGCCGCATCTTCCCGGTGCAATATCATCGACCGCGTGAAATCAAACTCGCGATGCAGCCGTGGTTTCGCCAGGTCCGTCGTCGTGGCATCGGCATATTCGTTCCACCAAGTGCCGCGGAACCGTGGATATCACGGCATCCACGCCTGCTCAGTGTGCTTGAAGCGATCGATCGGAGGGTGAGTGGTTGGCTCGCACCACTTGGTGATCACGTGCTGTACCAGTATGAGCGTACCGCGGTACCGCCGGACGGTGCATGACCGGGGCCGTTTCGGACTCGAGGATCGGACAAGAGACTGCGCTCGCGGCCAGGCAATTTCGGACCGCATACGCGGCGCAGCGTGCGTGGGAAGGGCGCGCATACGAGGCGGCGGAACTCGATGTGCTGCCGTATCTCACATCAGGGCCGCTTGCGCGCCAGTGGAGCGTACGGGCGCGCAGCTACGACGCCCTCGTTAGAGAGGTATTTCGGCCAGCTACTGCGTCACGCGACAAGTTACTATCGATTCTCGATCTCGGGGCAGGGTGCGGCTGGCTGTGCCGTCGAGCCGCGCTCGCTGGGCATACAGCGCTGGCGCTCGACGTTCGCGATGATTGCGTCGACGGCCTTGGCGCCGCAGCACACTATCTCAAAGACAATCGCAGCATGTTTGCGCGAGTCGTCGCGTCATTCGATGTGTTGCCGCTGGCACCGCGTCAATTCGATGTCGCGATTTTCAACGCCTCGATCCACTACGCATTGGACCTGGGCGCGGCGGTGCTCGAAGCCGCCCGCGTGGTACGACCCGGTGGTCAGCTTGTGATCCTCGACTCACCGTTTTATGCGGATGAAGCCGATGGCGCAGCGATGGTTGCAGAGAAGAGGCGCAACGCCGCATCGCGCTATGGCGAACGAGCACAGACACTCATGGCGCCACCATTCGTTGAATTCCTCACCGCTGCGCGACTTGCAGCCGTACCGGGGATCGACCTGGTATGGCGCCGCCATCGTGTCAGATATCCTGTCTGGTATGAAGCGCGCCCAATGGTTGCACGACTGCATGGGCGCAGGCAGCCGTCACGATTCGATCTCTGGGAGTGCCTGGTACCATGATCATCTTCGTCAATCCGCGCGCAACTCGGCCAAAAAATCGCCGATTCCCGTTGTCACTCATGGCAATCGGCGCTGCGCTGCCGGATACCATCACATGGTGCATAATCGACGGCAACCGGCCCGACGTGAACGTGCTGGAGGCAGTAAGCAGTTGCATCAATACGCAACGAGGCGGCCCTGATCCAGTCCGCGCTGTCGCATTTACCGTGATGCCAGGGCCGCAACTCGTCAGCGCGGTGCCGATCGCTGCCGCAGTCAAGGCCCGTCATCCCGATGTACCTATCGTCTGGGGAGGCAACTTCCCGAGCCTGTATCCGACGTCCGTGCTCAATGCCAATTATGTGGACTGGGTCGTGAAGGGACAGGGTGAGGCAACGTTCGGGGAACTGCTGGACGTGTTGGATGGACGGCGAGACCCGACTGAAGTTGACGGGCTCGCATTTCGCAAGCCGGATGGGACGAACTGGATTGGGCCCGAACGACACTGGCGCGGGCCGGATGAACTCCCCCCTCCACCATACCATAAAATCGACGTCGCAGAGTATCTGCATCCTACATACCTCGGCGCTCGCTCCGGGGTGTATCAGGCGTCGATCGGCTGTCCGTACGGATGCAAGTTTTGCGGCGTGATCTCCGTATTTGGAAGTCGCGAACGGCAGCAGAGCCCCGCACGCACGGCGGAACATCTTACATATCTCGTGCGCACGCACGGGATGGATTCCGTGCACTTCTACGATAACAATTTCTTTGTGGGCGAGGATCACGCGCGCGAGCTGGCGGAACGCATCGCACCGCTCGGAATCCGCTGGTGGTGTGAAGCACGCGTCGATGCACTCTCGCGATTTTCGCTCGACACGTGGCAACTACTGCGGCGTGCGGGGCTCACGATGGTGTTCTGTGGCGCCGAATCCGGCTCTGACGCCGTCTTGAAGAAGATGAACAAGAAAACGACCACCGCCCAGATCGTGGAAGTCGCGGCGCGAGCGCGAGATCACGGTATCATTCCCGAATTTTCGTTCGTGTTTGGCGATCCGGATAACCCCGAAGAGGAGATCGAGAACACGCTCGCATTCGTGCGCAAGCTCAAGGATGTCAATCCACAGATGGAGCTCATCAGTTATTTCTACACGCCAACGCCACAGCGACGCGGAACCTACGGTGACGTTGACGCATTGCTTGGCACTCCGACATCGCTTGAAGAATGGGTTCAGCCGGAATGGCTCGCGTGGATGACGCACGAAGATCCGTTGGTACCGTGGCTCGATCGGCGGCTCAAATCTCGTGTCGAAGATTTCGAGCTGGTCCTCAAGAGCAGATTCCCATCAGTACACGATCACCAGACGCGTGGATGGGGCAAGGCGCTCGGGCGCGCTTTGGCGCGCCGCCGTTGGGACAGCGGTGCGTTTGCCGATCCGTACGCGCTGCGCGCTGTACGGCGCTGGGCACGACGCACGCCAGATGACAGGCAGGCATACGGGCACCTTCGTCCGCCGGGCACGGCGACCCGGAATTGACCACCCTCTCGCCGCGCGACGGCTACCGTCTTTGGGCGCCAACGTATTCTGCCGAGACAGTGGTGACAGCGCTGGAGGAGCAGACGGTCGAGTCGTTCGCTGTCCCCGTAGTCGGAGCGCGTTTGCTCGATGCCGGCTGCGGAACCGGTCGCAGACTTCGCACCGCGGACGCCCGTGTTGCAGTCGGAATCGACCTGACACCAGAAATGCTGCCGGTGACGCATCGCACTGAGCACTACGCCGTAGCGGATGTCCGGGCGCTTCCGTTCGCTCCCGACAGGTTTGACGTGGTCTGGTGCCGTCTTGCGTTGGGGCACATCCCGGATCTCGCTGCCGCATACCGTGAACTGGCACGCGTTTGCAGAGTTGGCGGGAGCGTGGTTGTGACGGATTTTCATCCGGCGGCTGCGGCTGCGGGCCATCGCCGGACCTTTCGCGCCAGCGATGGCTCCGTGTATGAAATAGCGCACTATGTGCATGCATTAATCGAGCACGAGCGCGCTGCGGATGTCGCCGGCCTCGATACAATCAAGCACGATGACCGCGCAGTTGGTCCAGCAGTTCGTGAATTCTATGAGCGTGCAGGCCGGGGTGGTGCATACGAGACGCAGGTAGGCCTGCCGATGGTCCTGGGCATCGCGTTCACCAGGCGTACGTAAGATGAGGCTGCTCGTCGAAGCCGCCAATACCGCACTCG
This sequence comes from Gemmatimonadota bacterium, assembly GCA_003155795.1. Lineage (GTDB taxonomy): Bacteria > Gemmatimonadota > Gemmatimonadetes > Gemmatimonadales > Gemmatimonadaceae > Fen-1247. Next base: position 45,026 of record PMEM01000057.1, read on the forward strand.
GTGTCGAGGATGGGCGGATCGTTTCTCCGCTCGGGCACTTCGATGTCGTGCTTCGCGTGAGGGACGGCGAGCTGCATCCGGGGTTGATCAACTCCCACGATCACCTGCACCGCAATCATTACGGGCGGCTGGGGTTTCCACCATACAGAAATGCGTACGAGTGGGGTGACGACATTCATGTACGCTGTGCGGATGCGATCGCATGCGGGCGCGCGAAGTCGCGCAGCGACGCTCTGCGCTACGGAGCAGAGAAGAATCTCCGCTCTGGAGTGACCACCGTCGTGCATCACGATCCGTGGGAGCCTCAGTTCGAAGATCATTTCCCGATACGAGTTCTCCGAGTCAGAAACGCGCACACGCTGAGATCGGTCGGCAATGCCGACACATCTATCGATAGCAACGCACCGTTTATGATACACCTGGCTGAAGGCACCGACGATTCGTCGGCGGACGAAGTCAGAGCGTTGGATCGGCGCCAGCTGGTCAATCGCAACTTGTTGGCGGTACACGTGGTCGGTGCAGACGCAGCTGGCGTCAGCGTGTTACGGTCCGCTGGCGCCGGTGTGATCTGGTGCCCTACATCGAATGCGTTTATGCTGGGACGAACAACTCCGGCAGCATTGCTGGCGCCTGGCATCGACGTGATGCTCGGCAGCGACTCTCTATTGAGCGGGGCCGGCACACTGCTCGATGAGATCCGTGCTGCACGAGAGCTCGGACTGCTTTCGGACGAGCGGCTGATGGACTCGGTTGGCCCCATTGCGGCACGCAGGTTTGGCATCGACGCGCCATCGCTCGCCGATGATACTCGTGCCGATTTTGTGATCTTCCGGAAGCCGGTTTTGGACGCCTTACCAGTGGACGTGGCACTTGTCGTCGCCAATGGGCATCTGCGTGTGCTCGATCCGACTCTGATTGATGCGCTTGGCAAGTGGGAGTGCACGGGAACTGTCAGTGAGATGGGTGGTGTTGCACGTTGGATGTCCCTGTTAGCCTGAGTTCAAGCAACTGCCCAGCATCTCAAACATGGCAAACGCACAGGTTGTCGATCGCGCGACTGAAGGACCGCGAGTGGATACCCCAGTCGTCTCGATCATTGTTGCGACTTACAATCGCCTGCATTTGCTTCGTGAGACCATCGACTCCGTCCGTGCCCAAACGTTCACGGAGTGGGAACTGATCATCGCCGATGATGGATCGACCGATGGTACACACATCTACCTGCAGCAGTTGGCAGCACGGGATACACGCATACGCCCGCTTTTCATGGAGCACGTCGGTTCGATGACGGCGATGCGCACCGCCGGAATTCGCGCGATGAAAGGTACGTGGATTGCGCTGCTGGATTCGGACGATCTGTGGGTCCCTGAGAAGCTCGCCGTACAGTTGGGCGAGCTCGACAAGCATCCAGAGTGCCGATGGAGCTACACCGGCTACCACCACATTGATCAATCTCGCCTCACCGTCCCTGGTCGTACACCTGCGCTTCCCCGCCCGGTGTCAGGTTGGATCGTCGAACATCTCATCATGTTTGCGGTGGCGCCAGCGCCTCCAACCCTGCTGATGCGTCGCTCCCTCTTCGATGAAGTCGGCGGTTTCGATCAAATGCTGCACGTCCGATCGGATTACGACTTGATGCTTCGCCTTGCCGTTCGCAGCCAGGCACTCGGCATCACGGACGATCTCGTAATGGCGCGCGAACACGGCACTCGTACGAGTAGCGGGTTGCCCGTTCTAACCCATTTGCAAGAGAACGAAGTAATGTTCGGCAGAGCGTGGACCAACGCTCCGACAAGACGGCTCCGCACGCTCTGCGCACGGCAACGCGCAGCGCAATGGGTGAGCATGGCCGGCATCCATTATCGTGAAGGTCGCCGTACGGCCGCATATCGGGCACTTTTACGCGCGATTCACATCGCCCCCACGTCGCCGCACACGTGGCGTAGTGTAATGGGCCAGGCCACACGACAGTTGGGGCTGCGACGTTATCTGGCCCCGCAATGCTGAACTCTCAGGTGGCGACTGTCAGGAGCTCTTTCAACAGTGGCAGCGCGTCTCGCGGATTATTTGACAGAGTAAGGCTCCAGCCACCACGTGCTGCGAGTACGTGCGCACACTCGGCACGACGCTCGGGATAGCGATCGAAACCAGCTGCCGCATCACGCGTCAACGCAACGTACAGTTCATCCCGCTCCACGCGCGCCACCCGTGCGTCCCCTCGACCGGGCTGTAACAGGCACGCCACGACTTCATTCGCAACACTCTGCCCTGCGCTTCCGAGTTGCTCGATGTCAACCGTGATTTTCTGTTTGCCGTTTGGTCGTCGCGATGCAGGTTTGGGCCGCAACTCTGGGAAGTGATTTTCAGAACCTGGAAGCAGATGGATCGCCTGCGGTCGCCCCCAGATCACGGGCTTGGGAGTGAGTTGCATCCACGCGATGTCTTCACTTAATACACCAAGGCCCGCAGCACGAGCGATGTACGAGAGCGTGCTCTTGCCCGCACCGCTCGGCCCGATCAGAAGCAACACCCGCCCATCGTGCATTATGGCCGCCGCGTGAATCGGCTGACGATCAAAGTGCGTGACGAGCGCGAGCGTCGCGGCTTCAAGGAAATTATTGCGAAAGTGAGTCTCATTACGAACCAACCCATCGGTCGCATAAATGAGGGCCTCACGCCGCAACGGATCGGAAATCGCCATCCCGCCGTTTCCGTGAATGAGAACGCGAACCGGATCCGGGCAGATGTGATATGACGCTTCGAGGCCCGAATCATGGGTCGCGCCGTCGTACACCACCACCTGTACGTTCAATTGCAGTGCGTCGTCACTGCGCCTCCGCTCCAATACGTGTCCCGCATCGTCGCTAACCGCATCTACATATATTCCGGTACCAAATGCGGCCTGAAACATCCCGAGCACCCGGCGGTCATTAGTCCGCAAACGGACGCGAATACCCAGGACACTCACCTGGACGGCGTGCGGCAACACCGGATCGCGGAATAGCGGGTCGCGTGGGACGGCATAATCCTCGAGATCCCGCGATTTCGCCGTTGAGGCTGATGCCGCGTGGGGTGCGGCCGGCTGGCGTTCGGATTGTTTCATTGACTCTGCAGGGCAGTTGTGGCATGTACTTCCCGAGAGGACGTGACATCGCGATAGACGCGTTCAAATCGCGCAGCCGTAAAGTCGGCGTCGATCTCCACGGCGCGACGCTGCGCTTCCCGTGCCAGAGCGAGTCGGCGAGTTTCATCAGAGAGCAGTTGCGTGACCGCTGACGCAAACGCGGTATCGCTGTTTCCTGGAACACTCACGGCCGCACCGGGCGACCAGTCGGCAATGTGTCCGATAGCTGTCCCGACAGTCGGGACGCCGGCAATCGCCGCCTCGAGAACGACGAGCGGGCCTGCGTCATGACGCGACGTCACGAGGAGAACGTCCGCTGATTCAACCAGTGTGCGCAACGCGTCACGCCGGAGAAGCCCATGCCACCGGATGTACGTCTCCAATCCGAGGCGTGCGGCGAGTGCCTGCATCTCACCGTTCATCGTATCATATCCAGCGATATCCAGATGGAATGGTATGCCATCGCGACGAAGCTGAGCGGCGGCGTGAAGCAGCAATGCCTGGTCCTTCACCGGGCGAAGATCGGCAATATGCAGCAATCGAGCAGGGCTGGACATGTCGCGCTCCCGCGGAGCCAGCACGGGCCACTGATCCAACGCAACACCGAGCGGGATGTGGTCGGCTTCGCAGCCGCGCACGTGCGCGAGTTGCTGCATGTAGCCACTCGCAACACTCACGCGATCGGCAGCGTCGAGTGTCGCGCGCAATAACGTTCGTCCCTTCCAGCTACAGCTTCCACCGTAGCCTATGTCGCGCAGTGCGACCAACTCTCCGCCAGCAAGATGTACTACGAAAGGCACTCTGCGCCACACGGTGGCGATTACAGGGTACATCACTGCGCCTGCCCAGAAGGCATGCATTACATCGAATGGCTCGCGCTTGTGTTCTGCGTTAAACCATGAGAGAAGGCGCCGTCGCCGCCCGTTACCGGTACCGATATTGTGTACGTTTGCGCCAAGGAGATTCCAGTGGCCGGGATCGGTCTCCTGACGGAGCGCAAATATGTGTACAGTGTGCCGCCGAGCCAGGCGCTCGACCTGCCAGAGCAACGCGGGAACCACACGGTCGACGCCGCTGCGGTCGACACCACCCGGCACGAACAGAGCCAGCTTCATGAACCAGCGATTTTCACGCCACGCTGAATATCGCTACGCTGTTCACCTGTCACGCTTGCGCCTCGCCGGACTTGCGAGTGCCTCCGCGAATCCGCCATGAGACACGCTTGGTGAACAACCGCCAGAAGCGGCTTCCATAGATCAGAAGATTATTCTTCAACGATTCGCCACGCGGCGGCACGAGCATCTCCAGGAGGCGGCGTGCCACGCCCAGGATCCCTGGTTCCCACATCAGCCGTTCCGCAAGGGACACGTGCTCGTGCAGGATTGGTGTCGCGGGTGTGAGCTCCCCCACCACGATGCGCGCGATGCGACTGGCGCGCTTGTACGCTTTAGCGAGTAGAGCCATGTCCACGGTTCCCGGCGCGAGTTGTTCCACAAGCGTGAGTGCAGGATACGCATACCGCGTCGCACCGGTACGTTCGAGAAAATCCGTTGCAGCGGCCCAGTCCAGTTCACCAGAGGCAGTGTCACGCCGAATGAGCAGAGTCAGCTCAACGAGCCTGATCAACCGTGACGAATTGAGCTCGGACGACAGGTGCGCGGCAAGCGCCACAAAGCGAAGCGGTTGTGGGGCAACACGGAGCTGCATGCCCATCCATTCCCATGCGTCCGTAATCGGCATCACCTGTTCGAGATGAATTCCATGCCGCGTCAGCGTCCCGAACTGGAGCGCGCTGTGGAGATCGATCCGCCACGGACTGCGTGCGTGCCAGTATTCGAGTGAGCGGATCGGAGGGATCTTTCCACCGGGATACCAGTTGGTCTTGAAGTCAGCGCTCCACGATCCTGGACCGAAGCCTGCACTGGCGAGCGCCCGTCCAGCGCGCACGACATGACGAGGCTCGACGTATACATCCACATCAGCGAGCGGCCGCACCCCGGGTTCGGGGAAGTACACATGCGCGGTGTGAAATCCCTTGAGAATGCCCGGATTCACTCCAGCTTCGATCAGGCATTGAAGTGCGGGTGCAACTTCACGACCGATCCGTCCGATGCGACCGCGTCCGTGGGCCAGATGTCGCGCTAATGTGTGCGCTAGTGGCGCGGCGACATCCAGCTTACCCTGCTCGATCCAATAGCCAAGAAGCGAACCAGTTCCTGACAGAAGCGACGCGATGCCGACGGCATATGCATCAGAACCATCCGCCGCGCCGATCGACGCTGGCTTACCGGCAAGGATCCGCGTTACGCTTCGTTCGATCGTCGAGGCGGCCGCAGAAAGCAGACCGACATCAAGGCCAGGCCAGAGCCAGCGTGGGTCGCTGGTGGCAGTCCACCGACGCGATCGTTCATCGAGGTCGGCGCTCCGTACACCTGCCCCGTTCTCCACCGAATGTGCCAGCACTCCCAAATGTAGGAAGCAACCTGGCCACACGTTAGTCGTTCGGCGGTGAGCGGCCTCTATTCTCTCGCCACACGCCATTATTAGTGGCGAACGGCTTCACTGGGAGCCACGTGGTCAGGCGATGATGCTTAT
>PMEM01000057.1:50809-68306 GCA_003155795.1 Gemmatimonadota bacterium
ATCACCGTAGCCAGGCGACTGCGCGGCAAGCTCATGCCGTATCCCGGATGCAGCCACCACCATCGCATCAATGGCTGGTCGCACTTCCTGCCAACGTCTGGTTTTCAATCCGCAGTCCGGATTCACCCACAACTGTCGCGGCTCCAGGACTGCCAGCGCCTTTCGCAACAGCGCCTTGATGTCCTCGACCGATGGAATAGCCGGCGAATGCACGTCATACACACCCGGGCCAACACTGTTTGGATATCCAGTGCGACCGAATGTGTCCAGCAGTTCCATGTCGGACCGCGATGTTTCGATCGATAGAGCATCCGCATCCATAGCCGAGACAGCATCGATTATGTCATCGAACTCCGAGTAGCACATGTGAGTGTGGATCTGTGTCTCATTCCGAACCCCGCTCGACGCAAGGCGAAATGCGCTGACAGCCCAGCGCAGATATTCCTCCCACTCATCACGTCGTAACGGGAGTCCTTCGCGTATGGCCGGCTCGTCAATCTGAATCACGCGAATACCCGCTTCTTCGAGGTCCCCCACCTCATCGCGTATTGCGAGCGCGAGCTGACGACACGTAAGTGCACGCGGCTGGTCATCTCTTACGAATGACCACTGCAGCATGGTTACAGGACCGGTGAGCATCCCCTTCACCGGTCGTTCGGTGAGTGATTGCGCGAACTGTGACCAGGCGACGGTCATCGGTTCGGGGCGTGATACATCACCATAGATGATCGGTGGCTTTACACACCGCGACCCGTAGCTCTGCACCCACCCGTTCCGGGTGAATGCGAAACCGTTGAGCTGAGTTGCAAAATATTCGACCATGTCATTGCGTTCGAACTCGCCATGGACGAGTACATCGAGACCGACCTCTTCCTGAAAACGAATCGCCTCCGTGATCTTGGAACGCAGGAATGTCTCGTATTGGCTATCGGTCATCCGTCCCGCACGATGATCAGAGCGCGCACGTCGAACCTCGGAGGTTTGAGGGAATGATCCGATCGTGGTGGTGGGCAGCAGCGGAAGGTTGAGGGCAGTTGCCTGTATCTCGCGGCGTTCCTCGTACGGACTGATTCTCCGCTCCATTTCCTTCGTTACGTTGCCCTCGCGGCGGCGCACGTTGGGGTCGTGAATTTTTGGTGAATTGCGGCGACGTTTCATGGCGTGACGCGCTTCGATGAACGCCTGCCTGTAAACGGAGGGACGATCCTCTGAGCCATTTACCGATTCGGCGAGTAGCGCTATCTCACGTAGCTTCTGCTTCGCGAACGCGAGCCACTCAAGAAGGCCGCTGTCCATGTCCGTCTCGGCGGTCAGGTCGATGGGCACGTGCAGCAGTGAGCACGATGGTGCAACCAGTGTACGATCGGGCCCGAGCTTTCTCGCGGCCAGATCGACGAGCCTGAATGCAGTATCGAGATCTGCGCGCCATATGTTGCGCCCGTCAATGACACCGAGTGAAAGAGCAAGTCGCGGGGGGATCACTTCAAGTGCACGCGCAAGTTGCGACGGCGCGCGGACAAGATCGATGTGCAAGGCGGCGACCGGAAGTTCAAGCGCGGGCGCAAGATTTTCTCCGAGGTCACCAAAGTACGTGGCGATGAGTACCTTCGGCCCCGCTGCGCCGAGCCGTTCGTAGGTTTCGCGATAGGCATCCAATATCGATGCTTTGCTCGCGCCGATCAGGCACGGTTCATCTATCTGAACCCAATCCGCACCCTCCGACTTCAATCGCTGCAGTACCTGTTCATATACCGGAATTATTTCCGGCAACAGCGTCATGGGGTGCACTGCCTCATCGCGGCTCTTGCCCAGAAGAAGCAATGAGATCGGACCGAGAAGCACCGGTCGAGTGATGATCCCGGCTGCTTTCGCCTCGATGAACTCATCAATCGGCTTCGTCGAGTTCAGCCGAAACTCCTGGCCCTTCTCGAATTCCGGGACGATGTAGTGGTAGTTGGTATCGAACCACTTGGTCATTTCCATCGCTGGAACAGACGATTCGTGGCCGGTCAGGCCGCGCGCCATTGCGAAGTATCGCGAGAGGTCGTCGAGTTCGTTGATTTTCTCGAAGCGCGATGGTATCGCTCCAACCATCACCGCGGTATCAAGGACGTGATCATACAGTGAGAAGTCGTTGGACGGAACGTGGTCGATGCGGCGTCGCGACTGTAACTCCCAGTGCGTGAGGCGCAGAGATCGAGCGACCTCCATCAATTCTGCCGGGGTCGAGCGGCCGGCCCAGTGATCCTCGAGGGCACGCTTCAGCTCGCGCGCCTGGCCGATCCTCGGGAAGCCAAGATTAGTTGCAATCGCCATTGGGGTAGGTGTTGGAGAGGAAGGCTGGGGGCTCCGACGGGCATGCGGCCGCTGGATCGCCCCTTGTAACCCTATCCCGCGACGATATCTGTGAGTGTGACGGATGTCACGACTCCCGGGCCGTTCGAGAATTTGCGCTGTCATCGCGGCGCTGTATAGTTCCTCACCATGTACACGCTCGTGCGTCGCTACGTCAAGACAGCGGTTGCCTTCCTGGCGATCGGGCTCGCCATCGGCGGATGGTTGATCGCACGCAGAGAGCTTGCCGGAGCAGCGCCAGATCCGTACCTCGTGAGCGCGCACACGCATGCGCTGTTTGTCGGGTTCGTGATGATGATGATCATGGGAGTCGCACTCTGGCTCTTTCCACGGCCCGAGAAGACAGATCCGCGGTACGATCCGCGGCTTGCGAGTACCGCGTACTGGCTGATTACGGTGGGCACATTTGTCCGGGTAGGCGGAGAGGTACTTCGATCAAGTCTCTTTGGACTGAACATGTCCGCCTTGTGGCTACGAGTCGCAATAGTTGCGGCTGGTTTTCTGCAGGGCATCGCTATCGGCGTATTCTTCTTCACTATGTGGTCGCGAATCCGGCCAGTGGGCAGTCAGGCTCGCGAGGCAAAGGGTGAGCGGTTCTGATCCGATATCATGACAACTCCGATTGATCACACTCCAAAGTCCCGGAATCTCGCCAAAGAAGTCCAACCCGGTGTCTTTCTGCTGGACCACCATTTCCGCGGCTCCCCAGGGGTAATCGGCTCATATCTCGTTAACGATGGCGACGCACTGACGCTCATCGAAACCGGGCCGGCAAGCACGATGGAGACATTGCTGGCTGGCGTACGGCAGGCCGGTTTCGATCCCGATCAGATCGGTGACATCATCGTTACGCACATCCATCTGGATCATGCAGGCGGCGCTGGTGCGCTACTTCGTCGGCTCCCGCGTGCGCACCTTCACGTGCATCCAGTTGGCGCTCCACATCTGATCGATCCCGCTAAACTGATGTCGAGCGCAACACGGATCTATGGTGAGCTCATGGGCCCGCTCTGGGGAGAGATGCTCCCTGTACCGAAGGAACGCCTTCACATCCTCGGTGACAGGGATACACTTGCGACGGGCTCACGAACGCTGCACGCGTACGACACGCCGGGCCACGCGAATCATCACCTCGCATTGCATGAGCGTGAGACCGGAATCGTATTCACCGGCGACGTGGCCGGCGTCAGACTCGATGGAATCAGTCACGTTCGCCCGCCGACCCCACCACCGGAATTCTCTCCCGAAAAGTGGCAGTCGAGTATCGCAACTCTGCGCTCGCTTGCACCGCGCAAATTGTATCTCACGCACTTCGGTGGTTACGACGACGTTGCCTGGCACCTCGACGAACTGCTTGCACGTACCTGGTTCTGGGCTGGTTGGGTAGGCGGCCGCCTTGCAACTGGCGAGGAACCGCTCGCGGTAGCGAATGCCTTGCGCGACATGGAGGACGTGCTGCTGTCCAGCGCGGCTGGTGAAGATTCACTCCTTGTGAGATATGAAGAAGCAGGCAACTATCGCATGAGCGTGGACGGGATCGCGCGCTGGTGGCGCAAGCGCGGGCAGAACTGAACAACCCTGGCCTAAGATCGCGTTGTGACAACCGTCACAGTTCGTTACCAGTTCCGCAGCCATCATACGTGCACGGAGCATTTCACGCCACAATAACGGTAACCCAAGAGCCCCGCCGTACATGTACCTGACATTCGTCACGATTCACGTCCTTGCGGCACTCTTCTGGCTCGGCGGGATGTTTTTCCTCGCCGTAATAGGGGCTCCACTATTACGATCAGTGGAACCACCGGAGCAACGGCAGCGGCTATTTCGTGAAATGGGACTGCGGTTTCGCTCGGCTGGCTGGATCGCCATAGCCATCCTCGTACTTACCGGGATTGCAAACCTGTACTACCGCGGCTGGCTACAGTGGGATAACGTCTGGGCTTCGTCGGCGTTCTGGCACAGCGGCGTGGGACACTCGCTTGCGTGCAAGCTCATCGCCGTCACTGCCATGATAGTCGTGAGCGCGATTCACGATTTCATCCTTGGGCCAGCAGCAGGACAACAAAAACCGGGCTCGCCTGGCGCCATCTCTCTACGTCGTCACGCCGCGCATCTGGCCCGCGCAAACGCGGTACTCGGAATCATCATCGTGATCGCCGCAGTAAGACTCGCCCGAGGTGTGTGACGCAGTTGCTTCAGCTGAGCCGCAGTGTTACCATCACGACCAATCACCAGCCTCGCGTCCGGTCACTTCATCCAGGTGGATACGAAACACAGACGTACGAAACGGCGTTGGGTCGCTCGCGGTAAGAGTCTCTGGTATGAGAGACCGAAGCAGGCTGACTCCGTGCACGAACGCCGGATCCTGATATTCGGCAGTATGCGGCTCGATAATGTAAAACGCACCCTTTACCACGACGCTTCGCCACTGAAACAATTCCTTTACTTCGTCCACTTCGAATGCAACCCATCTGTGGTGCGCAATCGTTGAAAGCTTGGTCCCCTGGCTCGTGCGCCCATATATCCAACCGGCGTCGAACACATAATGAATTGGCTCGATATCCACGCGATCATGCAGGGTGAATGCGATCCTGCCAACGTGGTTCCGGGTGAGAACCTCCTCGCATTCCCACCGAGTCAGCTCGCGGATAGCAGGCGGAGAATCGGTTTCGCTATGCGAAGACTTACGGGGGTCTGCGTGTAACATGAATTCCTCCAGTGACTGATCCTGGCCTCTTGTATTGAATCTACCCTGCCGTGAGACTAAATCAGTCGGGAGATGCCCGATAACCGCTAGGGGGAAGTCCTACGCTCAGGCCAACGAGCTCCAGCAATTTCAGCGCGTTACTCGATTCCGCCTTCCCGGGCCGAAGCCGGTAATCGAACCGCATAGTCGGCGTACCATCGGCAGCCCGCGAAAATTCCTCCTGAAAATGAACATGTTTCGCGATTCCCGCGAGTTCCGGCGTATCGGCCAACGCGAGGTCATGGGTGGTAACCGCCCCTATCGCACCAGACTCTATCAATCGAGCCAGTACGTGCCTGGCCGCAATGGTACGCTCAGCCGAATTGGTCCCATGCAGAATTTCGTCCAGGAGAAATAGCAGCGTCGTATTTCCACCAACGCGTATTTCGCTCGCTGCATCCACGACTAGCTTCAATCGCTCCAGCTCGGCCATGAAATACGACACGCCTCGTTCGAGCGAATCCTGTACGCGCATGCTGGTATACAACGCGACCGGCGGAAGGCTCATACGCGATGCACACACTACCGATCCGCACTGCGCGAGTACCACATTGAGTCCGATGGCGCGAAGCAACGTACTCTTCCCGGCCATGTTCGATCCGGTTATCAAGACCAGCGTTCCCGGCGGCCCAACCGTCACATCGTTGGCTACGCGATTCTTCGCGCCGAGCAATGGATGACCCAGTGACAGCGCATCGACCTGTATTGGGATCGTTTCATCAATCGTCGGGAATACCCATTCCGGATTGTCGTACGCGAGAGTTGCAAGCGCGGAGAGACTCTCGAACACACCAATGGCACTCATCCAATCAGCAACATTGTTGCCGCCGGCTCGCTTCCAGTGGTTCAACATGCGCACTACATGAAAATCCCACAGACCGAGCGCCTGCACTATGAAGTGCAGCATCGGTGAAAGTCGCACATCAGTATTGTCTGACAGTTTTTCGAGCGTTCGCATCCTGTGCTCGGCGCCTGTCTCGCCGGTACCCAGTTGAGCCCGAAGAATTACAAGAAGTATCGAGTGAAGTGTTTCATCTGACATCAGAGACGCAACGTCCGCATATCCGCGCAGTACATTGCGCTGCCCCTGTACCTCCGACAGCGCGGTGCGGAGCCGCTTTCTGAACCGCAAGGTAAGGAGCCCGCCAATCGCAATCGGTATCAGCCAGTATGCCTGACCGAGTATGCCAAGCCCCTGCGCCACAGCAAGAAGCAATGTGGCCAATGGAATGACGACGGTTAGAGCGCTGACCCCCGCCCCTCCGAACTCGTCGACAATCGTGCCTGACCATTTCTCAAACGCGCCCAACCGCGCCGCGCTTATGTTGATGCGTTCCGTATGCAGGATCAACTCGTCGCGCAGCTCGACCCGATTCTTCAGCTCCTCAATAGCCTGCTGTCGCAGAACCAATTCGGCTGGTGCTGCTGCTCCGAGCAGCCAGGACGTCAGGGTCGTGCGTCCCGGTGCCACGCTCAGCGGCGGAAACAGTTGCGCGAGAGACGCGTCGCCGAAAACATCCAGGTCTGTTGCGTATGGGTGCGACAACGGAACCGAAGCCCACGGGCGCTGCTCAAGCGCAGACCAGTCGCGCTCAACTCGATGGACGCCTTCTTCCGTAATACTGATCAAGCGTTCGAGTCGAGTTACCGAGGCGTGCGCGCGCGAACTGAAGGAAACGAGGATCGCGAAGCCAGTAAGAGCCGCAGCCGTCGCCAGGGCCGGTAGAAAGCGGTCGGTGCTTCCGGACGTAGCCGTCCACCACACAGAAGCCCCGAGCAGGATGAACGCAAGAAGGCGAAAGTTGGCGAACCGTCGCCAGCCGCGCACCGCTGTTTCGTGCAACGTACGAAGTCCGGCCACCCGTACGCGGTAACGTTCAGCGACATCAATATCAGCCACCAATTCCTGCCTCCATCACATCAACGATCTTCGTCCGTAAGGTTCAATTGGTGTCATAAAATTGCGACCGATCCATGATCATTTATGCTAGTTTTCAATTCTGGCTGACGGTTTGCAGAAAAGTACTACTGTATCACCAATGCCATATTGGGGGCCCGAACGATGCTTTCGCAATCGTATGGTCGGCTTCTCGGTCTGCGCGCCGTATTGGTGGCGCTCATCGCCTTGGCAATTCTACTCGCCGTGGTCGCAACTCCTGCGTCCGGTGCCAGCGTGATGACGTCAAGAGGCCACCGATCCTACTCGGGCATCACCTCAGTCACTGCGCACCGCGCTGAGCTCGCTTCGTTCATCGCCGATACCACACCGGACACCAGCGTGGTGACGCGCTCGCCCCGCGCACGGGGCGGTTACATGGTAACGGAGGACCAACTCGCCAACGAACAGGACTTTCCGCTCGGAAGTGTTCTGATCGCGCACTTTCCCGGGATTCGCGTAGTCCATGGCAGCGGCGGAGACCGCGTTGCCAGCAGACTTAACATGGACATGACTGGTGCGCCGTGCTTTCTCCAGATCTTCGTTGACGGCGTATATATCGCGGATGGCGGAATTGATTGGGTGAGCGTAAGAGACCTGGCCACGATCGAGTACCGTACACCGGGAAATGTCCCGGTGCAATACCAGAATCGACTCCCGGGAGCAATGTGCGGCGTCCTGCTTCTTTGGTCCAAGTACTCGTGACGTCCCTCGCCACGCACCGTTGAACGCGCTCGTCACACTCGCCGAGTCGCTCGGCATTGCATACGCATCCGGAATCAGTTTGTACGCGACCGTAGCGCTTGTGGGAATTGGCGAGCGCTATGGCTGGATCGGGCCTGTGCCGGGCGTACTGGCCGTGCTGTCGAACCCGATAATCATCGGTATAGCCGCGGTCCTGGCGCTCGTGGAGTTTCTCGCAACGCTCATTCCCGGCGTTGCTACCACGTGGGAAGCGGCTCACACAATGATTCGAACCCCCGCAGCGGCGGCGCTAGCAGTCGCGACGGCGTGGCACGCCGATCCGACGATAATCGTGCTCGCCGGATTACTCGGCGGCGGACTTGGTCTGACGACTAATCTCGCGAAGCTTGGATTGCGCGTTGCGGTCGATTCTTCACCTGAACCAGTGAGCAACGGGATAGTGAATTCCGTTGAACTCGGAATTGTCGCCGCAATGACGTACTCGATGTGGCACCATCCGATCATCGCACTGGTTGCTGCGTTGGTATTACTCGCACTCACGATGTTGCTCGTCCGTGCGATCTGGCGCGCCATCAAAAACTTCTTCAGTGGCAAGCGACCGGCCGAAAACACTGCGGGTGCTTCAGCCGGCTGAGCCGGTGGATCGCGGAGAGTTCCCGTACTCGGCGTCGTAAAGATCCAGCAATTCAAAGAGATATGAAATCGCGAGCGGTCCGAGAAGCAAGCCGGCCAACCCCATCAACTCGACGCCTGCGAACGCACCAACCAGTGTCGCCATTGGATGCACACCGGACACTCTGCGGTACACCAGTGGGCGTATGACATTATCGATGTTGGACGCGATGATGCCGCCGACAAGCCCGAGAATTATTGCCGCGCTATAACGATGCCCGACAACCAGGACAATGACGCCGGGACCCCAAACGAGTGCACTGCCGAGTATTGGGAAGATCGATGCGACTGCGGTAGCCGTTCCCCACACCACAGGGTTCGACAACCCAACCAGCCAGAATGCGACACCGACTGTGGCACCCTGCGCAATTCCAGTAGCGACCATACCGATCAACGTCGCCTGCGTCACCATACCAAAGCGTTCGCGGAGTGCTTCAGCGCCGTCAGTTGAGAACGGAATGACCGGCCGCACACGTTGCCACAGCGAATCGGCTGCCTGAAGCAGGTAGTAGAGCCCGACCGTTGCGATCAGGAGATTCAGGATAGCTCTCGTCACACTACCGACGACAGCCAGAGCCTGTCGCGAGGCCCAGGCACCACCCACTTCGCTGATTTTCGAGAGCTGTGCGCCAACATCCAGCGGTCCGATGTGGAGCGTTGAGAGATGCGCGAACGCGTCACTGTTCGTGAGGGCGGATAAGGCATCCGGTGCCTGCTCGAGGGCGATCGCTACCATCCAGGTCACCGGGATGACAATCAGAACCGCGACGCTCAGTGTGATGATCAGTGCCGCCCAGGCGTCGCGCATGTGTCGAGTGAGCCGACGATACACCGGAACGCTGACCACGTAGAGGACGGCCGCGCCCAGCAGACCGGGAAGGTACGGGCCGGCACCGTAGAGGATGCCCACCGCGAGCAGCGCGATGAGCACACGAGCCCGTGTACGCGCCGCGTTGGATTCCGAGGTCTTCGTCGGGATTGTGCTGGCTGTGCTCACCGCGAAAACACCGCACCATGCGGAACAACATTGCCCGTGAAACCACGCGGCCAGTTTGTGCCACTCAAAGCGATCCCCGGCTTCTTGCTACCTGGGTCGCGAAAGTGATCGTCCAGCGCGAGCTGACCGGTGTGTGGATCAAAGTTGATCACGAAAAGTCGGTTCCCCGCGCCAGCGGAGTTCAATACGATGCGCTTACCCGTTGGATCTATCGCGATCCAGTGCGGCGCTTCGTCCGCACCGACACTCAGGCGCGAAACCTCGCGGGGATGTTGCGGGTCGCTCACGTCCAGGACGACCAGACCGTGCATCGCAGGCACCGTTTGAATCCAGTAATGCGAGGTGACAACCGGAACGCCACAGTCCACTCCATCGAACGCATGCACAAAACTGGCCGTTGGCTTTGCACCACTTACATCCCGCAGCAAGTACAATCCGCAGTTGAACGTGTGGATGTAAACGCTGTGGCCATCGGCCAGCAGGCGTGGCTCACCCGTGAATTCGTTGGCGTAACCGCGCGATCCTTTCGGCCCCGCTGGGAGAGCAAACGTGCGCAACAGCTTGAGGTCTGACAGTCGCCAGATCTGAATCCATTGCGACGTCGCAGTCGTGTCACCGAGATTCATGTCGCTTGTTGTCGACACGGCGCGATCGATCCCCGGCATTGGCAGAACACTGTACGGATACAGGAATCGATCCTTGATAGACGTATCAACCGCGCTCGCGGATAGCAGCGGCTTGCCTCGCTCGTCCATTTCTACCAGACCACCGGTGCGATGCAACGCTGGATCCTTCATCCCATGCATTCCCGCGGCGCCCATTTGCATCTCACGCCTTGTGGTCGCATCCGTACGATACTGAAACGTCGCAAGCAGGTTTCCATTCGCCAGTCGAATGAACGAGTGCGGATGACTGTAGCCAGCGACATCGCCAAACGATGTAATTATCCGCGGCTTCAGCGGATTCTTCAGATCAAAGAGCCACGTGTGACCGGCTGGGAAATCATTCGCAAGTAGATGTCCATCGACCGGCATCTCATGTTCTGTGTGATGCGGCATTCCAATCGTGCCAGTGGGAATACTGGCCAGCACACGCCCGTAAGTGCTGGATGCCGGGTTGGCGTCGATCGTCGCCATGAAATCGGTCGCGCCAGGTCCGGCGCCGCCCGTCCACACAAAAAGATACGACCCCTGGCTCACCGCTATTCGCGGCGCAAGAACAGATGCAAGAGCGAACGCGGCGGGCAACAGGAGCCGTGAGAATCTCATTTGATTTCCATAAGCAAACAGTATGAGCTAACCGTCGTTCTCGTTTTCATTCACATTGCCGTTCTCATCCGCCGGCAATGCTGGCGGCATTCTGAGTGCCGGCAACGTCAATGCCGGCTGGCCTTTCGTCTTAAGCGTTGCGTTGAAGGACGACAGTCCGTTGGTCTTCATTACATTCCAGCGTGCCAGGGCAGCATTTGCCTGCTCTCTTGCACGTGCGCACGCCGCGATCTGCGCCGCCGTCGGTGCCATTTCGGCCGATTGCATGGCGAGCGACGCTGCAAGCGCCGAGGTGCTCGCACCATTCAGCGTGATTGCCGGACGGCCACCACCGCGACCGAAGCCGCCGAATCCACGACGCCCGCCGCGAGCCTCGCTCGGCGCCACAGAATCTATCTGTGCCTTGAACTGGTCGATGTTCACCTGCTGTTCCTTATTCACAGACTCGAGCTTAGCTTCGAGATCACGCGCCTGCCCGTACGCCATTCTCGTCGTACGCGCCAACTCGTACATCTCCATTGAAAGCTTCCTGTTTTCTGCCAGGGCCGCAGGCGTGATACGTACACGGGGATCCAGCCGAACCGTGAGCGGTTGCGTATAACTTTTTCCCGCAACAGTCAGACGAACTGTGTAGTTGCCCGGCGGTGCCCATGGTGAACTCGCCGGCGGCGAGCTGCGATGCGGCACGGCGCCGGTTGCATCCACCTCACCGCGCTCCTGAGCGAGCGGCTGATACCGCAGGTTCCAGCTTATCCGGTGCATTCCAGCACTCGTCGGAACAGACTTGATGCGCGATGGCCAGTACAACGGCACCGCGCAATCGGCAGAACTCGGCACTGCCTGACACACCTTGTCGTAGGCCGCAGCGTCAACTGCCGGATCCGGATCCCGCTTCAGATCACTGGTGTAGGTGCGTACCAGCTTGCCACCTGCGTCAAGGATGTCGATCGTCACCGGACCGGATACAGCCGACGCGAGATAGTAGTCGATGATCGCACCGTTCGGTGGGTTTTCTCCCGCGGGGACTTCCGGTGGCCACGGCGTCGGATCGTTGGTGGCGAGACGAATGCGCAGCGCGGCTTCCGGCTTGTACAGATACGCCGGCGCCGCCGCGCGAGCTTCAGCTGCCTGACGCAGCGGCGTTACATCGTCGAGAATCCAGAAGCCGCGACCATGCGTTCCGGCAATCAGGTCGGAACACATGCAGATGCTGTCATCCTTGAGCTGAATGTCGCGAACCGACACGGCAGGCATGTCGAGTCTCAACGACTGCCAGTTGTCACCATCATCGAACGAAACCCACACCTGAGTCTCGGTTGAAGCGTACAGCAAACCCTTCTTGCGCGGATCCTCACGAATCGAGTTCGTCACTACCCCTGGCGCAATCCCGTGATCGATCTCTGTCCACGTCTTGCCACCGTCATGCGTGCGCCAGAGATGCGGATTCATGTCGTCGATGCGCATCGTGTTCGCTGCCGCATACGCAGTCTTCGTATCAAAGTGACCCGCGTCTATGTTGAAGATGCGCGTCCACGGCTTGATCTGCGACGGCGTAACGTTGTTCCACTTCGCGCCGCCATCCATCGTTACCTGGATGTTGCCGTCATCCGTGCCGGCCCAGATCACGTTGATATCACGCGGCGATGCTGAAAGCGCCGTGATGCTGCCAGTTGGCGCCGGCTTTACTTCGCTCGAGTACTTGCCGACAGTCGCAGGAATCGCCCAGCTCTGGCGTGCGAGATCAGGGCTGATGCGATCCCAGCTGTGTCCGTTGTCGGCTGACTTCCAAACCACATTCGACGTATAGAACAACACCTTTGGATTCACCGGCGACCAGAGGATCGGCATCGTGCGAACATTGCGACCATACTCCGTTCCGCGAGCCACTGGGTCCGGTCCCACGTTCGTCGTCTGACCTGTCCTCCGATTGTACAGTGACACATTGGTGCGCCCGCTACCGAAAACCAGATCCGGATCCTTTGGATCGCTCGCCGCGACGCCATACTCCTGGATGTTCACCGGATGCCAGTCGTGGAATGTGATTTCGCCGTCGTCCGATCTGCTATCCACGCATGCAGAACCTGAATCCTGCTGGCCACCACATACTCGATACGGGAATGCGTCGTCTGTCGAGACGTGATACATCGCCGCCGTGTTCTGGTTATACCAGTTGCTCCACGAAAATCCGCGATTTCCTGATACAATCGCGCCCTGATCTGCGACCACTAGCAGGATGTTCGGATCGTTGGGGTTGACCCAGATCTTCTGATAGTCGTCACCGCCCGGTGCACCGCGAACTGCACTCCATGTTACACCGCCATCTTCGGTCCGCCAGAACACGGTTGACGCGCTGTACACAACGTTCGGGTTCTTTCCATCAACTGCAATAGTCGGAAGATCGCCGCCACCGATGCGCACTAATGGACGAGGATCAAGTACCGCGTTGGCAGATGCGCCTGGCGTGTTGGGATCGCGCGCGGCGAGGTACCAGTGCTCTCCTGAGTCTGTCGACTTGTAAAACTCTACAGTGCCGGTTGTGTTCGGCCGACCGCCTGGATTCGCCGCTCCAGTTACGCCCGCAACCATAGCGTAAACCGTGCTCGGGTTGCTCGGCGAAACTCCAAGGTTGGCTTCTATCACGCCAGCTGGCAGTCCGTTCGTAAGCGGCTTCCATGTTGTGCCACCATCGGTGGACTTGAAGATTCCGCCGCCTGCAGCGCCAAACTCTCCGCCCTCGATGTAGCTCTGCTGCTGCTGCCAGAGTGCAGCGTAAACAATGTTCGGATTTTTGGGATCGATGCGAACATCATTGCCACTGGTGTAGTCATCCTTGTAGAGAACTTTCTCGAACGTCTTGCCGCCGTCGGTGGAGCGGAATATTCCACGCTCCGCATTCGGTCCGTACGGATGACCGAGCGCAGCTACGAAGAGGATATTCGGGTTTGTGGGATCGACATCTATGTTCGCAATCATCTGGCTGTCGCGGAGTCCGAGATGCGTCCACGTCTTTCCGCCATCAACTGACTTGTACACGCCATCACCGACCGAAAGGTCTGGTCTGATGATACCTGCGCCGCTGCCTACATATATGATGTTCGGATCCGACTGCGAAACGCCGATCGCACCGATCGAACCCGTCGGCTCATTGTCGAATATCGGGACCCAATTCGAACCGTAGTCTGTCGATCGCCATACTCCGCCATTGTCATAGCCGACGTAAAACACGTTCGGCTGGCTCGGCACGCCCGACAGAGCGCGCGCTCGACCGGCTCGCGTCGGGCCAATGTCGCGCCAGTGCATTTCGGAGTAGAGATCCGTTGACTGGGCGCTCGCGACGGTGGCCGACGCGCCGGCAACCGTGAGCGACGCCACGCACGCGGCTACGGAAAGAGATCGGGAAATGGACATGCTTGGAGACCTTCTGATGGTGGTGCTGGAACAGCTTGGATGGTCAAATTCTAGCTGGGATGGTACCGGCTAGATAGTGTACGCACGGCGGCTCTCCTGGCTGACGGCGATCCGGGGACCCGTTGCCGGGCCAGGGACCCCGACGGAGGTGCGATAATGAACAAAATCAGCCCCATCCGCGTCGGCGCAAGCCTTGCTCATCATCGGCGGGCCCTGGTTATGAATGTGGCGGCCATTTTTCCAGTAGCTTATCGTGATTCGAAGGCCATTTCCTGTCATCCCCGCGAAAGCGGGGATCCATTTATCCAGGCAGAAAAGCCGATCGTCCTCGCGCAATTTTCCACGTATGACCATGAACTCATGAAAAGAGTTTTCCTGTTCGTGTCGATTGCGATCGCCACTAACATCGTCGCTCCACGCCCCGCTGTCGCACAGGTTATCCAAGCGGTGCCTCGAACTATCAGGGCCGCTTGCCTGGACACGACATCAGCCGCACTCACCTTGCCGGTTGTCGTGTACGTACGCGCGGACGTTGCAGATTCCGTCGCGCAGGTGATTGGGCCGATTGCCGACGTCTTCGCACAATCGGTTGGGCAACGGCTCCGAGAGCTGCTCCACGGACGCGGAGACACAATTCCACCCGGTGAGCCGACAATTACGTGGCGCAATATTTCCGACGAAAACCGGCTCATTGTGAGGATTGTTCGCGACTCCGAACCAGTTTACGAATTGGCGTCACCGCACGTGGACTCGGTAGCGGCAGCAATGTTGCTGACCGCTGCGCACATCGCATCAGACTCCGGCGAAGCTCCGCTCTGGACGCAAATTTCTCGTAGTGATACCATGGTATTCGGTATCAGATTCGAACTCATCCCGGCAAGCGCGACCACATTACCAGATGACATCCGTGCCGTATTTCCGGTCTTCTCGGTGATGTTCCCTCCCAGGACCCCAGTGCGGCCCGATGTTCACTCAGAGCCGGAATACCCGGACGATTTGCGAAGAATGGGAGTGTCGGGCTATGTTATCGCCAGCTTCGAAGTCGATACCGCAGGGCACCCGCTACCAGAAACGATCAAGGACGTCTGGCCAGCATCTAAAGAACGGCTTACGGGCGCATTACTCACCGACTACAACGAGTTCGCACAATCGGTATTCAAGTCGATCAAGGCTGCAACGTTCACACCCGCGCGATTGGGTGGGTGCGCCGTTCCGCAGTTAGTGGTGCAGCCGGTTACATTTTCGCTTAGGCACTGACACTACGCGTGAGGCGCACGGGCGCGAGCATCCAGGAGATATCACGGCATCTGCAGCTTCAGATCCGGCCGAGGCGCTTCCATCGCATTCGTCGCGCGCAACGTGGTCAGTGCTTTGTCGTAATCCGAGAAGTCGATCGCTGCTGTGTACTTCTGCGCGAAGTCGAGCACCTCGATGAACGGGGCCGCGTGCCCCTGTCGTGTCAGGACGCGCAACCCCGTGAGGTAGTCTTCACGGAATACCGTCGGGATGACGATGCGGCACTGGCCGCCGCTGACCAACTCCGCATTCATGAAAGCGCGCGCGAGCCGGCCGTTGCCATCGTCGAACGGATGCACCTCGCTGATGATGAACATCATCGCGGCCGCGCGCTGGAAGGGCTCCTCGAGACTGCGCGAGATCTCGAACCCCCGCCGCAGCGTACCGCTGACGAGCTCCGGCTCTACGAACCTGCTGTCACCCGCCACGTTCGCGACTTTCTTGAATTCTCCCGGACGCTTGTCAGCGCGCGAAGAGAGGATCTCCCCGTGCGCGCTCCGTAGCGCATCCTCGAACGCGTTCGAATCGGGGAAGTCGCGCACGCTGCGGCTCATGAAGTCTCGACCACCGACCACCCGAAAGGTGCCCAGCACGTCGTGCGCATCCTGCGGGCGTGATTCCGGAATATGGCCTTCGAAGACGATCTCGCGCGCTTCGTCAAGCTCGAACTCTGTTCCCTCGATGAAATTCGAGAAGTAGGCGTCGAAAAAGCTCAGATTCGCGAACGCGACATCGGACGGAAGCACGTCGGGACGAGGTACCACGGGCCGAGTCCGGAGCGCCGCGAACAGCTCCTGAAAACGCTCGAGCCGAGCCGGATCGTACGGTTCTCCAGCAGCGCGCGCCATCGCGACCGGAGATGCGAGCGGCACTCGACGAGTGTTGAGGAGAGTACCGATTATTCCATCGAGAGTGTCGAACTCTTCTTCGGCGTTCATGAGCGGAGCCAGAACGCGAGCCTCTTCGCGGATCCGGTTGAGTTTTGCCTCGCCGCCCGCCAGGAGGTCGCGCTCCAATTCCTCCTCGACTCGCGCGCGCGGCAATCCTCGTGCGACGCCTCGACGCGCACGGGTCGGTTGGAGTGATTCGAGAAGTGCACGTGCGCGCGACGCGAGGTGCAGATCCCAGAGTTGCGTGTCGCCCACAAGGGGACCCGGTCCTGCGACGAACCGCAGCGTAAGCCCGGGTAGCTCGACGCGACGATCATAACCAGTCGTGAGTATGATCGATCCATCCTCCGCCGGCCGCATCTCAATGGCTGTCCGATGGGACACCACCGCCCCCGGAACGAGCAACGACACTACGCGCCAAAGATTGCGCCGAATGATCGCGGCGGGCTCGTCGGTCATGTTTCCCGTATAGACTCGCGGTGCGATTTTTCGAACCTGCCCAGCAGCTACGGCGGCAGAGACCCGTCGCGACGTGTCCCTGGTGCTGACGAATACGTCGGGCCAGGTAGCGCTTTGTTGTTGGCGGCGCTTTTCCATTTAAGGGAGCCGATCCTGGTCGGAGGGGGATTTATTGCCGATAACTTCATATAATCTACAACGAAATCAGGATAATACTAGAAAATCTTTGTAATGACGGCACGCACGGGCGGCGGCACGCCACCGGAATCCCGGGATATCCTGCGCCTAGGGCGGCAATTACACCAGCTATCTACAGCAATATGCAGATAATGGACTGAATTACGACACAAATTAGAGATAAGATCACCTGCCAATCCGGGGTCACAATCCCGGGCCAGGTCTTGCCCGTGCGTGGCTCCCAGTCATCGCAGCTATTCGCCACATCCAGCTCGAATATCACCGCGCACGAAACCAGCACGTAGAACTATTGTGACGATAATGCCCAGATCGTTGCGTATTCAGTTTCCCAGCGCGTGGGCTACCACACCGGGTAGCACTTGCAGAGCGCTTATATATCTCGACGACGGTGCTCGAACGGCGTCCCTCGCTATTCTGTCGCACCCCTGTGAGCGGTACGCCTGGTGGTGTCGTAGCACGCGCACAGCGACGGTTGCCGACTGCAAGCAGGCTCTTCGGAGTTTCTCCAGTTTGCCAGAGCGTTGGCCGAACGCCATTCTGGGCAGTGTTGAGCGCGGATGATAATGT
>PMEM01000067.1 GCA_003155795.1 Gemmatimonadota bacterium
TCCTCAACCTCTTTCAAAAACGGCTCCAGCGCCGCCGGCTGCGTAGGCAGCTTCTTGTGGTACCACGCCGTCGCTGTGTACGTCGGGAGGAACGTCGAGTAGGCGATATCGTTCGTTGGCGACTGAGCGATGTACTGAAGATCAAGCACAGTTCCGAGAAGCATGATTCCGTTCAGCTCGATGCCCTCAGCCGACTGCAGGTGCGCCGCCAGGCCGGCGGAACGGAACGTTCCGTAGCTCTCACCGAACAGATACTTGGGCGACTGCCAGCGATTGTACTTATCGAGATAGTCACGGATGAACTCACCGAACATTGCGATATCGTTCTGCGTTCCGGTGAAGTCAGCTGCCTTGACGCCCTTGGCTGGACGCGAGTAGCCGGTGTTCATCGCGTCAATCTGGACGAGATCGGTTACGTCGAGCGGGGAGTTGGGGTTCTCGACCAGGTTGTACGGAGGTGCTGGCTGGGAGCCATTCGGCCCCATGTTCGGGTGCATCGGACTCATAATGCCCATGTCCAGCCAGATGGACGCTGAGCCGGGGCCACCATTATAGAAGAAGGTGACAGGGCGCGTTGTGAGGTCTTCCTGGTCCTTGGTATACGCGATAAAAAAGACGGAGGCTTTTGGCTTTCCGTCTTCATCTCGCAACACCATGGTGCCAGCGTGGGCCGTATAGCTGATGGACTTTCCGTTGATGCTCGTGGTGTGGTGCGTGACCACGATCTTTTCGATTGCAGGTACTCCGAGTGTATCGGAATCTTCGGCATTGGGCCTTGCGCCAGGCATTCCGGGCCGGGCGCCGCGTTGTGCCCCGGGTTGTACAGAGGGTGTTGTGTCGGGCTGTGCTCCGCGACCACCGCGACCGCCCGGCCGTTGAGGCTGCTGCGCGCTAGCGGCCCCGACTGCTAGAAGTGAGACTGCTGCGCTGAATAACAGCGGGCGCATTTGCATTACGAACCTCTCCATGGGTTGTGGTCCAGAATGGACACTGGAACTTTGGACGATTAACCGCGGATAGCCTTGAGGGCGGGCGTGCGTGGTGGCCCGGCCAATCCGGGTTTATTGCGTCCCATACATTTCGCGCGAGGCGGCGGAACTGTTGAAAATCCGGGGTCCTCACCAGGCTATGCCGTAGTCCTCACCATGATTGCTGGAGCCGCCCCACATGCTGTGGTGGGCCGAGTCGAAGAAGATCGCGTTTATTGGACCGGACGTTCGTGCGGCGAACTGGAGAGTGTAGCCCATCGCCTGAAGCGCCTTCCGCGTCGAGTCGGGCAGAGAGGTGGCGACCAGAATCTTTCCCGGTTCCAGCTCGTGGGCGCCGAACGATGAGCGCATCTGGAAGCTGTTGAAGTTCGGGGCCTCGGTTGCTTCCTGTACGGTCATTCCAAACTCAACCACGTTCAGGAAGAATTGCAGGAGATTCTGATCCTGTGAGTCTCCGCCCTGTACCGCGAATGCGAGATACGGCGAACCGTCCTTGAGAGCGAGCGTTGGTGTCAGCGTTACACGCGGCCGTTTACCCGGCTCAATGACGTTGAACGGGCCGTCCTTGGCGTACGTGACGAAGCTCTGGGCGCGTTCGCTGAGCCCGATGCCGGTGTTCCCCGCGATCACCGCCGGGACCCATCCACCACTCGGCGTAACCGACACCACCCATCCTTCTGCATCCGACGCTTCAATTGATGTAGTCCCCGCATAGAAGTCGTTGTCGAATGCAGAGTCCGCGCGTGTTGCATTGTCGGGGAAGAATTCCGCAGCGCCGGATCGGCCGGATGACCGCGCGAAGTCGACGGACGATGTATCCTGCCTGGGTGGCACCTTGTCCTGCTGCCCGCTGCGCGGCTGCGCCTTTGCCGGCGCGAAGTCAGCGGGATTCCATTCGGCGAGAAGTTTCCTGAATGGATTCGTGTCGCCCTGGAACGGATAGGGATCGCCCGGCTTAACGTTCGGATCGTTCCTCATGGAGTCGATCTCGGCGAAGCGCGCCTTTGCATACGCCTTGGACATCAGTCCCTTGACCGGCTCGGCTGGCGGAAAGTACGGATCACCGTAGTAGAAGTCGCGATCGGCGAACGCCATGTTCATCGACTGGTACAGCATGTTGATGTACTTGGGCGAGTTGTAACCCATGCTCTTGACGTCAGTGTTTTCCAGAATGTTGAGCGCCTGAAGCATGGCCGGCCCCTGCTGCCAGATTGGCAACTTGTACACTTCTATACCTTTGTAATTCGTGTGAAGCGGTTCTTCGATGTGGACCTTCCAGTTGGCGAGATCCTCCATTGTGAACAATCCACCTTCCTCACGCATGCCACGCACGATTTCGCGAGCAATGTCGCCCTTGTAGAAGCGATCGTATGCTGCGTAGATCGCTTGCTTGCGCGTCTTTCCTTGCTTCAGCGCAGTCTGCTCCGTTTCAACCAGCTTGCGCCACGTCGTTGCGAGGTCTTTCTGCACGAAAATCTCGCCGGGTTCCGGCGCTGGATGCGCGGTGCCGGGATGCGTGAGCATGACGGCCCTTGAATACTTCCACTGTGAAAGAGTGTCCTTGTACGCTTCGATCGTATTCGATAGCTGGGCTTCCATCGCGTATCCGTCTGCCATCTGGATTGCGGGGGCGAGCACCTGTTTGAGCGACAGACTTCCGTATTCTGCAAGCATGGTAAGCAATCCACCGACTGTCCCCGGTGTAACCGCCGCAAGTGGGCCGTATTCCGGCGGATAACGATACCCGCGAGAATGGTAGTACTCCGCCGTTGCGCCAGTCGGTGCAACGCCGAGTGCATCGATGCCGATTACCTTGTGAGTGTGCGGATTGTAGATAAGTGCCTGTGTCTCACCGCCGCACGAAAGCGTGTCCCACATTGTGCAACCAGCCGCGAGCATTGCAGCCGCCGCGTCTACGGCGTTGCCGCCTTCGGCAAATATCAGGGCGCCGGCAGTTGCAGATAGTGGCTTACCGGTAATTGCAAGCCAGTGAGTTGCGTGAAGCGGCGGCTTCTCGGTCTGCGAGTAACGCGGATCCTCAGCCTGACGCGGCTGCGCGGTTCGCGGGCGAGTCGCGCGCTGTGCGCGAGCGACGAGCGGTGCAAGTGCTACAAATGCGGCGATCGTAATCGGGGCGAGTCGCAGCCGCACGAAGGAATTTGGCTTAACCATGAACCACCTCACGGATTTGAAGTCGTTTTCGGTCGCGGGACGATCACCGCGGCCTTTCCTTTCAGCATCGTATTGAACGCCGTTACCTGAGCACCAAGAAGGTCATCGATACGAGCCTGGGTTCCCGTCCATTGCTTCTCAAGATCGCCAAGGCGCTCCTTCGCTCCGTTGGTGACTGGCATGTAGGAACCGTCAATCTGTCCGGCAAGATAGAGCCAGTCGTCGACGATGCCGTTCGGGAACCCGATTATATCCTGTCCATTCGTATGTTGCGGCTGCACGAGGTCCACACTCAATGAGTCGAGGTGCGCTTCCAGCTTCTTTCCACTGCTTGCAACTTCGCTGCTGTCCGGAAGATCCGTTGCGTGTGCAACGATCGTCTTCACCTGATCGCGCACGTCGTTCAGCCGCTTCGCGTCCTGGAAGATCATGTTGGAGCGTTCGGTTATCGTACGCATAATCCTATTTTCTTCCGCAAGCTGAGCCTCAGTCATGTGCACACGCGGATCCTGCGCCACTTCCAGTGGTGCAGAGAACATCTTGCCATTAACCATGAGTTGAACGGTGTACTGCCCCGGCATGACTCGCGATCCAGCCGTCGATCCGAAGAAGCTCATTCCTTTCGGTGCATCGAGTGCTGCACCACGAAGGTCCCAAACGAAGCGATGCATCCCTGGCGTACCCGGCACCATCCCGATGTTATCAGCAGGCTTCGTCTTGCTCGAGAATTTGCGAACGGTGGCGTGTGACGCGTCGAGGATCGTGAGTTGCACCTTCGTTGAATCCGTGCCGGCACCGATGTCATAGTAGATGATCGCGCCACTGGGTGGATTGACGCCAGCATCGCCACCACCACGCGGCGAACCCCACGATGTGAGGTATGCCCGGCGCGGGTTGAACAACCTGGAATCATTCGCACCGACGGATTCTGCGTTCTGTTCAAGAGGCGTGATGTCATCCAGGATCCAGAATGCACGGCCCTCGGTTGACGCAACGAGATCACCATTACGCAGTTGCAGATCGGTGACGGGAACCACGGGGAGATTCGCTTGCAGGCTCTCCCAGCGTTGACCGTCGTTGAACGAAACGTAGGCGCCAGTCTCGGTACCGGCGTACAGCAAGCCCTTGCGCGCTGGATCAGCACGTACGACTCGAACCTGGTCGCCGTCACGAATGCCGTTGACAAGCTTGGTCCACGAACGGCCGTAGTCGGTGGTCTTGTATATCTGCGCCGACCAGTCACTCCACTTGTAGCCGTCGTATGTGATGTACGCCGTACCTGCGTCGAACGGAGACACTTCGATCGCATTCACAAAGCCCGGTCGCAAATCCTTTGGTGTAACATTTGTCCAGTTTGCTCCGCCATCTCTTGTCAGTTGTACCAGACCGTCGTCGGTTCCGACCCAGATGGTGCCGCTGTCGCGTGGTGACGGCGCAATGTAGTAGATCGTGTTGTAGACTTCGCCGCCAGCGCCTTCGTTGGTGATTGGTGCACCGCCGGGGCCCTGGTGCGCCTTTTCGTTGCGTGTGAGATCCGGACTGATGACCGCCCATGTCTGGCCGCGATCGCTTGATTTGAACAGGTGGCTTCCGCCGTGATAAATCACGTTGCGATCCAGCGGGGAAGTGACGATTGGTGCACTCCAATTGAAGCGATACTTCTGCGTCTCCGGCGAAGTCGAAAGGCTGAGCGCCGGATACTCCATGATGCTTCGCTGCTCGCGCGTTACGCGATCGAACTCACTGATCGCGCCCTGATAACAGCCCGCGTAGAGATAGCGCGGGTTGGCAGGATCGAATGCGATGTGCGAACTCTCGCAACCGCCGACCTCATACCAGTCGGAAGTGCTGATGCCACCGCTCCCAGTCGCACTTGCAATCGCGATCGATGTATTGTCCTGTTGCGATCCGTACACCCAGTATGGATACTGTGAATCGGTATTCACACGATAGATCTGACCCGTGGGCTGATTGTCCTGTGTGGACCAGGACGCTCCCCCGTCGAGGGTGATTGACGCGCCGCCATCGTTCCCGTTGATCATGTCATCATGGTTCAACGGATTGATCCACAGATCGTGATTGTCACCGTGCGTCGCGCGCAGTGTTTGAAATGTCTTTCCGCCATCGATTGACTTTACAATCGGCGCATTCATCACGTACACGACGTTCTCGTCCTGCGGATCGGCGGTGATCCGCGTGTAGTACCACGCGCGCGACCTGATCAACCGCTCTGCGGACAGATGGTGCCACGTTGCCCCGGCATCGTCGGAGCGATACAGACCGCCCTTGTCCCCCTCGGCTTCGATGATTGCGTAAACGCGATTCGGATTCGCTGGGGATACTGAAACGCCGATTCGGCCGACGATTCCAGTTGGCAATCCGTGTCCGACCAATCGAGTCCACGTTGCGCCTTCGTCCGTGCTCTTGTAGATCGCGCTGCCTGGGCCGCCGCTTCGTATCTGCCACGGAAGGCGCTGAAAGTCCCACATTGCTGCGTACAGAATGCGCGGGTTGGAGGGATCCATGCTCAGGTCGATCGCTGAGATACCGTCGCCCGGATGCAGCACGAGTTGCCAGCTCGCACCGCCGTCTGTGGTTCTGTAGATCCCGCGATCCGGACCTGGAGTCCAGCGGCTCCCCTCGGCGGCGACAATGACGTTGTTTGAGTTGCGCGGATCGATTGCGATCTGCGCGATCGAAATCGTTTTCTCGAGACCGAGCGACGTCCAGGTCTTACCTGCATCGGTGGACTTGTACATGCCATCGCCCCACGTCGACGACTGACCGCGTGGTTCGCGCTCACCCATTCCCGCGTAGATCACATTCGGATCGTTCGCTGCGACGGCGAGCGAGCCGACGGATCCCGTGTGAAGCTTGTCATCCGAGATATTGCGCCACGACATGCCGGCGTCGTCGGTCTTCCAGATTCCGCCGCCCGTTGCGCCCATGTAATACGTGAGCGGCTGAGTCGGGACGCCAACAACCGTAGTAACGCGACCTCCGCGATACGGGCCGATGCTGCGCCAGTGGAGGCCGCCAAAGCGTGCGGAGTCGAACGAGGCGGCGCCCGGCGCGCGCGCTGGAGAGAGGGAGGAGGCTGCGTGCTCGATGTGCGCATCCGCGCCGCGTTTCTGCGCCACGGCGCTCGACGGTGTTGCGAGAAGCAGTGAAGCGATGGCGACAGCCGCCGCTCTTGAGAGGCTCGGAGATGAAATTCGCATTGGTGGAATCGAGAAGCAGAGCGCGCGTAAGGACGGGCTCGGACAGAGTATATCATTTCCAGCACCCTGCCGCGAGGAACAGAGTTGTGCCAGCGGCCGGCGTCACGTTCTCCTCAGCTACAACTCGTCGCTCGCGCGATTGGCGCGTGGCGGCTGCCCGATTGTGGAAGCGCTCGTCATGCTGGCAAGACATTGGTGCGTAGGTCGCACGACGCCTCCATCCTCACACACCCGCGATGCTCCTCAGCTCGGGGTAACGAGGGTGCGCGTGAAAAGCTTCGATGTTGGGCCAGCGGAGAAACCATGGGCCGAACGCGTCGAATTCCGTCACCGATCGGAAGGCGAAATCCATTGCTTCATCGATTCTGCCTAGCGACAGGGCTGACATTGCGAGCCAGGTGCACTGGACGTAGCCAGTGACCGCTCGAGCCAGTAGCTCCTTATGGATAGCTTCTGCCTTGGCTTGGTCGCCCATCGCGACAAAAATCTGCGTCATCGTTGCCAGGACCCACGGGTGCCGCCCAGACATCTGGAGCGCCGGCCCTGCAGCCGAGAGCGCACCCGCGAGATCTCCGCTCCAGGTTCGAGCGAATGTAACAGCAAGGTGCGATGAAAATGCGTCTGGATTGAGTTCCAAGCTACGGATTGCAGCCAGTAAGGCGTCATCATGGCGCCCTAATAGTATCATTCCAATACTAGCGTGGCCGGCGCAAATCGCGCTAAGAGGGTCATCACGCAAGGCCCGCTCGATCTCGGCAAGTCCACGCGCATCGTCGTTGCGCAACAAAATCAGTCCCCAAACAGCGTAGAGACACCTGATTTCCGAGAGCATCGGGCTGATCGCAAGCGCGCGCTCGAACAGGTCCATAGCCAGGGGAGCGTCGAAGTCCGAAGTGAACGCAATGAGCGCACGGACACCAAGTGCCTCGCCGAGCTCCGGGTCAAGCTCGAGCGCGCGGGAGATCGCGGCCTTGGCGCGCGGTATGGCGTCGACCGCTCGCACCGATCCATACTGTGCGAGGACCCGAAGCGCTTCCGCGAGACCTACATGGGCGGGCGCATAGGATGGGTCGAGTTCGATTGCACGCTCGAAGCACTCCACAGCCTGCGCGATTCCGGTGCCGCGCTGCATCGTCAGCGCTCGTCCGCGGACAAACAGCTCGTACGCCGCGACCTGCGTGGTTGTGGGGCGGTCGGTATCGGCATCGGCTTTCACCAACGTCACCTGCAGTTTCGCCGCGATGGCGGCGGCGATCTCGTCCTGCACTACGAACACGTCGGTGAGGTCGCGATCGTAGCGCTCCGACCAGAGGTGATAACCATCAGTCACGGAAACGAGCTGCGCGGTAATCCGGAGTCGATTCCCGGACTTCCGTACGCTCCCCTGCAGCACTGTAGTCACGTGAAGCTGCTCGCCAATCATGGCGAGTGACGCCTGTTTTCCCTTGAATGAGAATGCAGATGTTCGCGCTGCAACGTGCAGTCCGTCGATCCGTGTCAGCGCGCTCATGATATCCTCAGCGATACCGTCGCCGAAGTACTCGTTCTCCTTGTCGGCGCTGAGGTTTTCAAATGGAAGCACCGCGATCGACCGCTCGGGCGCCGCCTGACTGCCGGAGCGCGTACCGGTTGCATTCTCGTGGAGAGCGGTGATAAGTGCACCGGCAGTCTCATAACGATCCGTCGGCGTACGCGCCAGCGATCGTTGCACTGCTGCGGCGATGGAGCGCGGAATACCTTCGCGTAGTGCGCACACATCGGCCGGTGTCTGCACAAAACGCTTCGCAATCACCGCTTGTACCGTTGGTCCCGTGAATGGTGGTTCGCCGACGAGCATCTCGTAGAACACGCAGCCGAGCGAGTAGAGGTCGCTGCGGCCATCAACTGCCTCACCCACCGCCTGTTCGGGACTCATGTATGTCGGCGTCCCGACATTCATTCCAGCCTGCGTGAACGTCGCAGTTCCCGCGTCGCTCAACGCCTTCCCGATCCCGAAATCGGCGACGACTGCGTGCCCATCGTGGAGAAGGATATTTTCCGGCTTGATGTCGCGATGCACGACACCGTGCCGGTGCGCGTATTCGAGTGCGCTCGCTACTTCCGTCACGATGCGTAGCGCGTCGTCGATGGGCAATTGTGGTGTGCCATCGAGCAGTTCGCGCAACGATTGTCCATCGACTGCTGGCATGACGTAGAACAGCACGCCATCGACGTTACCAGAGTCGAATAGCGCGACGATGTTCGGGTGATTGAGTTGCGCGGCCAGATGTATCTCGCGCAGAAAGCGATCGACCCCAACCGAATGTGCAATGTCCTCCCGCAGCACCTTGATCGCGACCTTGCGGTCGTGCTTGACGTCGTGAGCGAGATATACGGTTGCCATACCGCCATGGCCGAGCTCGCGCTCGATAGTGTAGCGGCTGTTCAGGTCCGCGGTAAAGCGGGACGATGCGTCAGTCATGATCGGATTTGCCGAATGTCTTGTCGATAAAGGCGAAAGTCGCCGATAGAGCCTTCAGATTCGCGTCGCGTGTCAACTGTGGAGTCTTTCCGCGCCAACTGTGATTGGCACGCGTGCAATCCATATCACGGTAGGGTACCTAACTGTTCTACATCACCGCCAATCGGATCGTAGCTGATGCGCACTGATTAATGCAACTACAACAATACTACGCCGCAAGCGTTAGCGTATGCGGGTTAGCTTGTGCGGGCTACAGTGAGGCATTCATTAATGTCCGGCTAATTGTCGTACATTCCGTACAGTCAATTCCGGCGGCATGGGTCGGCCAGAGTACTGAGCGCAGTCATGACGATAGGCTTGGCCCATTCCGGTATTGAATCGAGAGGTGCTGTTTGAAGTACTGCGCCCGTCGCGGTTCGCAGCAACAGACGCGGTTCCGGGCGACCTCCCTGCTCCGGGGGCGACTCGGCGCTGTTGTCGAATATGGTGAGATCTGTCAGTCGCGGAAGCAGGCGAATCAGATTGTGTCGGCTGTGCACATAACGCTCCCGGATCTTCTCTTCTGGAATGTCATGACCACCCTCCGCGACGCGGGTCCGGACGCGAGCGATGTGCAGATCTACGCCTTCGAGCCCAACGTATCGCACGTGTACTTCCACTCCGGCATCCAGTGCTTGCCCCAGAAGTCGGGTAATGGTGCTTCCGCCGAGTGTAGTCTCGAAAGCGTAGTTGAGCCGTTCCGCGATGGCGCGCTTGAGCAGTCGCTTGCCCTGGAGCCACGCGGCGACGTTGGCTTGTGATAACGTGGCTCCCGGATTCACGGCCATTATGCGCGCGGTGGCTTCGTCAGGGTTGAAGTATTCACCGCCCGCCGCGCGAACGGCCGCACCGGCGACGCTACTCTTTCCAGCTCCGTTTACTCCTGCGAGTACAAACAGTCGGCCGCGATCTCCCGTTGCCGCAGTTGCGAGCCCCGGCGCTCTGACGGGCTGCTTCTTCACTAACCCTTCTTGCCTCGGCCCGCTGCCTGTTGTGCTGCCTTTCCCATAGCTGCAGGCGTCGCGCGGAATCCGCGCTCCGTTCCGGATCGGACCTTCGGTGTCTGCATGCGCGCCAGCATCGCATCGAACTCGCCAGTGAGGCTGTCGAGCGCCATGGACTCGGCGGACGCAAGTTCCCGATATCGCTCGACGGATAGCAGGACCACCTTCGGGACGTTGTGCCGAGTGATGATGACGGTATGGTCGCGGATCGCCTGCTCCATCACCCGCCCGAACTCGTTCTGGGCGTCGGTTGCTGATACGGTCACAACTCCAACACCGGGTAAGGCTGTCGGGGTACCGGATGGAGATTCAAGCTTGCGTTCGCTCGCAGGCGGTAGGCGTTTGGTTCTATTCATGCTGATCCTCCACTGTCGAGATAGTAGCTAATATCCATAGATTAGCTATTGTCGATGCATCCCGCAAGAAGCCGTCAGTCCAACGAACACCATCCCACCCGCGCCGACCTCACGCTCGATCGTGTATCGGTCAGAGAGTGCGGCCGCGAGGCGAGCGGCGGGCGTCTGCGTCACGGAAGCTCCCGCTTGAGTTCAGTCATGAAGTTCTGCACCAGGATAAGATCCGATGCTTCCTGTTTTGCGTCGGCCGTGGCACCGGGACGGATCATCACGAATCGCTGGTCGTCTGGCGTCACATCGTACATGGTGTGGTCACCGCTGGTAACAAGCCCGTTTGTCGAGAAGAGACGCGTCTGTCCAAGCACAGTGAAGGACGGGGCCAGCTTCACGCGCGCAGAAATCATTTCGTTGTCGGCGCTGATGTAGAACAGCTCGTCGCCCTTGTGGCCCCAGCGCGGCGATGTTCCGCCTGCCGTCGATACCTGAATCTTCCCAGCACCCACCTCCGGGAATGGTCGCACGTAGATCTCCGCGTGCCCAGTTTCGTTGGAGCTGTATGCCAGCCAACGACCGTCCGGGGAAAGTGATGGCGCGAGCTCCTGAAATCTGGTTGCCATAATCGGTTTCGGTGTTGTATCAACTCCGATCTGCATCGCGAGGATGTCGGCATCACCCGGTGTTCCCAGTCCGGTGGTGAGCACGAGCCAGTGCCCATCCGGAGACTCGAAGCCATCGGCGAAACCCTGGAAGCCGTAAGCGCTGTTATGGTTCGTGGCAATGCGCTCGGCCGGAGCGCTTCCGTCGGCGCGCTGGCGGTACAACGCCGGCGGTCCAGCACGGGTGGACAGGAAGAGCACATCGCGACCATCGGGAGACCAGCTCGGGCGACGATTCTGTTCTCCCTCGGTAGTCAGCCGCGAGAGCGGGCCGGCCGGAAGTTGCTTGACCCATGTGTCTTCGCTTCGGCCGGGTCCATCCAACAGCATGTCAGTGCGGCTGATTGCGAGCTGCTTTCCATCAGGCGAAAGTGCAACGCCATTCGCGAAGACATCACGCGACGTCGAGTCGACTCGCGAGACCGCGCCGGCGCGCGTGACCCACACTGGGTCCGCCTGAAGTATCCCGCCTCCGGTGGAGTACAGCAAGGAACCGTCTGTCGAAAGTGTGAAGTCTGCGGCGCCGTGCCCGTCGATTCTGACACCGCGCGCGACAAGAATCGGTGCGCCGGTGAGTACAAGATGGTCCAGGTCAAAGTGAGATGCCATCAAGGATCCATCCGCCAGCGCGTATAGCAGATAGCCCGGCGCATACCGCGCGTAAGTCGCTGTGACCAGTTTCTTGCGCGTCCGCGACTTGAGGTCAACTACATCGATGGTGTACTGATCGGGAGCGTCGCCGGCGCGTCGCATCCTGTAGATCACACCGCGCCCGCCAGGGAGCGCCTGCGGTCCCAAAACGCCGATCTCATTGCGTAAGGTGTCGAGCGGTGCGATGACTTCGCGGCCGGTGCCATCAGGCCGGATCCGCGATATGGAAGTCGCTCCGTCGAAATAGATATAGCCATCCTCTGCCCAGTCGGCGCTACCGCCTGAGAGAGTATCGCTGACCAGCGTCCGCGGCTTCCCGCCAGCGCGGGGAACAATTTTGAGTGAGAACGGTGTTTCTACCTCGAAGCCGATCTGCTTGCCGTCTGGCGAGACGAATATCGCGTACGCTCCGTTAGTACCGGAGATGGCGGTTGCTGCGATGGTATCAAGCGACCTGAGAAAGATCTGACTGCCGCCGCTGGGTCCCGTTCCCACATAGGCGAATGCACGCCCGTCTGGAGTCCATGCGAGCCGGTCCTGCGCGTTTGGTCCCAATGCCTGGCCAGCACCGAGTTCCAGAGCGAAGCGATTGACGTTCGTCGTAGCATCATCACCTCGTCTGTACCTGATAGCGAGCGCAGTCGCGGCCAGAGTGGTGACAGCAAGCATCGCGATGAGTGGCGTCGCATGACGCTGCCACCATGTTGTGTGTGCAGTTGTGACGGCGCGGCGCGTGGTTGTCGACGCCGGTGCCACGAGCGCGTCGGCGAATTGCGCTGCAGTGCCGAACCGGTCTGCAGGGAGTTTCTCGAGCGCTGTAAGTATTGCATCTTCAACTGCCAACGGCACGCGTTCGCGCCGCGCGACGATGTTGCCGGGTTTCTCCGTCATCACCTTGGCGACGATCGCCTGCGCCGTTGGGCCGCTGAATGGCGGCTCGCCGAGCAGCATTTCGTATGTCACGCAACCCAATGCGTATATGTCTGATCGCGCGGTGATCTCGCGCTCGCCCATCGCCTGCTCGGGGCTCATGTAGCGCGGCGTGCCGAGCGACATGCCGGTCTCGGTCATGCGATTTCCGCCGGCTTTGCTCGCAGCGAGCGCGATGCCGAAGTCGGCTACGAGCGCGCGGCCGTCGTGCAGCAGGATGTTCTCGGGTTTGATGTCGCGATGGATTACGCCGTGCTTGTGCGCGTAGTCCAGCGCATCCGCGACCTCTCGCGCAATGCGCACTGCGTCGTCCACCGGGAGCTGTTTCTCGCGGTCGAGTCGGTCGCGCAACGACTCCCCTTCTACGAACGGCATCACATAGAACAGAAAGCCATCGGCCGAACCGGAATCGAACAATGGAAGGATGTGCGGATGCTGCAGATGTGCGGTGGTTTTGATCTCGCTCAAAAAGCGATCGGCACCGATCACGGCTGCCAGTTCCGGACGTAATACCTTGATTGCTACGTCGCGATCGTGCTTGATGTCGTGCGCCAGGTAAACCGTCGCCATGCCGCCAGCGCCGAGCTCACGCTCGATCGTGTATCGGTCGCTGAGTGCCGAGGCGAGTCTGTCTATGTCTGGCATAAGAAGTCAAAGATGCGGCACAATCGTCGCGCCCGCGAGAAGTAGCTGGCTTTACTGGCCGGCTGGAAATGAAGGGCCCGAACCGTTGCGGGCTTACTTGCGGGTTACGCGGTCGTGGAGAGTGGATGCTGCCACCGTAGCCCGGCGAATCGGCTGTAGTCGCGATCGGTTGTGATGAACTCACAGCCCGATTCGATCGCGAGCGCGGCCAGCCATGCGTCGGGAATCAGATTTCCCCGCGCATCGGCGTCGCGACAGAGTCGCGTAAAAATCTCCCAGTGCCGCGCGCCCGGTTGAATCGGAACCGCGTTCGGCTGCTGACGAAACGCATTGGCGAAGGCCAGCGCGGCTTCGATCGGTGCGGGTGGATGGAAGATTCGGGGGTGTGTTACGATCCGCATGAACCCGCTCAGCACATGATCGGATACGGCATATGCCTCGTCGGATTGGACCAGGCTCATGAGCCAGTCCCTGTGAGGCCCGTGCTCCGGGGCGTCCTCGCGGAAGGAATAAACGAGGATGTTCACGTCAACGAGTCGCAGCTGCCTACTCCTCCATCAGTTCGATCAGCGCCGCCGAATCGTCGAGATCGACACCCGGAAGCAGCCCGCGACCGGCAAATTTGGGCAGCACGACCCGTTCTGCTGAGCCGGTAGTAGCGGCAGCTGTTTGAGCCTCGAGCGCTTCGAGGCCACGGCGTAGTACGTCCGACTTCGTGGCGGCGAGTCTATCCGTCAGCCGGTCGAGCCGGTCGCGGTCCGCCGATTGGAGATATACCTGCACCGGCTCTGCAACGCGCGCAGGTGGTTTCTTCTTATCATGATGGCCTTTCATGAATTCATGATATCGGCACTTTCGCGTAGTGTCAACGCTTGGCGATTACCGCCTGCACACTCGGGCCTGTGAGCGGCGTTTCACCATGGCCAAACATCTGCGCGTGCCCTGTCATCCGATCGACACGCACAGAATGCCGCGCGTCAACAGCCGAGCCATCTTCGTCGTAAGATTGGATGGCTACCGTCGGCTCGCACGGCACTATGATGCCCTATCCCGGGAAGTTTAGAAATGTTTCGTAAAGAACTGTCCTTTCTTCACCCGATGAATCGCCCGATCTGCCTTGCGGTCGAGTCCGCACTTCTGTTGCTGGCTTGGGCGGCTCCCGCGGCTTCACAGGGGGCTGCGCAATCTCAGTCCCAGGTTGGCAGCCGCGCCAATCAGGCAAACTGGACGCTTGCGAACCGTTTCGACCCGACCGCTCTCAAGCCCGTGATGTACAGCGACGCCGTGCAGCCGCACTGGCTCGGTAAAACTGATTCGTTGTGGTATAGCTGGCGTGATCACACCGGCTCACAGTTCTACCTCGCGGTTCCGCAAACGAAAACAAAACGGGATCTGTTCGATCAGGCAAAACTTGCCGCGGCATTGACGGAGTTGAGCCACAAGGCGGTCGATCCAAAGGACTTGCCGTTCAAGACGCTCGACTTCACAAAAAACCATAAGTCAATTCGGTTCACCGTCGATTCCGTGCGTTACGACTGGAACCTCGCCGCGGAATCACTCAAGAGCCTCGGCAAGATCAAGCCCGATTCAGTGCTGCCCGATGAAGAGCGCGAGGAGACGACGCAAGTTACAGGCGGGCAAGGATCAGGCGCAGGTGGCAATGAGTTCCGCAACTTTTCCCCCGATAGCACTGCATTCGCATTTGCACGGAACCACAATCTGTATCTCGTCAATGTGGCGACGAAGGACACCGTCCAGATCACAACAGACGGTGTCAAGGATTACAGCTTCGGCTTCCGCGACACGACTGGCATACAACTACTTGACGAGAGCAAGAGAAAAGAAGCGCGCGAACGTGCGCGCGATCCACGAGTGCACGCCAATGTGATCTGGTCACCCGACTCACGCGCGTTTGCAGTGATCAGAACGGATTCACGCAAAGTCGGAGATCTTTATCTCGTCAACGTACTGTCCGAGCCGAGGCCGACGCTCATGACGTACAAGTATGCGATGCCGGGCGAGAAAGAAGTGCCGCAGCAGGAACTGGATGTGTACCGTCGCGGCGAGCACGCGCTCACGAGAGTGAATGTGAGCAAGTGGCAGGATCAACGTCTCATGGATGTGCACTGGGGTGTGGGTTCCGCGAAGCTTCGGCTCGTCCGTCGCGACCGACTGCAGCGCAACCTGGAGCTCGTTGAAGTCGATCTCGCTACAAATGCGGTAACTCCACTTATCAGTGAGACGGTTGAACACGCCTCGCTCGATCCGCAGCCCGTTCGTTATGTGCAGCGCGGCGGCGACATGATCTGGTGGTCGGAGCGCAGTGGCTGGGGGCAGTATTATCTGTACGACTATAACGGTCACTTGAAGCGCCCTCTCACAACCGGCGCATGGCACGCCGACAAGATCGCTAAAGTGGACACCGTACATCACGTCGTGTGGATCAACGGCGAGGGACGCGAGGCTGGCGAGAACCCGTATCTGCAGCATCTCTATCGCGTGAACGGTGATGGTTCGGCGTTCACACTCATGGATGCTGGCAATTACAATCATGATGAGACGCTGTCGCCGACTTATCGCTACATGGTCGACAACTACTCGCGTGTTGATGCTGTACCGCAATCTGTAATTCGTGACGCAACTGGTCACGTCGTCATGAAGCTCGAGGACATGGATATCTCGCCGTTGACAGAGCGTGGCTGGAAACCCGCCGAAACATTCGTGGTGAAGTCGGCAGATGGTGTCACCGATATCTACGGAAATATGTGGAAG
The DNA here is from genome assembly GCA_003155795.1 of Gemmatimonadota bacterium. Classification (GTDB taxonomy): domain Bacteria; phylum Gemmatimonadota; class Gemmatimonadetes; order Gemmatimonadales; family Gemmatimonadaceae; genus Fen-1247. The sequence continues at coordinate 15,897 of PMEM01000067.1, forward strand.
CCGTTTGACTTCGATTCCACAAAGTCATATCCAATCATTGCACATGTGTATCCGGGCCCGCAAACCGAGTCCGTGAACAGCACATTCCGCGGAAATGCTGGAGAGCAGCAACTCGCTCAACTCGGCTTTATCGTAATTCAGATTGGCAACCGCGGCGGTAGTCCGCTGCGCTCGGTGGCATATCACCGGTACGGCTACGGCAACGCGCGCGATTATGCGCTCGCTGACAAGAAGGCAGGTATTGAGGAATTGGCGGCTCGACATCACTGGATCGACCTCCAGCGCGTTGGCATCTATGGGCACTCCGGTGGTGGCTTCCTGACAGCCGCTGCGATGCTGCAGCCGCCTTACAATGACTTTTTCAAAGTTGGTGTCTCGGAATCGGGCAATCACGACAACAACATTTACAATCAGAACTGGAGCGAGTGGAATTACGGACTGCGCGTGGGAACGTCGAAAAGCGGTGACAGTACTGGTCGTCAAAGGGGAGGGAGAGGCGCGGCTGGCGGCCGTTCTCTCACGACTGCTGTTGTCGACACGACTGCATCTGGTGACAGCACACAGTTCGAGATCCACGTGCCGACCAATGTTGAGCTCGCGAAGAATCTGAAAGGCAATCTGCTACTCGAGACCGGCACGATGGACAACAACGTCCATCCCGGCAACACCATTCGCCTGGTCAACGCACTTATCAAGGAAAACAAGCGGTTTGATTTTATGGTGTACCCGGGCAAGCCGCACGCATATGGCGACATGGCGCCGTACGCGAATCGGATGATGATGGAATACTTTGCAGAGCACCTGCTGCACGATTACTACCGCGATGGTGCTTCGTACCAGAAGTGATGGGGTAACTGTCTCACGGCAGCAGCGGGTCCGGTTTGGGTTGCGATTCCAGCCTGATCTCTCTCGCGCTGCCGACGGGCAGGTTGAGCTCGCCTGGTTCCCATCCGATATCCCGCAGTATCACATGATATTCGGGGCGCGATTCCCACTGTGGCACAAAGAGCTTGAATCCATGCCGACCGGCCATTGCGAACAGTGGCTGGCCGGCTTCCGCACTGTGACGCAGGTGCTCCAGCGCTGCGGTACTGTGGCCCGCCCACTCCGCCGCGCCCGCAAGCCAAACGTTCTCCACGTACTCTTTGCTCGAGCGCGCGAGCAACTCCTGATAGAGTTCTTCGGCCTTGCGTGATTGTCCGGCGCGGCCGTATCCCATGGCCAATTCGCCGATAATCCACACATGGCGTGCTGACGCGTCCGCAGTCGCTTCACCCAGTTGGATTGCAGCGGCAAAGTCACCGGCGTAAAACAGAACTCGCGTCAACGTGAGGTGTGAGTAAAAGCCTTTGGGATCGAGTTCGACCGCGCGGCGCGCCTGCGCTACTCCCGCTTCAGGCCGGCCTGCATGTGCGTACAGCAGCGCAAGATTGGATCGCGCGTACGCACTCAGCGGATCCATCGCAACTGCGCGCAGGCCCTCACTGATTGCCTCGTCGAAATCACCGCGAAGGTAACCAAAATCCCAGAGTGATCGCGCCGATTGAATTTCGACGTTGGCTCGTCCTAGCGCAGCGGCTCGCTCCCATTCGTGTCGCGATGTGACTCTGTCTCCCTCAGCGGCGGCGAGGAGCGCTGAGGCCATGCGCGCTTCAGCCAGTTCCGGATCCAGTGCGACTGCGCGCGAAGCCATCGCGCGAGCGCGTGGCAGGGCAGCCTCCGGACGCATTGCACCGAAAATCGCCATCAGTGTCAGACCGTCTGCAAGTGCCGCCAGGGCCGCTGCATAGTCTGGCGCAAGCGCGACCGCCGATTCCAGGCTTGCAACACCACGCGGGAGCGACGGGCCGCGCTGACTCACGAGCGCGCGCCCTTTCAGGAACAGTCGATACGCGTCGAGGTTGTCCGTGCCAGCGCGCACGAGTGGCGTTGCGCTGCTGTCGAGGAGTGCAACCTCGAGTTTGGTGGCAACTGCGTTGGCGATCTCATCCTGAATTGCAAATACGTCGGCCATTTCACGATCGAACCGCTCCGACCAGAGATGCTCACCGTCAGCGACTCGCACGAGCTGAATCGCGACGCGCAGTCGACTGCCGGAGCGACGAATACTGCCATCCAATATAGTGCTGACGTTCAGTCGGTCGGCGATCGTGCGAAGATCCTCATTCCTGCCCTTGAATGAGAAAGCCGACGTTCGAGCAGCCACGCGAAGGCCAGGTACTCTGACGAGCGCGTTGATGATTTCTTCCGCGATACCGTCACTGAGGAATTCGTCTTCCAGGTCCGGGCTCATGTTGGCAAAGGCAAGCACTGCGACTGAGCGGGAATTTGTGCGGTCAGCCAGAGCCGCCGCACCGGGATCGCGCAGCAGCGAGATCAACTGCGCGCCGGTCGTGACACGATCGTCAGGGTCACTCGCAACTGTCTTGCAGAGTGCGGCATGTAGCGATGCCGGTACGCCGACCTGCGAAAGGAACTCCGCCTGCGGGCGCTGAGCAAACTTGAACGAGCGCGGCGACGCTCCGGTCAGCATCTCGTACAGAACGCAGCCGAGTGAGTAGAGATCGCTGCGCCCGTCAACCGGGTCACCGACAGCTTGCTCCGGACTCATGTAGGCGGGAGTGCCTACCACCATTCCAGTCCGCGTTGTGTTGGCAGCGTCATCCGCAGCGGCGGCGGCCTTCCCGATGCCAAAGTCTGCGACCAGCGCATGACCTTCGTGCAACAGGATGTTCTCCGGCTTGATGTCGCGGTGTACTACACCATGTCGGTGTGCATAGTCGAGCGCATCGGCAACCTCGCACGTGATGCGCACGCTGTCCTCAACCGGCAGATGGCCTTCGTTCTGCAGCCGGTCGCGTAGCGTCAGTCCTTCCATCGCCGGCATGACATAGTACAGAAACGTCTCTGCGCCACGACTGCCATCTGCATTCGTCGTGATTGCTTCGCCCGAATCATGCAGCGGCAGGATGTTCGGATGATTGAGTCGCGCTGCCATGCGAATCTCTCGCGTGAACCGCTCCGCGCCCATCATTCCAGCAACGTCGTCGCGGAGGACCTTGATTGCCACCTCGCGATCGTGCTTGCGATCGTGCGCTAGATAGACGGTCGCCATGCCACCGTGCCCGAGCTCACGCTCGATGCGGTATCGCTCGGCAAGTGATGTGGCAAGCCGCGCCGCATACTCAGTCATTCAAATCGTCTCCGTCGCCGGGTCAATCAGGTCCCGGCGGACAGACGTGCACGTTCATGCGCGCCATTAGCACACCGAAGCGGGGATCGGACTTCAGCGGGTCGAACATCGGATCGCAGCTCACCCCCCAGGACGCGGGAGCCTGCTCGCGTGCGTCGATGCTGCGGGTCAACCATCGAAGCGCGGCTTCGTGATCGCCGATTCCCATACGCGCCAACGCTGCGGCGTACGCCGATCCTCCCCTCGTCACCATCGCTTCAGTAATCGCGAGCTGACGGCGTGCCTCATCGTTCCGTCCCAAACGCGCGAGCGCGGCGACGCTCAGAGCGGCGCGCTGGGCTGCTCCCGCCCGGTCTCGTCCGCCACTGTCCAGTCGCTGCGCCGTCGCGAGCGCCTTTAGCGCTGAGTCGGGATATCCCATCAGGATGAATGCCGGCGCGTAGTTGATGTATGCGAAGTCGCTGAGCGGATCCATTGCGGCTGCGCGACGTCCCGTAGCAACCGCGTCGGCATATTGGTGTTCGTCATACAGGTCATTCGCAATCTCCGCGACGACAATCGCCGACGTTGGATCGAGCTGCTCCGCGCGTCGTTGCTCGTTCAGTGTACCAGGGATGTCACCGCGTGCGTAGAGGAGGTCGGCATGCCAGTGGTGCGCTTCGGGGCTCAACGGTTCGAGTGCGAGAGCGCGACGGAAGCTTGCTTCGCTCTGATCCCAATCCCATCGTGCGATGAGTCCGTATCCCTGCGCGATGTACGCGTCCGCGAGTGTGGAGTCGCGCGCGATTGCCCGTGCCGCGTTGCGCAGACCGGCGGTGATCATCGTGTCGCCAGTCTGCTGTCCGCCAGTGGTCGCGCTGACAGCGGAGAGTTGCGTGTACTCGGGAAGTACCACCTGTACCATCGCAAGATCCGCCATCGCGCGCGCGAACGTACTATCGCGATGGATAGCCTGGGCCAGGAGTGACGCCGCGTGCATGAGATTGGCGGTGCCGCGCCGCGCGAATAGATAACGTGCCTGCAGATACAGATCGTACGCCACCTCGTCCGATGTCCCGCGATCGAATGACGTCGCGCTCCCGCGCGTCACCGCGAGGCGATCATGCAGTGCGACGGCCACGCGGTGCGTGAGATCATCCTGCGCTGCGAATACATCGCCCCCGTCGTGCTCAAACTCGTCGCTCCAGAGCACAGAGCCGTCGCGCACGGCGACGAGTTGCGCCGAGAGCCGAATGCGCGGTCCGGAGCGGCGCACTGCGCCTTCGAGTACCGTCGCCACATCAAGGCGCCGACCGGCGGCCATCGCATCAAGGCTGCGTACTGCGGGCGCAAACGCCGCGCTACGTGCCGTGACGCGCAGTCCCGGAGTCCGACTGAGCGCGGTTGTCAGCTCATCGGCCAGACCGTCGGCGAAATATTGCTGTGTGGTGTCTCCGCTGAGGTTTGCGAACGGAAGTACCGCGAGCGTATGCGCGCCAGGCGATGCAACGGACGCGGCTAAACTCCCGCGCGCGCGCCACGCGACACCGCCGATAACAGCGATCATAAGCAGCACGGCAATCGCAACTACCGTTCGACGCATGCCGGTCACGCTACCGAATCCTAGTTCCGCACTCGGCGCACTCAGCACATCGACCAACGCTGCTGCCGAATCGGGCCGCCGCGCCGGATCCTTTTCCAGACAA
>PMEM01000025.1 GCA_003155795.1 Gemmatimonadota bacterium
GCGAGTCTAGCGTGAGACTCCGAAGGGATTGGAATGCTGGGTTCCATCAACGACTTCCCACTCACCCCACCAAACGGCCTGACTCTGGTTCGGAGCGCGTACTTGGTTGAAGTTGAGACCGACGCTGATTCCGGTAAGAGCAGGCATAGGTGAGCCGTTGTTCATCTTTTCCTGCGTCTCTCCTATAAAGACGGGGGGCTGGCCAGCCTTTGATCGCCATAGCCGGATCACACCAATTGGCTGTGTATGGTCGATTTCAATGATGTAGTCGTACCATGCCCCGTCGGTCCACTCAGTGCTGATACTGCCAGCCTCGAGATAGTTGCCGCCTCCGATCAGTGACGGCCCGGTTTGGACATTCTCGTACAACTCGTACTGCGCTGTGTTGGAGATTTCCAGGCGACCACTCCCATCGCCATCTGCGCCGCTCCATCCCCACGAGAGCATCTTGTATGCGTTAGCTGAATTGGAGAGCGTTCCGGTAGTTGTCCAGCCCGGGCTGAACCGGATTTTTGCGCGATACCAGATATGCGTTAGCGGTGTTGGCAGTCCCACAGCTAGCCACGGTGTATTGGCCACACCACCAGGCTGACTGAGCTTGAGCGTCTGGTGTCCGTTGTACAGTACGCTTGGGTCAATTGAAGCCAGCGAAGCGTTAATTCCGTCACCGTAAAATGATCCATGCGCCGGGCCGGTTCCACCCGGATTATTCAATGTAATCCGAGCCATAAGCTGCGGGGTTCCTGCGTATTCTGTGAAATCATCCGAAATTACCGCCAGTCCCGAAAGCCCGGGACCCGCTGAGTTGGATGGAGCACTCGGCGCCTCCGGTGGGGTCGGGCCTGACGGAGTCTGCCCGCTGGGTGGTGCGGTTACTTGGGGAGGCGGAGTAGCCGCAGGTGGTACCGGCGCGGCTGTAAGTGGTGGCAGCGTTGGTGGTGTTGCCGTTGGTGGCGTTGCCGCAGGTGGCGTTGCCGCAGGTGGCGTTGCCGCAGGTGGCGTTGCCGCTACCGCCGCCACGTTTTGTATGGTATCGGGACGGGCTGCTGCGGCCGGTACCGCCGAAGCTGTGTCCTTGCCAGCTCCCACCGTTACTACGCTAACCGCAGTCAGTTCACCGTTGCTGGCCGTGATAGCCACGATCCCATTCCGAAGGCCCTTCACGAGGCCACTCGTGGAAACTGTTGCAACCGTGGTGTCCGCCGAGATCCACTTCGCAAGTGCAGCCCGCGCGTATGCAACTCGACGGCCGCTGTCGACGGCGAAGTTTGCGGTGAGCTTGAGGGCTTCGCCTACCTTGATTGTAGACGTACCAGGCGCGATCCCAACCGCGGCTGACACCGGGACCGTATAGGTCGTCGCGGTCAGATCCGTTACGTCAGCGCCGCTCTTGTTTGCGTCGATACCACCGCACGCCGCGACCGCAAGAATGAGTGCTGTAAGCACAGTCCTAGTACTAAAGTTCACAGTCCAGTCCTCAGAAACGCCATTCGGAAGCCCGACCAGCATGGCGTGCGTGAGCACGCTTTAGCCTCGTGGTTTTGCGTCCCCGTCTTTCGGCGGGTTTGCCATTGTCGTGGGCCCGGAGGGCCTAACTGCCAAGGAACGGTAAAGGCGTATTTCTTACCGTCCTCCCATGTTACGACTGAATCACATTATCGTAACCACAAAACAGAGGTTTAGATCCATTCGGCGCCCGATTCTGCCTTCTGGATGGATTCCAATAGCACTCTTGTGTCATGCTCCCAGTTATATCGGCTTAGAACAGCTTGGCGACCCGCAGACCCCATGCGCTGTAGCGACGCCGGAGCCGACGCTCGCAGGATAGCCGCCGCCATCGACCCAGCATCCCCAGACTTGAATATTTCCCCGCACAGGGTTTCCTCGATGACCCGTTTGCAGGGCACCGCGTCGGAGCTTACGACCGCGAGCCCCGCAGCCATATAGTCGAATAGCTTGTTGGGAATCGTAGTATTCCATGATTCCGTCGCGTGGTGCGGAATCGTACCGACATCGGCCTTGGCAACAATGCGAAGCGCGTCGTCGTGCGGTAGCCGCCCAAGAAACTGAACATTTGTGTCGAGAGTTCCGGCGTTTCGAGCACGGCTGATAAATTGCTCGGCATCTCGGCCGGAACCGATGACAATCCCGCGATAACGCTGACTGTGAACGCGCCGAAGAAGCCCTATTGCATCGATAAATTCACCGATGCCCCGGGCGGTCTCGAGAATCCCGAGATAGACTATAGTTATTGCGCCGTCCGCACCGTATGCGCGGCAAGCCGCGGACTCCGCTCGCGAACGCGGTGGGGTGTTTGATACAACACTCATACGTGCCGGATTCGCGCCAAGTCGTTCCAGCCGATCAGATGACTCGTTAACCACCGTCAATGTCCACGCTGCATGTCGGACAGAATACCGCTCCACCAATTCCACCAGGTGCGGGTTCCGTACGAACGCGTCTACAACAGCATTCCGAGCGCTGGCGCGCCGATCGCGCATCATCGCGGGATAGTTCTCAGCCATATCCAGAATCACCGGTATGTCCAGCTTTCGCCCAACTCGAATCGCCGTCGGACACAGTGGCAGATCGCGTACAATGATGATATCTGCTTTGGAATTCTTCGCCGTCTGCCGGATTAATGCGTGCCAGCGCGGATTAAAGAAAGCTGGGAATCCGAGCGTCGCGTCCAGCGGACGCGACGCCCAACTCAAAGGCCGCATTCGGCGCACCGTGCCTTCCGGGAGTATTTCAGAGAGTTGCGACCGCCGACGGTTCCGTGCGACGATCTCCACTCTGTGCCCTGCGCCTGTAAGCGCCAAACAGACCTTTTCCGTGCGAACATCCCATGGATAATCGCCATCCCACACATAAACGATATTCAAGGCTCGCGATCTCTCAGTCATACGCTGTGCAGCCACTGGGACAAATGTTGAAGATCGGCGTCGGTGACCATACCGTGGGTCGGAAGCGTCACAAGACGCGCCGCCAGCTCGACTGAGCCGTGGAGCGGTACCGTCTGGCCACAGAGTATGGGTTGCAACTCTGGCTCAAACGACAGTGCGCGAGGATAACCGCGCGTAATGCCGAGAGCCTTTTCCTCATGTGGATCGCCGCGGAATAATACTGGAAAGCGCAGGTACCCAGGCATCGCGCCTTCAATGGGAACGATCGCGCGTACGTGCCTGGACGTTGCCGCGACCGCATGAAGTGCGAAGGCGTTGTATCTGCGGACAGCAACCGCTTCCGCTGCGAGGTTCAAGGTCCGAGAAAGGATCGAAGTCGCCACATGAGACATTGCTCGAGGTTCCTTTGCTTTGTGATATACAGTTTCACCGAGATGAAGCCATGGCAGCGAAGACGGAAGCAGGTAAAGATCGGGTCTGCCGATTGCCCATGTAGCGGCCGCCGCAACGAAGTCCGACACGCCGTTATCGGGCAGCACCAGCCCGGATTTGCGCGCGGCGACAGCATTACGCGCGTATTCGCCGAAGCCGAGGAGTGCGCCACCGTTGCCGGAGGTGGTTCCTTTGCCCCGCCCAAAGCTCAGGATCGCGACGTCGCTCATTGACCCGGCGCGCACGCCATGCAGTGTCGCACCTGCGTGCTGTGCCGCATCCTCGATCACCTGCACGCCGTTTTCTTCAGCGAGCTCTCGCACTGCCGGAACGTCGGCTGGGTACCCGTAAAGATGCGCGACGACAACTGCTTTCACGCCTTCAGTGAGTACTTTGCGGAGTGAGTCGAGATCTGGCCCGAGTGTGTTTGGATCTACGTCGTACAATCGCGCGCGCACGCCTGCACGCCTAGCCGCGGCAACTACATTCGCGCAGGCATACGCTGGTAGCGCCACGGTTTCACCCTTACCGGCAGCGATACTCAGCGCAAGCACGAGTGCGGATGTGCCGCTATCGGTCAACACCACCGCGGTCGCATCAAATTCTTCCGCGAGGTGCATTTCGACCTCACTGCTACGATCCGAACGCGCCGCGGCGTCAGCGGCGGCGCGAAGCAACGCACCGGCGGGAAGCGGCGACGCGACGGGTAGTTGGCGCCGAAAGGAAAGCATTGTGGACGGCGCTACGGGATGAAGCGCACTATGCGTGGTCCGAGTGTGTTCGCCACGCTCAATGGCAGCTTCTTCCACAGCCGCGGACCTAATGCGACTGCGCCGTTCCCTTCCGCCGGAGTGCTTGCTCCACTAACGCGATGCTCGTACCACCAAAGCGGTTCGTCATGTGTTCCCCACTGGCGTTTGAATTCATGAGTCCCGCCATTCGGAGTGGAGCGACCGAAGTTGAATACCCGTACTCCGGTATCCGCAGCGCGCCTCATGAATTCCCAGTACATCAGCATGTTTGGCGCAAGCCGATCGTAATCCCGGAGCGCTGATGACCAGGTCATCTCCATCTCGTCTCCCCACCGAATTGCACACCCGCCAGCGATTGCTCGATCCTCATGGTATGCACAGCCAAATGTGACATCGTCCGGAAATGACGCACCGATCGCGTCGAAGAAGGAGCGCGATTGCGTTGGTGTGCCGAGATCACGCATCCGTCGCGCAAGAATGTCGAAATATGGCTTGATCTGATCGTGGCCGAAACGCATCGTGACTCCTTCCTTCTGGGGTCGCCTTATCTTGTTTCGTACTTTGGTGTCGAATTGCTTCCATAACGCATCGCTTCCGCCCTCGGGGATGTCCAGAAGCACTGTGATTTTGCGGTGAGATACAGGTAGCTGCACGGGCATCGCTGATCGCCCGCGCAATTCGAGAACAGACACTCCCTGTTTTGTCGACATGGCGACGGCATAGTCAACCAACGCTCGCACTGCGCATTCATCGCCGAGCGGTCCTCCATAATTCAGAAATGGCATGGAAACCAGAAAGTGTCCGAACAGAATGCTTTTCACTCGTACTAACGGCAGCACTCCCACAATTCTGCCGTCGGGCGACCTGGCTGCTAGATATGGCGCGTCGTGGCCAAGGACATCCATCATAATGCTGCGCCAACCGTGCAGATGAAAATGCGACCACCCGGGCTGGCTTCGCACGAACGTGTCCCAATCGCCGGGCGCGCCCTCGTAGTGACCGATGTTGGGCGTCACTGGCCAGTGCCTTGCGACAATGGTGGGGTCCATGGGGCTGCCGACAAGGGTGAATCGATCGGTAACCGAAACCACTTTCCGTCACCAGCTAGCCGCTCAGCGATAGAAGTGAACTGAAATTCTGTAAGCAAGCGTTCCAAACGATTCATAGTCTTGGGAATATTCCGGTAATGCCGGATGCTCGTGAGCCACGACACCGGCATCCGGGGTTGATCCTCATCGATCTCCCACGGGTGGATGTAGAAGACTCCGGGGATTCCAGCGCGATCCTTCTCGTGGAATGCCTTCCGGATCACGCTGTAGGGAAAGTGTCTGAGATAGCCGCCGCCGGCCGCCGGAATTCGTTTCCCGAGAATCTGTGTGGTGGTGAGTGGAAACTCCATCAGATCGCCGGCTGCGCGGTGAATGAGATGTGGCAGCGGCGGTGCCATAGGGTAGCCGTAATTGGAGCGTTTGATTGGGAAGAGACTCGAGTCGTAGCGGTAGCCGCATTCAAGCAGAGCATCGAAAGCCCATTCGTTGCCGGGCGTGATGGAGAAGCTCGGTGCGCGATATCCGACAACGGGTTTGCCGCTCACCTGTTCCAGAATATCGCGTGACGAGCAGAGGTCTTCGAGGAATTCCGCTGGCGTGAGCGAGGTGACCTTGCGGTGCCACCAGCCGTGCGAGGCTACTTCGTGACCGGCGTCGGCGATCCGGCGGATGATTTGGGGGTGTTTGTCCGCTACCCAGCCAAGTGCGAAGAAAGTGCCGCGTGCGTTGTGTCTGGCGAGAAGGTCGAGCAGGACGTCAGTATTGCGAGCGACGCGTGACGGATAGTCGTCCCACTTCGCACGATCAACGATGCCTTCGAATGCGTAAACCTGGAAATAGTCTTCTACATCGACTGTGAAGACGTGTTCAGTTGCCACGGTGCCTCTAGATGATCATGCAGTGCTTGCTACCCCATCGTGCTCTGCGGCGAACCAGCGGTAAGTCTGTTCGATACCTTTTGCGATGGTCATGCGCGGTGACCAGCCGAGGACCTGCTGGGCACGTGTAGCGAGGAGGACGGAGCGGCGGACCTCGCCAGCGCGGTCTGGTGCGTGTTCGATGACCGGTGTTTTACCCGAGGCAGTGTGGATGAGTTCAGCGAGCTGGATGACGCTCGTCTCGACACCGGTGCCGATGTTGAAAGACCGGGAGTCGAGCGGGCCAGCGGGCGGGAGGGGTTTTGTGGCTGCGAGGTAATTCGCATTGGCGACATCCTCGACATAGACGTAGTCGCGGGTTTGCTCGCCGTCGCCGAATACCGTGAGTTTCCGGCCTTCGATGACGCGTTCGCAGAAGATAGCAACGACGCCGGCTTCGCCGTGTGAATCCTGGCGTGGGCCATAGACATTGCCATAGCGGAGGGCGACTGTATCGAGGCCATGCACACGTGCATAGTAGCCCAGGTACAATTCGACGGAAAGCTTGGCGTTGCCGTAGGGTGATTGGGGGTCTTTTGGAAAGCTCTCGGGAGTGGGTAGCATCTCCACGTCGCCGTAGAGGGCGCCCCCGGTGGATGAGAAGATGAAGCGTGTTGATTTCTTGCCGCTCTGGCGGACGGCTTCGAGGAGATTGAGCGAGCCACCGACGTTGACTGCGACATCGTAGGCCGGGTCTTCTACGCTCTTCCGGACATCGATCTGGGCAGCGAGGTGGCAGATGACGTCGAACTTGCCATCCCGGACCAGGCGAGAGGCGGAGGGAGAGCGGACGTCGTCCTCGACGAAAGTGACGCCTTCGGGGAGGTTGGCGAGTTTTCCGGAAGACAGGTCATCGAGGACGGTGACGGACGAGCCGGTGGTGGCGAAGGCGCGGACAACGTGGGAGCCGATGAAGCCGGCGCCGCCGGTGACGAGGACGGAAGAGGGCATTCGTTGTGGATTGGCGAAAGGAGAAGAAATGACCGAATCACCTTGCTGGCGCAACCAGAGAAAGCTCTGGGGTGACGGGCGTCAGCGGGCTATTGTGACGGAGTATCGGCAGCGTGCGCGTTACGCAACATATAGACCCGGCGGTGCGATCTGCGGGGCGCACGGCGGGAACATAGGGCCACTGGTGATCTGAAATGAATATCGAGTCCTACAGGTGTTGGGCTTACGCAACAGAAGGCAGGCCGCCATGTTATTTCAGTCCCATGAGTGTGTCGAGTTTTGCCGGTGTTATCGAGGAAAAGCATCTTTGCGATGTCCGGATACTTCATGGGGGAATGTCACAAATAAGATGAGCACAATTGGCGGTCGAGACAATTTGGCCTTGTGAGATTTTCTCGGGGCATGAAAACTGCCGAATACCGGTTGTCGCTGAAGTGTCGACGGGCGCTATTGCGGCGCTGAATCAGCTCCTAGGGTCGCCGTCGGGTAGTCAAACAATTTTTTGGAGGAGTAGGTATGAAGATTTCTCGACGGTTTACGGCTGTCCTGGGGGTTGCCGCAGCAATGGCGCTTCCGGCGATGGTCCATGCGCAGCAGGTTGAGGTAGCTGGTACAGCGAAGGGTTGTTTCACCGCAGTGCCATGCAGTGCCAACACTGGGCAAACGACTGAGTCGTTCAACGGAGCCACCTTCTACGGTGGCACCTTCGACGATTTTACGTCGGGCACGAATCCGAATCGCGTTTCGTTTGGAGGAAACGCGATGACTTCCTATGCGGGCAACGTTGATAACTTCGGCTCGATTTCACTCAGTGCGACGCCCGCGCTTCCTTTTGGAAGTAACTTCGATCTCTTCCTCGCGTTTACCGCGCCAGGCAACGCAAACCAGACATTCGTCGCTAATCTCACGGGCCAGGTAGTTGCGAACCCGAACGGTGGTTCCGGCGGCTCGCTGCATTTTGCATTCTCGCCAGATCAGGTGTTCACGTATGGAAACGGTCTGACGGCAACCGTGCACGTTAATGATCTGGACATTAATCCCGGCCAGGTTCAGGCTCTTTCCGGCAATGTGACGGTCACAACGCCGGAACCGAGCTCAATGGCTCTCCTCGGCACCGGTCTGATCGGCTTGGTTCCGATGTTTCGTCGCAAGAAGCAGAAGTAATTTTGCGGTAACGCTGCGCTTTGGAGCGCGTTAGCGGGGTGTGCATCTCTGGATGCCCACCCCGCTTTGATGTGCATCTATTGTGACCCACTGGCCAACGCGCGGGCGATTCCGCATTTTGGGGCCATGCAAATTCCTCGTTGGTTACAGATCGTTGTCGCCATCTGCCTGATCGTCCTGAGTGTCGATGCGACGCTTTATCTCTTGGGGCCGGCACGCGACCACAGGTATAGCACTGGACCTGAGCATTTCTCGGTTGTGGATGGTCGCACGGGCCGCATGTGCCAGATGAATGGGCCGTCGGCGGTGGTGTGCTGGAATCCGATGAGCGCGGAAGCGGCTGCGCCAGCGAAACCGTAGGGTAGGACTCGTGCGGCAGCTTCGATCCTAATGGCTGTTTCAGCGGCAGCGAGTGCTGCTGCGATTTGAGGATTTCCGTGCGTTGAGCTGAGTCNNCGCTCTAGAACCGCTTCCCGGTTTCAGCCCAGTGGTGGACGAGCTTTTTCCAGGCCCAGCCGCCAACTCCGACCAGGACGGCGCCTGCAAGGATGTCGATTATCATGTGTCGCTCCTGAAGGGTTGGGCTGATCTGAATCGTGGAACTCAGGGACGCCGCGCCGTCGCTCCTTCGCGAAAACTGCGATTGTCTCAGTCCCATATAATATGTCAATTCCAAGCCCCGGACCGTTGCCGCGTCCATCGCGATCGAACGATCGTTCGGAGAGTCGACGGGGCGTGGGAGCAGCGATCGCTTGCGACTTCGGGCTGAGGCGGTAGAATCATCCTGCCGAGTAACCCCCCACATCCGAGGAGGACCCATGACTGGATTCGATGGCTCGATCGATACGCACGGTCCGGATAAGCAGGCGCTGATCTCACGAGTGAAGGGAATTCTGCTCTCGCCCAAGTCAGAATGGTCGGCGATCGATGTGGAATCCACCACGGTTGGGCGACTGTATGCTGGGTATATCGCAATTCTCTCGGCGATCCCGCCGATTGCTTCGTTCATCGGTTTCTCGGTATTCGGGATTTCCATTCCGTTCATCGGCACGTACAGAGTGCCGATTGGATCTGCGCTCACGAGCGCGATCACGCAGTATGTCCTGGGTCTGGTTGGAGTTTACGTGCTTGCGCTCATAATCGACGCGCTTGCTCCAACGTTCGCGGGTGAGAAGAACCTGATACAGGCGTTGAAGGTCGCGGCGTACTCCTACACTGCGGGCTGGATCGCTGGTATATTCGCGTTGATTCCGGGGCTGCGGCTGCTCACGATATTGGGATTGTACTCGTTCTACTTATTGTACCTCGGCCTTCCGACGCTCATGAAATCGCCGAAGGAAAAGGCCGCAGGGTATACGGCGGTCGTAGTCATTTGCGCGATCTTACTCTTCTGGGCCGTTGCTGCGGTAGGCAGCGCGTTTATTTCCAGACCACCGGTACCAGGTCTGGGCTGAATTACGCAGCACTGGCGGCTGCTGTATTGCGCGGCTGCCAGTGAATTGCGCGTGTCCATATCCAAAGACGCATTCGCACCAATGGGCCTGCTCTCTTCCTCCTCCTCCTCCTCTCGATCTCCCAGCGGGCTTGATCTTGCCGCTCGACGCGACGAACAACTCGCCGTCGAGCGCGTTTGCGCTGGGGACGCGCTGGCGCTCGAAGTTATCTTCACCGCTTATCGCGGAGAGCTGCTGAGATCTGCCACGCGCGTTACTCAGTCGCCGGCGCTGGCAGAAGAGGTCGTCCAGGATGTGTTTCTCGCGATCTGGGCTGGTAGGACCAACTGGCATATTTCGACGTCGCTTGGAGCATATCTTCATCGCGCAGTGCATAACGTTGCGTCCCGTGCGCGCGCGTCTCACACGCGAGGCGCAAGTTCCGGCGAAGAGATTGAAGCCGCGGCGCACCGGTCCCCATCGTTGTTCAGAGATCCGTCTCCCGCGCCCGATGAACGGGCCGAATTTGCCGTGCTGACCGACGCCGTCTCGGCTGCGAAGCGCGAGATGCCGTCACGCGCTCGAGAGGTGTTCGGCCTGAGCCGAGACGCCGACCTCAGCAATCGCGAAATCGCAGCACGGTTGGGTCTTTCCACCAAGACCGTCGAGAGCCACATGAAGCGGGCACTTCAGGTTCTCCGCCACCGGCTTTCAGCGTGGAATCGATAGCGGGCAAGAAGTAGGGTAAGGGTAAACGGCGCGTCACTGCCTCTTTAGCAGTGGATGCCAGATCAATACGACCACAGCCCTCCGCCGCTGGGATACGGTGGGATCGAAAGTGCGGCGCTAAGGCGCTACATCACCGGTGCGTGCACGCCCGAGGAACGCCGTCGCGTGGAGGGTTGGGCGTCAGAGTCACCGGAACGCGAGCGATACCTTGCCGCGTTGAGCGCTCTTTATGCGAGGGCACCGGAGGCGGATGTGCGCAGTGCCGCTGCCGCGTGGCCGCGCATTTCGGCAAAGCTCTCCAGGCCGCCGGAAGAAGACGACGCTCCATTCTACAGGGCGCCGTGGGAGCGAACACCAGAGTTTGTGGAGGTACGCCCTCGCCGACGCGCGCGAGTTCTAAGTGGCGCGTTCGGTACGCAGCGGCGCGGTGGTTGGCCCCTGGTCGTTGCGATGGCGGCGTCAGTCGTGTTCGCGATCGGGGGGATAAAGGCAACAGTTGAGACGGTTCTGGCGCGCAGGCATCCGCCGATCCAGCAGCCCTCAGTAATGCGCCAGATAATGACAGCAAAGGGACAGCGGGCTGAGATCCAACTCGACGATGGAAGTCGCGTCGTGCTGGGTGTTGCAAGCAGGCTTCGGTTGTCGAGCGACTTTGGCACGCGGACTCGCGAGGTGTATCTGGATGGTACCGCGTACTTCGATGTAGTACACGATGCTACGCATCCGTTCATCGTGCACACTGTCAATGCAATTGCAAGAGATGTTGGAACGCGCTTCGTGGTGCGTGCCTATCCCGAATCGCACGACACGCGAGTGATCGTGCGTGACGGTACGGTAGCGTTGCGATCTGCGGGCGATAAAGCCGAGCGCGCGCCGGAGGAAGTCCTTCTTACCGGTGGTCATCTTGGTCAGCTCCGCGCGGGCGAAACGACTGTGACAACACGGCGTGTCGACCCGGCGCTGTATACCGCGTGGATGCAGGGCGATCTCGTATTCCGTGATGTGCCACTCAGCGAGGCCGTAGCGGAGCTCAAGCGCTGGTTCGCGGTCGATGTGGTCGTAGGAGATCCATCATTGCGCGACATGCCGATCAGCGCGTCGTTCGCAGTAGAATCGTTTGATGAAGCACTTTCAGTGATGACGACAGTTCTACCGTTGCGTGCGAGTCGGCGCGGCAACGTCGTAACACTTTACCGCCGGTAATTGGACAACCGAATCCTGGAGAAGGTTATGCATCAAAGAATGAGATCAGTCACCCGGCTCGCGATCGCTCTGCTAGTCGGCCTCGCCCCCACGTTGACCGCGCAGGAATTGACCGGCAACCTCGGCGATACCGCGCCGCGATTCTTCGCGTCACTCAGCCCGGAACGCATCCCTGTCGACATAGCGCGTACGCCTGTCCTGCAGCGACGCATCGCGCTGGATCTGCACGATGCGACGGTGGCGACGGCGCTGCAGGCCATCGCTTCCGCAAGCGGGTTGCACATTGCCTACAGTCCGGCAGAAATTCCTATCGACCGGCGAGTGCAGCTCGAAGCACGCGACATCACGGTCGCCGCGGCGCTGACGGATGTGCTGCTCGGTACCAACGTTGATGTTGCGTTCAGCAAGCGCGGCACCGCAATGCTGGTGAAACGTCCACCGCCGCCGCCTCATATCGCGAACGGAACAATTACAGGCAGCGTGACGGATTCGAAGACCGGAGCGCCGCTATGGGGTGCGTCGGTTCAGTTGGCTGGTACGCCGTTGGGGACGACGGTGCGACAGGATGGACGTTACAGGATCGAGGCGCCGCCTGGGCGCTATCAACTACGCGTGAGGAAGTTGGGTTATGAGATGCGCGCCGACAGCGTGGTGGTGATAGACGGAGGCACCACCAACCGTGATTTCAGCCTGTCGGAATCACTCGCGAGCCTCGATCAAGTAGTAGTAACCGGTACTCGGCAACCTGATCGGACAGCAGTCAATGCTCCGGCTCCCGTTGATGTTTTCACATCGCAGGAGATCAAGGCGACAGGTGCTACGCAGACAAGTCAGATACTTGAGATGCTGGCACCGTCATTCAATTTTCCGCGCCCGACAGTTACAGACGGAACCGATCACATTCGGCCGGCGACGTTACGCGGCTTGAATTCGGACCAGGTTCTTGTGCTGATCAATGGCAAGCGGCGGCACAACAGCGCCCTCGTGAACATCAACGGGAGCGTCGGTCGCGGGTCGATGGCCGTGGATCTCAACGCGATACCGCCTGAAGCGATCGACCATATCGAAATCCTTCGCGACGGCGCAGCGGCGCAGTATGGATCGGATGCGATCGCCGGCGTAATCAACATAATTCTCAAGCGTGATGCGCCCGGCGAGGTATCCGCACAGGTTGGGCAGACGCGGGCTGGAGACGGTCGTACGACGACAATTGATGGCAGCTATAGTTTTGCGTTGCCAAAGTCCGGTTATCTGAACTTTAGCGGTGAAGGCCGTTTCGCGGACAGTACGAATCGCGCAGGGCCAGACTCGCGCCAGCAGTACTTCAAAGGGGATCCTCGCAACAGTGATCCGGCGCTGAATAATCAGATCAACAGTTGGGTTGGCGATCCGAAGCAGCACGGCGGGTCAGGAATGTTCAACTTTGGCGTCCCGCTCACTGATAGCGTACAGCTCTATGCGTTTGGCGGCCTGTCGTACAAGAATGGACTCGCCGCCGGATTCTTCCGTCGTGCGAGCGATGACAGAACGATTCGCTCGATATACCCGAATGGCTTTCTTCCGTTGATCGAGAGCCATCTCTGGGACGTATCCGAAGCCACAGGGCTGAAGGGGACGAAACTGGGTTGGAACTGGGATCTGAGTAGCGTATTTGGCCGCAACAGCTTTCGATATAACGTCAATCAGAGCGCCAACGTTTCGATGGGTACCAGCAGCCCGACGTCGTTCTATGCTGGCACGATGATTTTTGATCAGTGGACAAACAATCTGGATGTGCAGCGCAATTTCGACGTTGGGTTTGCACAACCGTTGAGTGTTGCGTGGGGTGGGGAGTACCGCAGGGATCACTACGGTATCGAGGCCGGAGAACCGGCGTCGTACCTGGGTGGTGGTGTTCCCATTCTTGACGGACCCGATTCTGGACATGTTGCTGCGATTGGTTCTCAGGTATTTCCGGGATTCCGGCCGGGTGATGCTACGAACGCATCGCGGAGCAATGTCGCCGGCTATGTCGATTTCGCGACAAATCCGGTACAGCAGCTTTCGATCGATCTTGCCGGACGCGCTGAGCATTACACGGACTTCGGCAACACCACAACCGGCAAGTTGGCAATGCGCTGGGAGCCGATCGCGCACTATGCGCTACGCGGAACACTCAGCAACGGATTTCGCGCGCCGTCGCTGGGCCAGGAATATTTTTCGACGACATCGACCAACTTCATCGCGGTGAATGGAGTTGCGACGCCGTTCGACATTCGTACATTCCCGGTCGAGAGCCCTGAAGCGAAGGTATTGGGTGCAAAGCCACTGCGGCCGGAGCTGTCACGGAATTACGGGCTCGGATTCACCGCGCAACCAGTACGAAATGTTTCGTTTACCGCAGACTACTATAAGATCGATATCGACCACCGAATTGTTCTCTCCGGAAACTTCATCGGCAACGACATTCAGGCGTTGTTGCAGAATGCGGGCTTCGCTGGCGTGAATGGTGGCAGGTTCTTCACCAACGCGATCAACACCAGGACTGAGGGACTGGATCTCGTGCTACAGAGTGGCAAGGATCTTGGTAACGCCGGGACGATTCGTTTCACCGGCGGCTACAATCATAACTACACGAAAGTGACGCACATCGACGCGACCCCACCCGCACTTGCGGCTTATCAGGCAACGCTGTTCGACAGGACCGAGGTGGGCCTTACGGAAGTGGCTCAGCCGCACGATAATCTCCGGTTGAGCGCAGACTACGAGGTGAAGCAGTGGAGCGTTGTGGCGACCGAGTCGCGGTACGGTTCGGTGACTGGCGTTTCCAGCACTCCGGCGAACGACCAGACCTACGGGGCGAAGTGGCTGACCGATCTTTCGGCCTCCTATCACCTGCCGCGCGGGATCACGCTCACCGGCGGGGCGGACAATATCTTTAATGTGTACCCTGACAAGACACTCGCCGCGAATTCGAGTGGCGGCATCTTCGTTTACAGTGGAATATCGCCGTTCGGGTATGATGGCGCCTTCTACTACGGACGCGTAACGGTGAACTTTTGAGAATCGATAATGGGGTAGTTCTGGCAGTCACAGCCGCGACAATGTTCGCGGCTGTCGGCTGCAACAAGACTGCGGCACCAGCTTCGGATACGAGCAGTACTGCCGCCACACCGAACTCG
The DNA here is from genome assembly GCA_003155795.1 of Gemmatimonadota bacterium. Classification (GTDB taxonomy): domain Bacteria; phylum Gemmatimonadota; class Gemmatimonadetes; order Gemmatimonadales; family Gemmatimonadaceae; genus Fen-1247. Next base: position 14,698 of record PMEM01000025.1, read on the forward strand.
ATGGGCTTTCCGGCTGACTGGACAGTCGGCGTTGGCAAGCAGGCAACGATGGCGGCGCACGGCATGGTTGTGAGCAACAGTGCGCTCGCGAGCCAGGCGGGTGTCGAGATCATGCGCGCCGGCGGGAATGCGGTTGACGCAGCTGTTGCCACTGGCTTTGCGCTGGCGGTGACGTTCCCCCAGGCCGGCAACATCGGCGGTGGCGGCTTCATGGTGATCCGGATGGCAGACGGCAGATCGGCTGCCATCGATTATCGCGAAGTTGCGGCGTTGGCGGCAACGCGTGACATGTACGTCGGAAAGACTGGCACGCTTACATCCCGGATCGGAGCACGCGCGGCAGGAGTACCCGGCGCCGTCGCAGGGATGGCGATGGCGTTGCACGACTACGGCACGATGACCCTGGCGCAGGTGATGGCGCCAGCGATAAAACTTGCGAGCGATGGGTTTGTTGTCGACACCGCTCTGTCCGAAGCGGTTAACGGTGCTTCGAAGCTGATCGAGCCGTTCGACGGCGCGGCGTTGTTTTTCCCTGGCGGAAATGCGATTACGCCCGGCTCTCGTCTGGTTCAGCCCGATCTCGCGAGGACGCTGGGGTTGATTGCGAAGGACGGGCCAGCCGGTTTCTACAAGGGCGCGGTGGCCGATAGCTTCGCGGCGGAGCAGCGACGCGACAAGGGGATCATCACGAAGACCGATCTCGCAAACTACAAGGCGATTTCAAGGAAGCCCGTAATCGGTACTTACCGTGGCGATACTGTGATTTCGATGCCGCCATCATCCAGTGGTGGAATTACTGCGATCGAATCGTTGAATATTCTGGAGACGTGGCCGAAGCTCCCGTCGTTCGGTAGTGCGGGGTATGTTCACGATGTTGCCGAAGCATTCAGGCTCGCGTTCATCGATCGCAATACGCTGCTGGGTGACCCGGCTTTCGTAAAGGTGCCGATGGAGCATCTGATATCAAAGGCGTACGCTGACACGCTGCGCAAGTCAATCATGGCGGACAGTGCATCCAAATCTCCGACGTTCGATGCGAATAGGAAGGAGAAGATGCAGACGACCCACTACTCGGTGGTCGATGAAAAGGGGAATGCAGTATCCACGACGACGACTCTGAACGGCTACTTCGGCGGTGGCGCGTACGTACGGGGTGCAGGGTTCTTCCTCAACAATGAGATGGACGATTTCGCGACAGAGCCCGGCAAGCCGAACATGTTCGGGCTGGTTCAGGGTGACGCGAATGCGATCGTTGCCGGCAAGCGCATGCTGAGCTCGATGACGCCGACGATCGTGCTCGATTCCACCGGCAAGGTGCTGCTCGTCGTCGGCGCAGCGGGTGGTCCGACTATTACGACAACAACCGTTCAGATCATTCTGAACGTCGTCGATAACAAGATGGATCTTGCGCGCGCGATGTCGGCGCCGAGGCTGCACGAACAGACGTGGCCGGACGTGCTGGTGTATGAGAAGGGTGGGATATTGCAGGCAGTTGCCGATTCACTTGCCAAGATGGGCTACAAGCTGCAGACTGTCGGTCATCTCGCGAATTCGAACGACATCCTTCGCACCGCGAATGGCTGGAGCGGAATGGTCGAGCCGCGCTCTCACGGTGGTGCAGTTGGATACTGATCACGCGCGAAATGTTAACTGAGTAGAGAGAACACGAAGACAAAAGAGGGCGTCCGGAATGGGCGCTCTTTTTTGTCAAGTGGACTCTCGGCGGTGTTGTCGATGGCTACGATTTGTACTGGCGCGTGAGCCGATTGAGATGCGCGGATTGTTCTGGCGTGGCATCCGGTCGAATTTCGAGAGTCCAGGCCTTGGCCGGATCGGTCGAGGGAGCGAAGCGTAGTCCGAACCAGTTGAGTGCGTCGGAGTAGTCCATCTCATCAGTCGTCTGCAGTAGCGTATGGAAGAAACCGGTGAGATCAGTACCTGCCACATCGGACGCGGTTTGCACCCATTCCTCCGGCGTGAATCCGTGCGCACCGCCATACCGCTTGTACGCTAGACGCATCAAGTCGTCCAGGCTCTTCTGTCCGTTGGTTGCATGTTCAATTCGCGCGTCAAGTAGCAGGCCGACGATAAGCCCTTTGTCGTAATAGCTGACTGTCGTGTTGCGATTACCGCCTTCTCCAGAACCGCCAGTCGAAAAGATGTCGAGCGAGGCCTGCTCAAGCGTCTGTACGTTCCGACCCGGCGATGTCTGCACCGATGTGATTGCTTTCGACAGTGAATTGCGCACGTCCTGCGGAGTACCCAAGCCGCCGCGACAGGCCATCAGGTTGCCGTAGTATGTTGTCAGCCCTTCGGAAATCCAGAGACTTGGTGTCGTTGGTGCGTGCTCGTAGTCGAATGGACCGAGTTGAACTGGACGCAGTCGCTTGACGTTGAAGGCGTGAAAATATTCGTGGCTGACATACTGCAGCCATCGCATGTCACCGCCGCCGGTGGATTTCGGGCTGGACGTAAGCAGGGTCGAATTGAGATGTTCGAGCCCGCCGGCCCCGCGGCGAAACACATTTAGAAAGACGTATTTCCTGAACGGCAGGAATCCCCAGAAATCATAATTGGCCGTGACGAACTTCTTGAGATTCTGAGCCGCGAGAGCGCCGTCCCATTCTGGTGGTATCTCGCCTATGTCGGCGAGGTAGTGTTTGGCGCCAGCGACTTCGAATTCGTGGAACGAGATGTTACCCGCGATGATTGGAGAATCCGCCAGCTCATCGTAGCTCGTTGCCTGATAGTGGTTCGGCATGTTGTCGGCTGCCGAGGCCAGCGAGGTTGCGGATTGTTTCCACTGACGAGGCAGTTCGAGATCCACGTCGTGTTCACGTTTCCCATGCTCGGCGAGGCTGATGTACGTTGCCGGACCGTTCAGGATCGCCATCGTCGTGTCGATCCAATTTCCCGTGACGGAATGGTGGTCACAGACCAGGGTGTAGGAAATGACGATTTTTGCAGCGCCGTCAGTCGACACCTTCCAGCGATTGGGTTGAGGCTTTTCCACGGTGAGAGCGCGTCCATCGGGCGTATGCGCCGAGAAGTTGGAGACGTTGGTAGCGTAGTTCTCCTGGACGTAGTAGCCGGGCGACCAGACCGCCATCATGAGGTCGACGGATGGTTTGCCGCCAGTAGGGATGGACGCTGAAACCTCGGCCAGATGGGTCTCCGGGGCGGGGATCCGGATCGTGTACTGGATCGGTGCAGGCCGCTGTTGCGCGGACGCCGCCGGCGCAGGCGAGAAGGCTGCCACGCCGATGCCGATGGCGAACCGAAGGGAACGTCTGTTGCGTACGCTGAGCACTGTGCGCTCCTGTCCAGTTGAAAGGCCGCAATAAGGATGTAGCTTCTGAATGGCATTCACAACAACCAATCGAGATACAATGAAGGGACATCTGGTTCCGACCCGAGCGCTGATACTCGTCGCGACGTTTGGTACGATCGGGGCGACCGCAAGTTCATCGTCGCTCCTTGCGCAGACCGCCGCCGCGGCGCATCCACGACCCCAGGATACGGAAGTCTGGACGCCGGTGCCGCCGATAGTGACGCCAGGTGCGACCGATGCGCAGCCACCGTCTGATGCCGTTGTGCTTTTTGACGGCAGGAATCTGGATCAGTGGGTGAGTGCGCGCGACAAATCCCCAGCGAAGTGGGTTGTTGCGAACGGTATCGTGACAGTCAACAAGCCATCGGGCGACATCGAGACCAGGCGAAGCTTTGGGAACTATCAGTTGCACGTAGAATGGCGGATACCGGTGGGGATTACTGGCGAGGGCCAGGATCGCGGGAACAGCGGTGTGTATCTCGCAATCACGCCCGCGGGTGGATATGAGCTGCAGGTTGTCGATTCGTACAACAACAAGACATATGTGAATGGTCAGGCCGCGAGCGTTTACAAGCAGTATGCACCCCTCGTGAACGCAGCCCGGAAGCCGGGCGAGTGGCAGACTTACGACGTAGTCTGGACCGCTCCGACATTCAAGTCGGATGGTACACTTGCGACACCAGCGTACGTAACCGCGTTTCACAATGGGGTTCTGGTGCAGAACCACGTTGCGCTCAAGGGCTTCACACTGAACGAGGGGACACCGTTCTACAAGGCGCACGGGGCCGCGCCAATTCTGCTACAGGCACACGGGGACAAGAGCGCACCGATCAGTTATCGTAATATCTGGGTGCGACCGCTGTAGGCTATTTTTATATTCATGAGCCAGGCGACGCCTGATGGTGGCCATCCAACAGACCATGCAGATAGTGAATTGCAGGGAACCCCGCGTGCACCATCGCTGGGGATGTACGAGCGCATCATCGAAGCTGCGGCTGATGCAATCGTAACGATCGATGATGCGCAGGATATAGTGCAGTTCAACTCGGGCGCCGAAAAGATATTCGGGTACCTGAAGTCCGAAGTACTGGGCAAGAACCTGAATTATCTGCTACCGGCGCAATACCGTGCGAGTCACGCCGCTTATGTTGACGCTTTTGGCCAGTCCGCCGAAACTGCTCGGCTTATGGGGCACCGGCGCGAGGTGTTTGGTCTGCGGAAAGACGGGACGACGTTTCCGGCAGAAGCGTCGATTCTGAAGCTGGATGCGCCGGACGGCCGCAGGTTGTACACGGCGCTCGTGCGAGATGTAACTGATCGCACTCGAATGGAACTGCAGCAACGCTTTCTTGCTGATGTCAGTGTGGCGTTGAGCAAGTCGCTGGACTACGATGCGACGCTCGCATCCGTCGTGCGATTGCCGGTCCCAGCGCTTGCAGACGCGTGTGTTCTGGAAATACTTGACGATGAAGGGCAAACGGCACGCGTAACGTTTCAGCGCCCGGGTATTGCTGAAGATTCAAGTGGTCTTGTATCAGCAGCAGAAGTCATACGGCTTGTAGCGCGGGGAGAAGCTGTTGGGACACTGACTCTGCTGAAGCTTGGATCATCCCCGAAGTTCGATCGTGCGGACCGTGTAATCGCCGATAATTTTGGCGCTCGCGCTGCTCTGGCGATTGATAATGCGCGTCTCTACAATGGGTCCAGGCGGGCGATACGATTCAGGGACGAGGTCCTCGGAGTGGTGTCGCACGATCTGCGGAATCCACTAAGCGCCATCAGGATGTGCGCACGAGTCCTCTTCGAGAATCCGCCAACGGACGTCAACGCCAGACGTAATCTCGCGAAGACGATCCAGGATTCCACTGCGTGGATGTCGCGAATGATCCAGGACCTGTTGGATGTATCCGCGATCGACGCCGGAGCTCTATCCATTGTTCCCGATAGGGTAGAGATCACTACCATCTTCGCCCAGGTTGCCGAAATGTTCACCCACGTTGCCGCGGAACGTGGCGTCGATCTGATGTTCACCGTAGAGGACGACCTCCCCGCGGTTGATGCGGACCCGGAGCGCCTTGTTCAGGCGATCGCAAATCTCGTTGGCAACGCGCTGAAGTTCACAGGGTCCGGTGGGCGCGTCGGTGTAATTGCCCATGTTCGCTTTGACGATGTCGAGATCATTGTCGAAGATTCCGGCCGTGGTATAGCCGCCGAGAGTCTGCCACACGTCTTCGACCGCTACTGGCATAGCCGCGGTAGAGGTGCCGGCACGGGCTTGGGCCTGGCCATCGCGAAAGGAATCGTGGAGGCGCACGGCGGGCACATTCGTGCGACGAGCACGCCGCATGTTGGCAGCAAGTTCTCCATACTGCTGCCACGGGCGGTTGCTGCAGAGTGAGGCACGCACTGGCAAACCATCTGCGCAAGAGTGACACGACTTGTTAGTCCCAAAGTTATTTACGACGATCAAAACCTACGATCGCGAGCAGTTCCTCGGCGATCTTACTGCCGGAGTGATTGTTGGTGTTGTCGCGTTGCCGCTCGCGATTGCGTTCGCGATCGCAAGCGGTGTGACTCCTGGACGTGGATTGTGGACGGCGATTGTTGCGGGATTCATAATTTCGGCGCTGGGTGGTTCCCGCGTTCAGATCGGTGGTCCGACCGGTGCCTTCGTAGTCATCGTTTATGGCATCGTTCAGAAATACGGAATCGATGGTCTGACGGTGGCAACGCTCATGGCGGGCGTGATTCTCATTGTCATGGGCGTGGCCAAGCTCGGGAGTGTGATCAAGTTCATTCCGCGCCCTGTGGTAACGGGTTTCACGAGCGGGATAGCCGTGATCATTTTCTCGGGAGAGATCAAGGACTTCTTCGGGCTGCAGATGGGGGAAGTGCCGTCGGAGTTTGTGGCAAAATGGCGGGCGTATGCTCTTCATGCTGGCGGCATTACCCCAGCCGCTCTTGGCGTTGCATTGGTCTCGATGGCGATAATCGTACTCTGGCCGCGGATCAATCGCCGGATCCCTGGTACGCTCGTCGCGCTGCTCCTGACTACTGCCGTGGTGACGTACTTTCACATTCCGGTAGAGACGATCGGATCGCGGTTCGGTGCGATTGCAGCATCGGTGCCGCACCCGCAGATCCCGCACGTCACGTTCGCGCAGGTTACCGCCCTGGTTGGCCCGGCTTTCACGATTGCGTTTCTCGCGGCCGTCGAGTCCTTGTTATCGGCTGTTGTGGCAGATGGGATGATCGGAAGTCGGCACAGGTCGAACATGGAGCTCGTCGCGCAGGGGGTGGCGAATCTCGCAACCCCATTATTCGGCGGGATCCCGGCGACGGGTGCGATCGCGCGTACTGCGACGAATATCAAGAACGGTGGCCGTACGCCAGTTGCCGGAATAGTGCATTCTGTGACGTTGCTGATAATCACGTTGTTCGTAGGGCAGTGGGCCAGCCTGATTCCGCTCGCGACGCTTTCCGCAATTCTGGTCGTCGTCGCGTACCACATGAGCGAATGGCAGTCGTTTCTGGGAGAGCTACGCTCGCCCAGGAGTGACGTGGCGGTATTGCTGACAACGTTTCTACTGACTTTGTTTGTTGACTTGACGGTGGGAATTGGTGTAGGGATGATTCTTGCGGCGTTCCTCTTCATTCGCCGGATGGCGGAAGTCACGGAAGTTACGGCTTTTGCGGATACGTCTGATGAAGACATGCTGGCGGACGGAGGGGATCCGTATGACGACGATCCGAATAGTGTCCGCCGCCGCAAGATCCCCGAAGCAGTCGAGGTGTTTGAGATCAACGGGCCACTATTCTTCGGTGCCGCCGCGACGTTCAAGGATACACTGGGGAGAATCGCCAGGAAGCCGAGGGTGCTGATCATTCGAATGCGTCACGTGCTGATGCTCGATTCGACCGGAATGTTCGAGCTCAGTGAACTTGCGCGTCGCACAAAGAAGGACAGCACGACTGTATTGCTGTCGGACGTACACATGCAGCCGCTTGTTGCGCTAACCGGCACGCCTACGATGCGTACCATTGGCAGCGACAATATCTTTGGCAACCTCGATGACGCGCTCGCGCGAGCGCGCGATTTGCTCAAGATACCACCCGTGCCGCCTCCGCCGGGCGCAACGCCAACTGTGTCGCGAGAAACTCCGGCTACCGGTTACCCGACTGAATAGGGTCTGACACCTCGGCGTAGGCTGCTTCACATGCGCGACGCAGCGCCGAGGTGAAGCCGGAGATGTGATCTGCCGTCGGTCCTGGCGTAGCGAGATGCGGGTCCATGATTGTTGAACGAAGCACAACCAGTCCCTCCATACCAGCTGCGCGCCACTGTTCCTCCGAGCACACGTCCAGTTCGCGAAGCGTTGGTCCGATTGCCACGTCATACATGGGCGACTGGAATCGCGTGCGCGAGATGATATACTCGGGTGTTGCGCCTGGTCTCCCCATGCTCATGTGCGCATAGATCGCCTCATTCAGGGCGTTCACCTCTGAAAGTGTTGTGAGCGACGCATGATGCAACAGATAGCAGACGATGTTGATATCTGGTTGTGGGAGCAGGATGATGCGGAACGGTTCCAGTTGAGCAACTCGCAGCGCTTCATGCAATTGGTACGCACCGGCGACTGTGCGCTGGATCAGGTAGCCATAGCCGCGCACGTCGAGCGGGAGCACCTTGTGGCTCAACCAGACTGCGGCTGCTGCGGCGCCCGGTTTGGAGCCTTCGAAGATGAAGCGGCCGAGAAACAGATCCTGGGCTGAATCGAGGCCGGCAGTCGGTTCGAGGTATGGTGGAGTGACTGCGACCAGTTCACGTGCGCGCCGCTCCTTGAGCAGGAATGCGCCAGCGGGGTAGGGGATATAGCCGAGCTTGTGTGGATCTATTGTTACGGAGTCTGCGCGCGGTAGAGCCAACATGGCTCGCACCCAGTTGTCGGTGGGCCATTCGCCACCCACATCTGCGCGGATCTCTGCTGCTGTGCGTCGCGTCCCGTCGGCGTTCCACGTTACGGAGGCTGCATAGCCACCATAACAGGCGTCCGAGTGAATGTGGAACGTCACGCCGAGTTCCGATTCCGCGCGATCACGTACCGCAATGATGTCGTCGAGTTGATCCACTGCGCTTTCTTCTGTCGTGCCACAGACCGTAATGCAGGCCATGATTGGCACGCGACGGCGTGTGAGTGATTCTATCTGCTGCCACAGCGCTGTTGTGTCGAGCCTGAAGTTGCTGTCGACTGGAATGTGCACGATCTGGTTGGAGCCGATGCCGAGCGCGCGAGTGATCTTTTCCCAAGAGTAATGCGCGGTCGCGGCTACGAGGACTACGCTCGCGGGGAGCGGGTCGCCGTAATCGAGTGCAAGTCTCCGGCCGTAGTCCTGATATCCGACTGTCGACAGCGAGTGGTCATCCAGGGCGCGTGCGACGGCATGACGTGGTGCCGAATTCCAGAGTGCGTGCCACAGGTCCAGTGCATCGCTCGTGCGAATGTTGAGCAGCTCCTGAAGAGACAACGAGTCCAGGCGAGCTACGTCTCCGCTTGGAAGGGTGACTGGCAAATCAACCTGGAGATCGCGGATGGCGCCCGCCGCCGCCAGTGGGAAGTAGAAAACATTTCGAGCGATCCAGAGCGCTTCAAAGTTTGCGACCGTGCCGCCAGACGTCAGGTGGCCCCATGACGTCTCGGGGTTGTATCCGATCATCCTTGCGAGCTGTTCGGCGACTTCGAGCTCGATTCGAGAGGTAACCGGCGAGGCCTCGATCGAGACGTTGTTTGGATTGTACAGCATGGTCGCGAAGTAGCCGACCTGCGCGGCTATCGTCTGCTCTGATAGCATGTGCGCCTTGTAGCGCGCACTGAAGAATGGAACGCCGCGCTTGAGCTCCGCCAGGAGTCCCATGAGCTCCTGGGTCAGCGTTGAGACTGCGTCCTCGTAGCCGGGCTTTCGTCGCTCCGTCTCGCGGATGGTGATGCCGTCCTCTGGATGGTAATTGCGGCGCCAGAATATATGATCCCGCAGCGCCTCGGTCACGAGTCGTTCGAGGAGGTCACCGTTCTCTGCGTGTGGACCAAGGAACCATGCGCGCAGGGCTTCGCTTGGCTGGGATGTCTGTGGGTCAGTCACTTCGGAGATCAGTTTGTGTGTGCGCGGCGGGTGGTTCTGGTATGGACGATGCAAGCTAAAAGCCACGTGCCGCTGACGGTGTCGGCATTTCCCTCATGAAGAATCCGGGAGACGCCTGACGGTGGGATATCACGGAAGGCTATAGACTTCACACCGAGCCGGTTTCTCTTGACCAATTCGCACGTACCCATATGCCAACGCTGACCTGGCCGTACACGCATCTCCTGATCAACCATTTCCCTGTCGTCCTCCTGACCATGGGGCTGGTTGCGGTGCTCGGCGCGCTGTTGCTGCGACGTCGCGGCCTGTGGCTTTACGCGATGGGAACACTTACGGTGGCTGGGCTGGCTATATACCCGGTGCATTTCAGCGGCGATCAGGCAGACCAGGCGCTGCACGATCCGTGGTACATCGCTCGTGGGGCGATTGACGCGCACGACAACGCAGCCGGCACCACCCTGATCATCATTCTGATTACGGGCGTGATCGCCGCGTATGGGTGGTGGCGGGCGCTGCACCGGCGCGATGAGATCATTCCCGTGTGGATCCGCGCTTTAGTACTCGTAGGTGCACTCGCAGGCTTCGCGTCCGTGTCGTACACGTCGTATCTCGGTGGCAAGATAATTCACGACGCTCCCATACTCACCTTGCCGGCAGCTCCGGCGGGACTGCCGCCGGGAATCGCCACTCCTCCACGCGTGCCGGGTCACCGGAGCAACTGACGAAGTCGCCCGAATCGGGTTATCGGGCACGGGCCGGTATGTAGGCGCAGTAAGGATCTGAAGCGAGATAGTTGCCGGTAGTAGCGTAGGCGCGTGCCCGCGAGCCGCCGCAGACAGTGCGATACTCGCATACGCCGCACTTCCCTTCGAGCTTGTCCGTGTCGCGCAGGTCGCGGAATAGCGGGCTGTTCCGGTACACGTCCACGAGGTCGTGTGTGCGCACATTGCCAGCGCTCACCGGCAGGAACCCTGATGGATAGATGTCGCCGCGATGGCTGACGAAGAGAAAACCGTTGCCATCGTTCACGCCTCTTGCGCGTCCAACGCCGTCGGCGAGACTGAATCCCACACCGGCGGTGAGCGGCGTCACTGCTTCGGAGCGCGCGCCCGAGCGGCGCTCGGCGACCTGCCGTTGCAGCACTACCCGGCGGTAGTGTTGCGCTGCCGTTGTCTTGATATCGAATGGTGCAGTTTTGGACAGGTCGTACAGCCGGTGAAACACGTGCTCGAACTCGTCAGCCGTTATCAGATCCGACGCTCTGGCGCGCCCGGTCGGGACGATGAAGAACACGGACCACAGCGAGATTCCGAGCGTCGAGATGAGCTGCATCGTCGGCTCAAGGTCGTGCAGGTTATGACTTGATATGGTGGTGTTGATCTGTGTCGAGAGACCAAGTTCCCGCGCCGCCCCAAGCATCTTTACGGTCCATTCGAATGAGCCGGCCACACCGCGGAATCGATCGTGGATTGCTGCGTCTGATCCGTCCAGACTGACAGCAAGGCGCGCGAGCCCCGCGTCACGGAGGCTGCGCAGTACATCTGGCGTCATGAGTGGTGTGCCAGACGGTGTCATGGCCATGCGCAACCCGATCGACGTACCGTACCGGACTATCTCGACTGTATCGTCGCGTTTAAGCGGATCGCCGCCTGTGAGCACGAAGAGGGGATGGCCAAATTGCCGAGCGGTGTCCAGCAAACGTTTTGCTTCCGCCGTGTCGAGCTCGCCTCGATCGCGATTTGGTTGCGCGGACGCTCGGCAGTGCAGGCACGCAAGATCGCAGGCCTGAGTTGTCTCCCAGATGATTATGAATGGAGACTCGTTGAAGTCGATGCTGCGGATGGAGGGGCGTGTATTTATCATCCAGGCGTTACCAGGAATTCGAAGCTGTGATGCGTGATGAGCGGATTGGCGACAACCATCGCGTCAGTCACTTGGGAGATCAGTTTGTGTGTGCCAGGTAGGTCAGCATTGCCCAGTAATGGCTGAAACTGCCGGCCATCACGAAGAGATGCCAGATCTCGTGAAATCCAAACACACCGGGTACGGGGTTGGGTCGTCTGGCTGCGTAGACAACTGCGCCAACCGTGTAGAAGAGCCCGCCGATGATGATCCAGACCAGGAATCCAGCGGGCGCCGCGTGCAGGACGGGCCGAGCGACAAATATTCCGGCCCAACCCATGCCCAGGTACAGAACGGTCGAGAACCAGCGCGGAGCCTTCATCCAGACAATTTTCTGGACGATTCCGCTCACCGCGATCGCCCAGATGGCGACGAGCAGCGCGACTGCGAGGGTACCTCTCAGGAGCACCACGCACAGGGGCGTATAGGTGCCGGCGATCAGCACATAGATCATCATGTGATCAAGTCGCCGGAGCCTCGCGAGTGCGCGCTCGGAAACGTTGAGCGAATGATAGATGCCGCTGGTGGTGTAGAGCAGGACCAGGCTTGACCCGAAGATTGCGAAAGCAACTACCTGACGTGCGCTGTCGTTTGCCGCTCCATCTAGCAGCAATACGACCATCCCCGCGGCGGCCGCGACGGCGCCGAGGAGATGTGTCAGAGCATTGACGGGCTCGCGGATCGCGAGGCGATGGCTTCGATGCATTGGGTTGAAGAGGCGTCCTAGGGTCGGTGCGCGAAATCGCAGGATGGCGCGGGATTCACATAGGACCGGAGTGTCAGCACAGCGGAGCCGAGGTCCGGAACATTACTGTCTATGCGAATCGGGACCCGACAATTGTCGTCACTAAGATACACCTTGATAATCCCCTCGCCAGTATAGCGCTTGGGATCATGGACGTGCATCTCCATGAGCACCGTGTTGAACGTACCAAGCTCCGTTGATATAAGGCCACTACGCGTGACACGAATGACTACAGGATCCCTGGTCGCGTCAAAATGGCGGTTGAATCGATAGACGGTATCGGTGTCACTCGGCAGCAGGCGCAGAAAGTAAATGAACGAAAGCTCATCAAGCGATGAGCCTGTAAGGCTCGCGCCACCAGAGCCATCAGTTGCTTTCCACGTGGAGTTATCGGGATAAATCTCAACGCGCGTTATATGCGTAGAAAGAAATCGCCGCGTGCGTTCGTAGAAGCGCAACGATCTGATCGCGATTGGATCGAACCATGACTCGGTGGTTTGCGATCCCTTGAATGGACCTATGCCAGCTACCGACTTTGAGCGAAGGAGAAAGGTCTCCGTACCGCGAACGTTTACCGGGCCCTGGACCGACATCGTAGCATCGCCGGAAGAACCCATCCCCTTCATGACGACGGAGTATGTCATCACCTCGCCCGGTCCGAATGGCAGTGGTGCGGGACGGGCTGCTGGGCCATGTTGCGGTACCGAAAGAGTCAGGAGTGCAAAAACCGCGGCCTTGCTGGACATGTCAAGTGTACCACGCGACTTGTCCAGCAAGGAATTCAGCAATACGGAAGGCTGCATTGCGGTCGGCAACATCAGAAGGAGACGGTGCCTTCCACCATGTAGCCCTTTATTTTTCCACCGTTCCTGATATCGGTTGTTGGGAAGTCGTTGTAGTTCTGAATCATGTACTCAGTTTTGAGGAGTATGGTCGGTGTGACGAACCAGCCACCGCCGAGCTGCGTACGATCGACGCTGACATCGTTTGGCATGCCGAGGAAGCTACCCTTCACGTAGTTGTAGCGTCCGCCGACATAGAACTTGTCGTCCATGAAGCGATACAGGCCCTCGCCAACGTACTGATTCCATGTGCGGTCAACGGTCTCAGCTGCACTGCGACCCTTCGCCTGCTCCAGGTTTCCGAAGAATTCGAAACCGTTGTACTTCACAAACGGGTTGAGCACGAGTGCTGTAACCTTACTGCTGAGTTTCGGTTGAATGGCGCCGGACCAGGCGTTCGCATCTTCTGTCGAGGCGGTGTTCTCCATCACGTCGTAATAGCGAGAGCCTGCCCGATCGCCGCTGTACAGGGTGTTGTTCACCGAGCGGGAGGTGGCGTAAATGGAGCCGGTCAGACGAACCCGGAGATCACTCTGCAGCTGCTTGTCGAAACCAAGCTTACCGAGGAATGTTGGGGACCGTTTCTGAGGCTGAGTTACCTGGCCGTGAACCTCGCCACCGGTCACGCCTGCCATTGCAATGAAGCCATTTGCACGTACATAGGCCTCGCCACCAATCTCAGTGGTGAATGCGTCCATGATGAAATTACCGACAAACGGGTTGTACATCGCCAGACCGTTGTCTGTGCGGCGATAATGCTCATCGCCGTAGTCGACTTCGAAGTGGCCAACCTTCAGGGTCAGGTATTTCATGATGGTGTTTAGCGCGTCCACGTCGATCGGCGACGCGTCAACCAGCAGGTAGCCGTCCTTGACCCAGGTATACTGGTGGTGGCGCGACGACAGGTAGGTTGTGACTTCAACGCGTATTCCCTTTGCGAGCTGAGCGTTGAGATACAGATTTGCAACGGCGTTATTGAAGCCGTGACCGATCTGGATCAACTGGTTCGCGTCGACACCATTCACCAGCTTGGGTGAGGCCGTATTGCTGTGTTCGAGTCCCTGGAACTGCTGTGTAAACGCTGCCCCGAGCCCGATCTTGAAGTTGGTGAAGGGGGTCGTGTCGTCCTTGGGGGGCTCGAACACATTGATTCCGCGCTGGTCGCGCGGACGCATGTGCTGAATCTCGATGAAGGGGACCAGAGATGGGTTGATAGTGTCCGTCGCCGCCGCTGCAGCTGCCGATGCGGTCGTGGTCGCATTCTGTGCGGTAGTGACTGTGTTCTGTGCGGACAGGGAGCCGGCAGCGAAGAGGCTCGCGGCGGCAAACAGGCATGGACGTCTGAATAGGGCACTCATAAAATGACTCCGGAATTGCGTAAGGGTTGATCCAGCGTTGCTGCTACTGTTTCGGTGTGTCGGGTGAAAAATCGGCTGAGCGCGCAGACGCCAGCCTGATGTTGAGCTCCGACATGGCGGAAGCCACAGCCGCAGATGTCGCGTTCATGGTAAACTTCACTTTCAGTTCATCGCCTACGCGGAGCGTGCCGAGGAAAAACGTCGGCGGTTTGATGCCGAAGTCGGTCATCTTGATAGTCTGGGCACCGCTTGCTGAAACCACGCCATCCGCCGCTCGAGAAGCCTTGACCGTAAGCGCTACCGGATGTTCCGAGCCCGCGATAGTGAGCGTCCCCTGTGTCGCGGCTGTAAATGCAGATGCGGATGCTGTGCCGGCGACGATTTCGTAGTTGGAAAGTTTGTAGACGATGTACGGATACTTCTTTGCGTTCAGCGTATTTCGCATGTTGTTATCCAACTCGCCACCGCACGCGAGACTCTTGACCGGAATCACGACCTGGACGGCAACGATTGGCCGAGTTACGGTCGCCAGGTTTACCGTCTTGTAGGACGCATCGACATCGATGTAGGCTTGCATGGTGCTCGTAGTGCATGTGAAACCGTGAAGCGTAGAGGTACCTTCGAAAGTCAGCTGCGTATTTGGGGCTAGCTGCAGTCGTACAGCAGAACTCGATTGAGCTCCAAGTGCTGTTGCGAAAAGCGCGGTGAGTGTGAGGGCGCTCCTGAATATGTATTTTGTCATGTGACGTTCCTGATGAAGTTGGACTACTGTGGTACACATGGACATTACCGTTCCTGCTCGTGCACGTCTGTCAGCACCACCCTGAACTTGTGTAGGGGATAACGCTGCCTCGGATAGGCAAATCGCCTACTCGTCGTCCGCGTGGATTCCAATTGCATGGACTCCCATTGTGTGGATTTCCGATTGAGCGCATCGCCGGGGAAAAGCCTTACAATAATTCCGGCATTTGCCGACAGATTTCTGAGTGGTCGAGACGCAGATTACGGAATCCAATAATGGGGAATCCCAATGTCCAGATTTCAGGATACAACCGACCACCCAGCTGCCAACCGACGTGCGCCTGCGTGGGCGCGTCGCGCTCCGATGCCGGTACTCAGTCAGGTGTTTCCTTTATTGCTGGCTCTCGCCGATGATGAACTTGCGGAGGCGACCATACGCGTCACGCTTGCGCTTGCACAACGGAAGGGTGCTGTTCCGACTGTAGTTCACGCACTCGGCGCCGATCCCGAGGCACAGGATATAATCGCGGCTTTCGTCGGAACGGTTATGGAGGAGGCGTTGAGCCCGGAGTTCCGCAGTGAGCGTCGTGCAGCGCTGCAGAAGTTGGTGACATCGATCGCCGGCGACGTATCATGGCGACTGGAGGTCGATGAGCGGGCCGCGAGCGACGCCGTCACAGAGGCCGCGCGTCACATGCAGCCGGGGCTGATTGTCATGGGTTTGCGCCGGCAAGGAGTCATGCACAGAGTATTGTCACGATATCTGCTTCGTGCAGTGGTTCGCGGTTCAAGATTGCCGGTTCTTGCGGTGAGACCGGAACTGACGGACATCCCAAAGCGAATAGTTGTAGCCATGGATTTTGGCGAAGCCAGCATACACGCGGCGCGCATGGCTCGGCAGCTCCTCGCGGATGGCGGTGAACTGCATCTCGTGCACGTTGCTACAGATCGTCCGGACAGAGCGATGGAGGGCCGGGCCCAGAGTGCGCGACATGCACAGCTGTCAATTCGCGAGCGGCTGGACCAGCTCGCCGAAGGTCTGGCAGCAGAACCGGGTATGACAATCGTTGCGCAGGAGATCCGCGGTGATGCAGTTCTCTCGATTCAGGGGTATGCTGAGCGAATCGATGCTGATTTAATCGCGGTCGGAAGTGATCGTCATTCACCCCTCGAGCGATTGCTTGCGGGGAGCGTTTCCATGGCACTCGCGCATGCCGCGCGCTGGTCGATGCTGATCACTCCCGGCCGGTAACTTGCGTTAGCCGGATGGGGGGTTCGTCTTTCGCACGGGTGGCGCGACAAGGCAACCACACGCTTGAGGGTTATGATTATGAGTGAATCTGTACGGGAGGGAGATATCGGGGAGCCGGGCGATGCATCGGCTGATCAGGGAGTGCCGCCCGGTCCCGGTATCAGTATCCTCGTTGCACTCACAGATGATGACCGCGCACCGGCCACTATCGAAGTAGCGCAGGCTCTCACCGACCGCCACGGCGGCAAACCGAGAGTCCTTTACGTGATCGAGATTTCAGCTTCCGTTCCGGAGGCCGCCATGGTGGCGGTTGCGCTGGAAGATGCATTACGCGACCCCCAACGTCGAGCAGTGCAGGAAGCCGAGATGCGGACCTTGTTAGGTCTGGACGGTGACGACAAGTCCAGTTGGCCATTCAGCATCGAAGTTGGAAATGTTGCATCAGTCGTCGTTCACGAAAGCCGTACCCGGGGCGCTGGATTAATCCTGATGGGTCTCAATCGCCATGCGGCGCTGGGGCGGGCGATCGGTCGTGACACAGCGCGACAGGTGATGTCTCATGCCGAAGTCCCGGTACTCGCAGTGAGGGATACGCTGCATGGACTTCCGAAGCGAGTTGTCGTTGCGGTTGATTTCAGCCGTGCGAGCATTCGTGCGGCGCGGTTGGCCCGACGACTGATGGACGATAGTGGAGAGATGCTGCTTCTCTTCATCGAGTCTGGATTGCTGGCTGGAGACACGGAGAGCTCGGAAGGGCTACAGCTCATTCGTGATCGTGGCGTTGAGGCCGCGTTCAACGAGCTTATTGAAGACCTGAACTCGGATGCGCCGGTATCAATAAGCACGACAGTCCTGAAAGGCGGCAACCCATCCGAACGGATACTGCGCTTTTGCGAGGATTCCGATCCCGACCTGATAGCCATGGGCAGTCAGCAACACCGCTTTCTCGATCGACTGCTGCTCGGCAGCACTGCCAGGGCAGTCGCGGCGGATGGGAGGTGGTCAGTGTTGGTGACGCCACCGGCGCGAGCCCTTTAGGATCCAAGCACGCGCCGACGTGTACGAGCCTCGGAGTCGAGCTGAGTGCACATTATGTCGCATAGTGTAAATACCGATTGGTCTGCGAGCGAATAGTACGTGAACAGCCCCTCCTTGCGCCGCGTCACGAAGCCAAGAGCGTATAGCAACTGAAGGTGCTTCGAGACGTTTGCCTGCCCGAGCCCTGTGTCGTCGACGAGATCACTGACTGTCATTTCCCGTTTGCGCATGCTCTGCAGGATCTGTAGCCGCGCGGGTTCCGCAAGTGCTCGGAAGCGCTGTGCTACGAGAGCCAGGACGTCCGGCGTAAGAGTTGTTTTCCCCACTTGTTGTTCCTCCGAAGATACGTGCTAGCGTGCTAGCGTGCTCGTGTGCTGCGGGGAGTGCATCCCGCCAGCCCGGCGAACCCAAGCATCCGTTCGAGTGGACAAAACCCCGTGAAACTGGACTGCAGCAGGTTGATACCGACAAAGACCGTGAAGAGAAGCCACGCTGGACTCACCCAATAGCCCAGCGCGACCGACACGATGATGAATACACCGGCGAAACGGCGAATGACATTATCGTTACACATTTGCGGAGCCCTCATTCGAAGTAGGTGCCGCTTGCGCATCGTGCGCGGGCAGCTGTAAGGCAGTTCTGGTCGATTGCTTGTCTCGACTGCGTAATTCCCAGTAAAGGATCGGAACAACAACCATGGTCAGCAGAGTTGCCACCAACGCTCCACTCATCAGCGCCACGGCCAGACCTTGAAAGATTGGATCGAGTACCATGACCAATCCCCCAATCACCACTGCTGCAGCTGTCAGTGCAATCGGTCGGAAGCGTACGGCACCCGCCTCGATGACCGCCTCCCGGAGCGGTCGCCCACGCGCCTCTGCAAGTTGAATAAAATCTACGAGCAGAATTGAGTTCCGGACGATGATCCCGGCGAGTGCGATCATTCCGATCATGGATGTCGCAGTAAAGAATGCTCCAGTGATCGCGTGCCCCGGTAGAATGCCGATGAGCGTGAGCGGGATGGGCGCCATGATCACGAGCGGTACTGTAAAGGACTGGAACCATCCGACCACGAGCACGTAGATCAGCACCAGAACTACGGCGAATGCGAGCCCCAGATCGCGGAACACCTCAATGGTTACCTGCCACTCGCCGTCCCACTTGATCGCTGTCTCGCTGAGACGCTCAGGCTGTTCGGCATTGTAGCGCGCGATCTGTGCCCCGTTCACGTGTATCGCGTCGAGTTTCCTGTTCATCGTCAGGATCGCATAAACCGGCGATTCTATCAGCCCGGCGACGTCGCCGGTGACATAGATCGTCGGCCGCAAGTCTTTGCGGATGCGGGTGCTTTCGATCGTTCCTGCTACAACGGTCACAAACCGCGCGAGGGGTTGCGGGCCTGAAGCGGTTGCAATTGGGACAGTCAGCAGCTCGTTGATGGACGACCGCTTGTCGAGGGGTAGCCGCGGCACGATGGCGATGCCTTCGCGCGCGCTTGGAGAGCTGGTGATACCCGTTGGCATGCCCGAGAGCGCGAGGTAGAGCGTCCGCGTAATTTGCTCGACGCTCGCACCAGCCTCTGCGGCGCGAACGCGATCCACCCGAAACGTACGTTGCTGCTCCGGTGCCTCAACGGTCCAGTCGATGTCCACAACCCCGGGTGTCGTTTCAAATACCCGCTTCACCTGCTGCGCAGCCAGCAACCTCGTAGAGTCGTCTGCCGCGTATACCTCTGCGACGAGCGTCGAGAGTACCGGAGGACCTGGCGGGATTTCCGCGATCTTCACGGATGCGCCATACCGGAGTGCGATTGAATCGATGGATGGCCGCACCGCAACAGCGATCGCGTGACTCTGTCGCGAGCGCTTTCCCTTGGACAGAAGATTCACCTGGACATCGCCAACGTTTGGGCCGGACCGCATGAAGTAGTGTCGCACGAGGCCATTGAAATTGAATGGTGCAGCGGTACCGGAATAGACTTCGGTACTCTTTACTTCGGGGACACGGCTTAGATAATTCGCGATCTCCTGTCCGAGTGCGTTGGTCGTCTCAAGCGTTGTTCCCTCCGGCAGATCAAGCACGACCTGGAACTCATTCTTGTTGTCGAAGGGGAGCATCTTGACCTTGACTCCCTGAACAAAAATCAATCCAACCGAGATCAATAGCAGTCCAACCACACCGCCATAAAAGCCGAAGCGCAACGCGCGGCGTTCCATCAGTGGCGTCATGATGCGCCCGTAGAACCGCGCGAAGCGCGACTGTTCTTCCACCTCGTGTGCGCCATCATGCGGCAGCGTGGATGGCGGCAGCGCACTGACGTGCCCTTTCAGTAGCCGATACGCCAGATAAGGGGTTACGATGAACGCAACGGCCAGCGAAGCGAGCATCGCAAAGGAAGCCCCGATGGGAATCGGACGCATGTACGGGCCCATCATCCCGGAAACGAAGGCCATCGGCAGTATCGCCGCGATTACAGTGAAGGTGGCGAGAATCGTTGGGTTTCCGACTTCGTCAACGGCCTCGATTGCTGCAACATCCGCCGGGCGATCCCCGATCCTGATGTGTCGGTAGATGTTCTCGACGACGACGATGGCGTCGTCTACAAGAATCCCGATGGAAAATATCAACGCGAACAGCGTGATCCGGTTGAGCGTATAGCCGAGCGCATAGTACGCGAATAAGGTAAGCGCGAGGGTTACCGGCACAGCCACCAGCACGACCGCCGCCTCCCGCCAGCCCAGGAACAACCAGATGAGCAGCGTGACAGAGATGGTGGCGATGAACAGATGCAGGATCAACTCCTGAGCCTTGTCTCCAGCCGTTTCTCCATAGTCGCGTGTCACGGTCAGTTGCACATCGGCGGGGACCAATCGTCCGGTGGCTGCGTCGACGCGTTGCATTACTGCGTGAGTCACCTTCGTTGCGTTGGCACCGTGCCGCTTGGCGACCGCGATTGTAACCGCAGCTTCGGGAGTACCGCGTGCGTTTGTGTGCGTCACATAGGTCGTTGGCTCGCCAAAGTCGGAAGTCACGTCAGCAACGCTACGCAGATATACAGGTGAACCGGCTCGCGTGGCGACGACCACACTGCCGACTTCGGCAGCAGTTGTCAGGGGGGAACCGATCTTGATGCGGTACACCTGGTTGTCCGCGGCAAACTCACCCGCCACGAGCTGTGCATTTGCTCCGGTCAGCGCAGTCGCGACTTCGCCAGGCGTCACTCCGCTGGCAACGAGCCGTGCTGCATCCAGAGTGACGCGGATCTCCTTCGGTTGACCACCGACAACAAAAGTCTGCGCGACATCCGGAACAGTGCGGATCTCGTCTTCGAGGTGGCCAGCGATCTGCCTGAGTGAATTGGCGTCGTAGCTTGCGGAGTGAAGCGTGAGCGTCAGCACCGGCACATCATCAATGGAGTGCGACTTGATGACCGGTGGCGTCGCCCCTGGGGGGCCCTCTCCTGCGGCACCGGCGAGCTTTGCCTGCACCCGCGTCACGCTTCGTTCCTGATCCTCGCCGACCTTGAATCGGACGGTCACCATCGCGTAACCATCGCCCGAGACTGAGTAAACGTGGTCGACTCCCGGAAGCTCGCGCATGCGCTGCTCGATCGGCCGTGCAAGCAGATTTTCTGCCTCGCGGGGCGATGCACCCGGGAGTGTCGAGATGACATCGATCATCGGAACAGAGATTTGCGGCTCCTCCTCGCGTGGTGTGGCGATGATACCCAGCGCACCCAGGCCAAGGGCTGCCAGCGCCAGCAACGGCGTCAACTTCGATCGAATAAAAACGCTTGCTATGCGCCCGGAAATGCCCATGACTCAGCGCCTCCCGTCGGGAGCTGGTGTCGCCGCGGGCGGTACGACGATGACATCCCCACTGCGCAAGCCGGAAATGACCTCAACCTTACTGCCAGCGGTGTGCCCCAGTCGTACCCAGCGCCTCTCATCGCCGTTGGCCGTGCGAAGCGTCACACCCGTGAGATCTCCCGACCGTGAAACGGCGCTCGTCGGTACGACGAGCGCCTTGCGCGTCCCCAGCGGCAAAGACAACGAAGCGGTACTTCCGGAGAGGTTCGTACCGCGCGCGTTTGGCACGAGCGCGTTGATCGTATACAGATTCCCTGTTGCCGCCGGGATTACACCCTCCACGCGCGCAGTCATCGCCATTCCCTCCACCGTCGCTGCCAGCTGCTGACCACGCCGGACTTCACGCGCAACGTCAGGTGTGACGGACGCGCTCACACGTAGTTGCGATGCGTCCTGCACTGTGACCAGCGGCGCCCCCGGGGTCGCGAACGCACCCGGATCTACAAAGCGATGTGTCACGATGCCAGCAAACGGCGCGCGCACGACGGAGTACGTATTCATTGCACCAAGTTCCGCCGCCGCTGCCTGCGCGGCGTGTACGCCGGCGTCAGCGCGCGCGAGGCCCGTCTCCACACCGTCGAGCTGCGAGCGCGTTGCCGCGTCGTCGGCATACAGTGCGCGAATGCGCCCTGCCTGTGTTGCAGCATTGCTTTGAATCGCCTGAGCATCTGCGAGCGAGGCAGCCATTTGTGCCTGCCGAGCAGCGAGTTCGCGCGCATCGATCCGAACGAGCGGCTGACCAGCTACCACTGCATCGCCTTCCGTTACGAGTACCGAAGCGACGTTGCCGGTGAGTTTGGTACTGAGCGTCGCCTGCAGCAGCGGTTGCGCTATCCCATCAGCGTCAAGTACAGCCTGAATAGTCGTGTCGGTGAGTGTGTACGTCGTGCCTGGTAAACGCACCGGCGCTTCCCCTGCAGTGTCCTTCGTGGGTGACGAGCAGGCTGCCAGTACCAGGATGCCGACGGTGCCGATGCTGTAGAAAGGCGTGCTCATGATTGTGGTTTTCTGAAGTGTGCTGACTGGGTCAGTGGTGTCGCTCCGAGGCCGGCTGCTGATGGGCTGCTGTTTACAGGACTCTCATTCGCGGCTGCCGGCGGGACATCGTCGTCAAGGGCGGTGAGGGTCGCCGGATCGCCACCGAGTGCACGGCGCCGTTCGGCAGCCGCAACAATGACACGATACCTGGCACCGGAAAGGGCGAGTGCGCTGTTCATTTCGACCGACTGTGCCTCCAGCAGATCTACAATGCTCGCGAGGCCACCCTGGTACTTGCGGGATACTATTCTGTGTGCCTCAGTGCTCTGCGTCACTGAGTGCTCCGCGATGCCCAGCCGGATGAGTGCTACGGAAAGTGCGGTGCGAGTCTGCGCAACATCCAGAGACGCCTGCGCTTCCGCCGCATCTGCCTGGGCCTTTACTGCAGACGCCTGCGCGGACGTCGTACGCATGTCGGATATCCGGGCTGCGTTGCTGAAAGGGTTCCACGCCGCGATGATGCCGACTGTCCAGCTGCGCTCACCGTCGAACGGTCGATTCGGGGCGTTCCAGTCATATCGAACGAACGAGTTGATGCGCGGCAGATACGTGGTGCGGGCCCGTAATGCATCCGCCAGGGCGCTTGCCGATTGAAGTTGTGCGCTGCGAACATCCTCACGCGTTGTCGGGGTTGCGGCAGTGTCTTCTTCGACGACGGCACGAATGCGCGCAGTTGAAGGCAGCGATGATGGTGCTGCACTGCTCCCCAGCAGTTCTGTTTCGGGCAGGCCAAGGAGCATGGCGAGTTGGCGTCTTGCAGTCTCGACGCCACCCTCCGCCTCTGCGAGTTGTGCGTCTATGTCGCCCGCCTGGACCGATGCGAGAAGTGCGTCCGAACGTGTGACCATGCCCTGTCGCACCATCGCTTCGGTCTGAGTCACGTGCGCGTGAGCCGAGCGTGCGGCTGCGCGCAGGGTTGCAGTCCGCTCGGATGCCAGAACGGCGCCGTAGTATGCGCGGACAACATCCACCCTGGTCGAGAGACGTGTCCACGCTGCGCGCGCCTGACTCGCGTCGGCACCGCGGCGGGCAGCGGTACGCCCCGCCCATGCGTCGGCGTTGAAAAGCGGTTGCTCGACCACGATGCCGCCCTGATAGTTGGTCATCGCGTCGGGAAAGTTCAAACGCGCCGGATCGAAATCAGCCTGTGTCGCGACGCCCTGGCGGAGCTTGTTTCCGAATACGCCGATGGGATCTGTAGTTCTCGCGTAGCCGGCTTCGAGGCGAACATCTGGCAGGATTCCCTGCAGGGGGGCGATTGCGCGGGCGCGCGAGGCGTCGGCGGCGGCCGACGCCTCGCGATTGGCGTACGCGGAGCGATCTGCCTGTTGAAGTGCCTGCGCGAGTGTAATCTGGGCGCTGGCTGAACGGACGGCCATGGCACCAGATACGGCAACAGATACGACGAAGAGCCCGACGGTGGATATGTGCATAGGGGGTGGCGGCTGTATAACTATAACACTATATGCGAATATAGTTATATGATCTTGAAATAAAAGTCAACTGTCAGGTCTTGGGGGTGCTCCCGGGGGTCCACTGTGCTGCCCCGTTGGATACATCTGGTACAGCCTTTCTTATGACGAGCACCCACTACCGCGCTATTTCTTTACATCGGTGTCGCGGTCGAGCAGCGCTTTGCGTTGCTCGTACTCTTCGCTCGAGATTTCGCCGTTGGCCAGACGCCGCTTCAGCACCTCATGCGGCGTCTCGCGCAGGCTGTAGGAGCGGTTGTTTGCTCGCCCCCACCCGTAGAACACGACGATGATGCAGATCAGCGCGAGCCAGAAGATCCACCAGATCCAATACATGCCACCCATGAAGTAGCCGCCGCCGTAACCCACGTGCATCTCCTTGCGCCTCAGTTGCCGGTCGTCACGGGCACGGTCAAACGGGCCTTGACACGTTGCAACCGCTCATACACTTCATGGGCGACCTTGGCCACCTCTGGATTGCTGGTCATCTGCAGCACCGCGACTGGGTCCATGAAGGCAACGACCAGGCGGCCGTCGGCCTCTTCACGAACGACGACGTTGCAGGGCAGCAGCAAGCCGATGTCGGGTTCGGCGTCCAGCGCGCGGTGCGCCAGCGGCGGATTGCACGCGCCGAGGATGAGGTACGGTCGCCCATTGACGCCGAGTTTGGCCTTCAGNNCCGTGGCCTGAATGTCGATCTGCGTCAGCACACCGAAGCCTTCGGCCTGCAACGCCGCGATGACCTGCTCAACGGCGCGCGCGAAGTCCCGGCCTTCGATGTCACAATGAAAGCCGTAGATGGCTGCAGGTGGCTGCTGCGCTGTTGATACCGTGCTGGGTGATGTATTCATGACCGATCTCTCATTTTGTCGCCCGAATCGTTTGCATGCGGTCCGTCGTCAACTATCGCGCTTGGAGCGATGGCAACCAGACCGCTTCATCGTTGGGTACACGCGAATTTGATGCCGAGCCTGCCTGGTTGGACGTCATCAATTCTCCTACAAGAAATCAGGGTTTTCCTGCCTGACGCCGGGATCTGGAATTCGCATTTTTCCTGGACGTCGCATGAACCGCATGGATGCGACGGAGGAGGAGCGAGCTTGGGCGTTCGGATGTCGATCGGAAGCGATTCGCAACTTACGGGCGGGGAACCGCGTGAGCAGGTGCGCTCCAATGGATCTGGCGAGCCCGCCCGGATCCTATTGGCCCTGGACGACGATTCCGTTGCCCGTGCAGCCGTACGTGTGACTTCGGCACTGGCGCGCCCACGCAACACGTCGGTCACCGTGCTCCGGGTCATCGAGGTGGCGGCGTATTGCACAGCTGAGTCGTTCCCCGAGCTGACGAATGCCGAAGATCTGGTTCTGGCAGCCGACAGCTCCCATAGCTACCGTAACGAGTTGCTACGACGCGTTGCGACGCTGGCGGGTGTTGATGTCGATTGGCACGTGGTGTTGGAGCTCGGCAACGACGCGCGTTGCATCATTCGTCGCTCACAGGCGATTGACGCCGATCTGATCGTGATGGGACTGGAGCACCACGGGTTGTTCGCGCGAGCTCTGGCTGAAAACACCGTGCGTCAGGTAATGGCGAGTGGTGTGGCACCGGTTCTGGCGGTCACCAGGGCGCTCGAGACGCGCCCGACGCGCGTCGTCGCCGGAGTGGACTTCACGCCGTCCAGCATTCGCGCTGCTCTCCTTGCAGGCTCGTTGCTGGACAAGCATGGTTCGATCAATCTGGTGTACGTGATACCGGCGAGCGACTCTCCCAGCCGGAGCGCGGAGGCCCGCGTGGACGAGGACTTCGCGGAACTCATCATGCAGTTCGCGCCGGGGACGAATGTTACCGGTACGAGACTCTACGGCAGGGCAGCGGATCGTCTATCCGCGTACGCAGAGGAAGTCGGCGCGGATCTAATAGCGGTCGGGAGTCATCGATACGGCTTGCTCGAACGAATCCGTCTCGGAAGCGTGTCGGCGGCAGTGGTGCGTGACGCTCGATGTTCCGTACTGGTAGCACCACCCGAGTCGGCCGTGGTGACGTGAAAGACGAACCTGTGGCGTGTCCCGAGTCTGTAAAGACTCTTCGGGCTTCGTTGACCGGAAGTCAGTCATCGAAGCATCAGATTTCATATCGCTCGAGAGGATAGCACAATGCTGGAATTCGCGACATCGGCGACGGCCTCTGCCGAGATGCCATCGTATGATACTGCTTCGGCCGATACTGCATCAGCGCGCCATCCTGCATCAGCGCGCCCCTACTCGACGCTGGAGCCCGTGTTTCCACTCCTGGTGGCAATTGCGGATGACGACCGAGCGGCAGCTGCCATCCGGATGGCAGCGATCCTTGCGCGGCGACGGGGGGCAGTGCCGACAGTAATCCGCGCGCTCGGCGCCAATCAGAAAGTTGGCCGCACGACCCCGTCGCTGGAGAGTGCGGTCGCCAAGGATCTGTTTAGTCAGGAGTACCGCGATGAATCACGAGCCTCGTTGCAGAGACTGGTGGCGGATGTGGCCGGCGAAGTCCTGTGGCGCGTCGAGACAGCTCAACGGCCACCGCTCGACGCGATAGTCGAACAGTCGCGACTGATTCGCGCCGAGCTCATCGTGATGGGGCTGCGGCACCGCGGCCTGCTGAATCGAGCACTGTCGCGCGATCTGCTTCATGCTGTAGTGCGATCGACGCAACTGCCGGTCCTTGCGGTGACGCCCGGTCTTCGCGAACTGCCAAGGCGCATCGTCGTTGGAATCGATTTCGGCGAAGCGAGCATTCGTGCCGCCGCAATTGCCCGCAATCTTCTTGCTCCGGATGGAGAGATGCATCTGATACACGTGTCCCCTGATTTTCCCGACACCACGGATGAGTGGCTCGTCCCAATCCACCGTCGCGGCACGAACTGGATAAGGCAGGAGCTGGATCACCTGATCGAAAGTCTCTGTCCAACGAGCGGTATGACGTTGACGTCGGAAGTGGTGGATGGCGACGTGACGCTGTCGATTGAAGGTTGTGCCAGGAGATTAAACGCGGACCTGTTGGCGGTAGGAAATGGCTCGCCATCGCGCCTCGATCAGTTCGTTTCTGGTACCGTGTCCATGGCACTGGCGCACGAAGCGCGCTGGTCGATGCTGGTGGTTCCGGCTCGCATCGATGTCTGATCAAGTGGAGGGTGTTCCCATGAATCTGCTGCTCGCGATTACCGACGACGACCTTGCGCCGGCCACTATCGCTGTGGCGGAGGCACTGCATAAACGGCGAAACGCGAAGCCCTCAGCGGTCTACGTCATCGAGATCGGTCCGTCGGTGCCGGAGGCGGGCATCATCGTCGCCCAGTTCGAGGAAGAGCTGCGCAACCCGCAAGCGCTGGCGAAGCAGGTCGACGAAATGCGGCCCGTGCTCCATCTCGACTCGGGTGCCAAAGCGACGTGGCCCTTCGAGATCGTTGCTGGCGCCGTTGGGAGGGAGATCGTCGAGGCTGCACGGAAGAAGGGTAGCGATCTGATCGTGATGGGATTGAACAGACACGCCGCGATGAGCCGCGCAATTGGAAACGACACGGCGCGCGAAGTGATGGCGATAGCCGGCGTGCCGGTGCTTGCGGTTCGTCCGCAGCTGGCGGGCCTGCCGGCAAGTGTAGTGATCGCAGTCGACTTCAGTCGGGCGAGCATCCGCGCTGCGCGTCTCGCGTGCCAGATAGTGGACGACAACTGCAGCGTGCGCCTTCTTTTCATCGAGTCGGACTCGCCGCGCGAGACGACGGAGAGTGTGGAAGGATTGCAGCTCATTCGAAGCAAGGGCGTTGACGAAGCATTCCGCGATTTGATCCACGCGCTCGACCCGCCGGCAGGAATGAGGATCGACACCAAAGTGCGCCGCGGAAAACCAGTCGAGGAGATTACACGCTTCTGCGAAGAGATCGAGCCGGATCTGGTCGCGGTGGGTAGCCAGCACCATCGATTTCTCGATCGGTTGCTGCTGGGAAGCGTTGCGAGATCGATCGCGGCCGAAGGCAGGTGGTCGATGCTGGTAACTCCACCGGAGCGGGGCGATCACACACCACCGTCAGGAGTATCGGTAAACGGACGGGTGATTCTGTAGTACCCGGATCAGAAATGCAGATCCTGGCCTGTCGTGACGCGCCAGGTATCGCGGGCGATGACCAGTTCCTCATCGGTAGGAACGACCCACAGCTCCACGCGCGTTCCATCGGCGTCAAAACGTCCCTCGGCGCCGTTGGTCAACTTCGCGTTGCGTTCGGCATCCACCTGGACACCGAGCCAGTCCATGCCAGCGCAGATGCGTTCGCGGATGGACGGTGCGTTCTCGCCGATACCGCCCGCGAAGACGATGGCGTCAACGCCATTGAGTGCCGCGATGTACGCGCCGATGTACTTGCGCGCGCGATAGCAGAACACATCGATTGCGAGCCGCGCACGGCGGTCGCCGTGAACGTCCTCCTCCTCCAGGAGATCCCGCATGTCGGCTGTGAGTCCGGAGAGGCCGAGCAGACCGGACTGTTTGTTGAGCATCGTCTCGACGTCGTGGCCGCTCAGCCCTTCCTTGGCTCCGACGAAGTCGAGGATCGCCGGATCGAGATCGCCGGAACGCGTTCCCATAACGAGGCCTTCGAGCGGCGTGAAGCCCATCGATGTGTCGATCGAGCGACCGGCCGCGATTGCGCACGCGGATGCTCCATTGCCCAGATGAAGTGTGATGATGCGGGTCTGCTCCGGAGTCCTGCCGGTCAACTGGCCATACCGATAAGCGATATACCGGTGCGACGTACCGTGAAAGCCGTATCGCCGGACTTTGTATCGCCGGTACAGCTGGTAGGGGATCGCGTAAAGGAACGCTGTCTCGGGAATGCTCTGATGGAACGCCGTATCGAACACGGCGACCTGCGGGACATCAGGGCCGAGCACCGCGCGTGCGGCGGCGATGCCGAGCAGGTTGTTCGGATTGTGCAACGGAGCGAGCTCGATGAGTTCCTCGAGTTCGTGCCGGACCTTCGCATCTATGAGCGTCGATTTCGTGAAGCGCTCGCCGCCGTGCACGACGCGGTGACCAACCGCTTCGATGTCGGACGTCGACTTTATGCCGACGCCGGATTCACCGTCCGCCATCCACGCAATCACTTGCTCGACAGCTTCTGCGTGGTTGCGAACATGTGCGGTGCGGTGTGACGGCTCTGCCGAGCCAACCTGGAGCGTGAGAATCGCCTCACCTCCAATGCGCTCGATCTGACCGCGTGCGAGGCGCTTGTCGCTGTTAGAGTCAATCGCAGCCTTATCCGTGTCGATCAACTGGAACTTCAAGTTCGACGAGCCAGCGTTCAGCACGAGTACCTTCACGCCTTGCCACCATTCCAGCGCCAGTCGCGAATCTCCGGCATGTCATCTCCATACTCCGATACATATGCACGATGCTCGGCTAACTTCGCGCGGAAATAGTCCGCTGCGATCGCTGCGGCTGCATTGTTACGCAGTCGTGGCACCCGCGCGATTGCGTCCAGCGCGAGGTGAAAGCGGTCAAGATCGTTGAGCACGGTCATGTCAAACGGTGTGGTTGTAGTACCTTCTTCCTTGTACCCACGCACGTGCATGTTATCGTGGTTCGTGCGGCGATACGTGAGGCGGTGAATCAGCGTTGGATAGCCGTGGAAGGCGAATACAATGGGTCGGTCGCTCGTGAACATGCTGTCGAACTCCTCGTCAGAAACACCGTGCGGATGTTCGCTCATCGGCTGCAGTGCCATCAGGTCGACTACGTTCACAACGCGCATACGGAGATCCGGCAGGTGGCGCCGCAACAGGTCAACGGCGGCTAGTGTCTCCATCGTTGGCACATCGCCGGCGCAACCGAATACGATTTCGGCATCGCGCGAGCCATCATCACGCACGTCGTTACTGGCCCATTCCCAGATACTCAGGCCGCGTGCGCAGTGCTCCGTTGCTGCATCGATGCTCAGCCATTGTGGCTCTGGTTGCTTGCCAGCAACGACAACGTTTATGTAGTCGCGACTGCGAAGGCAGTGATCGGCTACGGCTAGCAACGTATTTGTGTCTGGCGGAAGATAGATTCGGACGACATCTGCCTTCTTGTTCACTACATGGTCCAGGAACCCCGGATCCTGATGGCTGTTGCCGTTGTGATCCTGTCGCCAGACGTGAGATGTAAGGAGATAGTTGAGCGACGCGATCGGTTTGCGCCAGGGGATCTTTCGAGATGTTGCCAACCACTTGGCGTGCTGGTTGAACATGGAATCAACGATGTGTATAAACGCTTCATAGCATGAAAACACACCGTGGCGTCCGGTGAGAAGATATCCTTCAAGCCACCCTTCACACATGTGTTCGCTCAATACTTCCATGACGCGGCCATCTGGTCCCACGTGATCGTCGCTCGGGATCACGTCTGCAGTCGATGTTCGGTCGGTTGTCTCGAACAGCGCGTCCAGTCTATTGGAAGTCGTCTCATCCGGTCCCATCACTCGGAAATTGCTCGAGCTCTCATTCATTCGCATCACATCGCGCAACAAGCGACCGAGCACGCGCGTCGCTTCGGCATCAGTCGCGCCCGGTGCTGTGACATCGACTGCGTAGTCCCGATAGTCGGGCATCACGAGATCTCTGAGGAGCAGACCACCATTGGCATGGGGGTTGGCGCTCATTCGACGCGTGCCTGTTGGTGCGATGGCTGCAATTTCCGCTAATAGCGCGCCGCTTTCGTCGAACAGATCCTCCGGCTTGTAGCTGCGCATCCAGTCTTCGAGCACCGCGATGTGCTCCGGGTTCTCCCTGAAGCCCGTCACCGGTACTTGATGCGAGCGAAAAGATCCTTCCGTCTGTTTGCCGTCGACGAATTCTGGACAGGTCCAGCCCTTGGGCGAGCGGAGCACGATCATCGGCCACGGTTCCCGACTGGTGAAGCCGCTTTTTCGAGCACGTCGCTGGATCTGAAGGATATCAGCGAGCAAGGCATCCATCGTCGAGGCCATCAGCTGGTGCATCATCATTGGATCGTCGCCGGAAACGAATCGTGGATCATAGCCGTATCCACGGAGCAGAGAAGTCAACTCATCATCGCCAATGCGTGCCAGGACAGTTGGGCCGGCGATCTTGTATCCATTGAGATGGAGAATTGGAATCACTGCTCCATCTCGAGCTGGATTCAGGAATTTGTTGGAGTGCCAGCTGGTAGCGAGCGCGCCGGTTTCTGCTTCGCCGTCTCCGATTGCGCAGCAAACGAACAGATCCGGATTGTCAAACACTGCGCCGTATGCATGCAGTAATGAGTAGCCCAGTTCGCCGCCTTCGTGTATCGAGCCAGGTGTCTCCGGTGCTACGTGGCTTGGTATGCCGCCCGGGAACGAAAACTGTTTGAAAAGACGTTGCATTCCACCAGCGTCGCGACTGATTCCTGGATATGTCTCACTGTAGGTCCCTTCCAGATACGTGTTCGCGACCACGCCCGGCCCGCCGTGCCCCGGTCCGGCGATAAAGATCGCATCGAGATCGTGATTCTTGATGAGGCGATTCATGTGCACGTACATGAAATTCAGACCCGGCGTCGTCCCCCAATGGCCGAGCAGACGTCGCTTGATGTGATCGATGGAGAGCGGCTCGCGGAGTAACGGATTTGCCAGCAGGTATATCTGGCCCACCGACAGGTAATTCGCGGCGCGCCAGTAGGCATCCATCAGGATCAACTCAGTCGAATTGAGCGGCGCAGGAGCTCCGTTTGGCTCTTCGGGCTGCCGGAAACGTGTCGTGCATTCCGTGTGAGTTCCGTGTGCGTCCCGTGTCATGTCAGCTCACTCATTGGGATTCAACGTCAAACGGCAAACCAGTCTTCTGAATCACCCGGCGGTCCGATGTCGTTACCAGGCCGACGACCCGGGCTCATTTCTGGCACGGGCGTCGGCGCTTGAGATTGCCACTCCTGGGTTTAGCGCGGCGTTAGACGCCTGTGCAAAATCGGAGCCTGACGCAGTCGGGAACTAGGCTACCTGCGGGGCGCGAATCGTTCCCGGGCGCGGAGCAATCGTGGCAATAATGACGAGCGTGCCGGTCTCGGCCCGCATGCCGTGCAGTTCGCCGGGTGAGTACGTGGCGATTGTCCCGGCGCTGACCTGGTGCTCCCCAACGACGCCATCAACCGGGCCGGAAATAAAGCCGGATCCGCTCACGACGGTGAGTATGACAGTGGAGTCGCTGGTATGCAACGGAACGGCCTGACCAGCATCGATCCGGAAGACGACGATACGTGCGTCGTCTGAATCGTGGAGCATCGCTGTCGATGCGCGATCGGGGTTTGCCGAAACGGCGCGTCCAGCGATCTCCAGGGAATTGCTGATTTGCATTATGATGCCGAGTTCGCGCGGTTCTCCTCTGCTCCGATCGCGACGTTCAGTGCGTTCAACAGCTCGTCTGGATTGGCGCCATCGCGCGTCGCGGCTTCACTGATTGATGCGGCGCCGCCACAGCACGCGTCTATCCCAAACTGATTGAAAACCCCTGTCGTCGCGGGAAACTGACGCAGTGTTTCATTGACGATCGATGCGGGGGTTAAAGCCTCCGCAATTCCTGTAGTTGACGGCATGCTGAACTTCTCCTGATAGTGTGCTGATGGGTGCTGATGGTGTGCTTATGCTGTGCAGGAGAGCCCCATGAGCTCTCTCCCATAATCCGCCGGAACAAGCGGCCATCGCAAGGTAGGCAGGGTGCACTGGCATCGGTGTCAGCATTTCCCTGAGGGCTGTAAGTCAGATTCCTGACACAGAATCCGGGGTTGCCCGACTTTTCAGAAAATTGCATCGCCGTACGTTCACTTCAGAGGGGCGGACAGTGGAATTCCACTCGGGCCGCGCCAGTCGCAGCACCTAATCACTTCCTGAGGCACGGTATGCGGATAGCAACGATCGGACGGTTTTCACTGGGCATCTTTGTGGCTGGCGCGCTTGGCCTGGGTGCAAGCGCCTGTGCGCCGACTGGAAAGTCGAGCTCAGCGGCCGGCCTGCTGGCGGGCGATGCGGCGACGCGCACCTACGTACCGCCGGGCTCATACGACGAGTACTACGCCTTCCTGTCGGGAGGCTTTAGTGGGCAAGTGACGGTGTATGGGCTCCCATCCGGTAGACTCTTCAAGCAAATCCCCGTCTTCTCACAGTTCCCGCAGACGGGTTACGGCTACGACGAAGACTCGAAAGCGATGCTCAACACGACGTTCGGGTTTGTCCCATGGGACGACGCGCACCACACCGAGATGTCGCTAACGAATGGCGTGCCAGACGGCCGTTGGCTCTTCATCAACGGAAACAACACGCCGAGGATTGCTCGCATTGACCTCAAGAGATTCGAAACCGAAGAGATTCTGCAGATTCCGAACGCTGCCGGCGGCCACGCCTCGCCGTTCGCGACACCGGACACCAAGTACGTCGTCTCGGCGACGCGTTTCAGCGTTCCGATCCCGCAGAAGGACGTGCCCATCGATAGCTACAAGCAGAACTTCAAGGGGACGATCACATTCGTAAAGGCGGACGTGCCCGGGAAGATGGATGTCGCGTTCCAGATAATGATGCCGGGTTACGATTACGACCTGGGCCATGCCGGAAAGGGCCCATCGGACGGCTGGTTCTTCTTCACCACGTACAACTCCGAAGAAGCGAATACGAAGCTCGAGGTAAACGCCTCGCAGGCGGACAAGGATTACATCGCAGCCATCAATTACAAGCGCGCCGAGGAGTGCATTGCTGCCGGCAAGGGCAAGAAGTTCGGCGGTTCCTACGTTCACAACTATGTAGATCCGGCCACACGTATCGCGAAGAGCGAAACCAAGACTGGCGTCACGATGCTTTACCCAGCCGACTGTGATGGTCTCGTCTATTACCTCCCGACGCCAAAGTCGCCACATGGCGTCGACATTGATCCAACGGGCGAGTACATCGTCGCCGGCGGCAAGCTTGCTACGGTGATTCCGGTGCACTCGTACACGAAGATGATCAAGGCCATCGCCGACAAGCAGTTTGAGAAGACGATCGATGGAATCCCGGTTATCAAGTACGACGCAGTTATAGCCGGTGAAGTGAAGAATCCCGGCCTGGGTCCACTCCATACCGAATTCGACGGCAAGGGGAACGCGTACACGTCGATGTTCATCTCTTCCGAAGTCGTGAAGTGGAAGCTGGGTACGTGGGAAGTACTGGATCGTATCCCCGTGTACTACTCGGTTGGTCACATCATGATTCCCGGAGGCGATAGCAAGAAGCCGTGGGGCAAGTACCTGGTTGCGCTCGACAAGATTGCCAAGGATCGCTACCTCCCGACTGGGCCCGAGGGATCCCGTTCAGCGCAATTGATAGACATCAGCGGCGACAAGATGAAGATGTTGCTCGACTTCCCGACGATGGGCGAGCCGCACTACGCGCAGGCCGTGCCAGCCAGCCTGTTGCAACCTGGCTCGCTCAAGTTCCAGAAGCTCGCCGACAACAAGAATCCGAACGTGACGACGTCTGAAGCAGGCGGCGGTATTACTCGTACCGGAAAGCGAGTCGACGTGAAAATGATCGCTATTCGCAGTCACTTTGCGCCGGATAATCTCGAAGGCGTCGAGCTGGGTGACACTGTGTACTTCCACGTCACCAACATTGAGCAGGACTGGAACATCGCACACGGCTTCGCAGTCTTCGGATCGAATAACTCGGGCATTACGCTTCCCCCGGGTGAGACTAGAACTGTGCGGTGGGTACCGCAGGCAACCGGGATATATCCGTTCTACTGCACCGACTTCTGTTCTGCACTGCACCAGGAAATGCAGGGCTACGTCCGTGTGTCGTCGCCCGCTCTGCATGTGCCCCTCAGTGCCAACGTCAGCAAGGTCTCACAGACACAGCTTGGACGCCTTCCAGCCAAGCACGGGGAGAAGCAGTAATGGCAACACAGATGGGTACGGGTTACCTCGAGACGGCCTCGGTGCCCGTACCAGCCATGCTGGGTACGGTCGCCGCTCGCGATCTCACGGGTTCACTCATGCCAAATCTTTCGCGCGCACTCACGGTCATCGCATCGCTTCTTCTGGTCGGTTTGTTCTTCGTTCCAATGTGGCGCGTACAGTTAGTCGCGCCACAGTACCCCGAAGGGCTTGGGATGCGAATCGGCGTCAGTTATGTTGCCGGCGCGACTCCAACCGATCTCGCGAATATCAACGGTCTGAATCACTACGTTGGGATGAAGCACATCACTCCAGACGCGATACCCGAGCTGCATTACATGCCGTGGGTTGTGGGTGGTCTGATTCTGTTTGGCCTGCTTGCCGCACTCGTTGGCAATCGCAAGCTGTTGATCGGCTGGGTAGGGTCCTTCCTGGTCGTCGGGGTCGCCGGGCTGGTGGACTTCTGGCGCTGGGAGTATGACTACGGCCACAACATCGATTATGCGCACGCAATCATCAAGATACCCGGCATGAACTATCAACCACCGTTGATGGGCGTCAAGCAGTTACTCAATTTCACAGCAGTTTCGTGGCCCGATATTGGTGCGTGGCTTGCGTTTGCCGCATTCGGACTCGGTGTTATCGCGCTCGCGTTTGCGTTGCGGGTGCGAGCCGCGAAGAGTTCGAACATTCTTGGGTTCTGAAATGATTTCCAGCTGCGGTCGGGGCGTCCTTAGGATTGCCGCGACGGTTCTGCTTGCGATCGCGCTTCTGGTGCCGGTTTCGGCGCCGGTGTCCGCTCAGGGCAACGCCCCGCGCAAAGGGAGTGCGCCGTCGGTGATAAACGTCTCGGTCGACGGCCCGGTTCGCAGCGTGCGATCGGCGCTCAAGATCGTCGCACGCGGCGGCACGATCATCGTGCACCGTGGGACGTACAGGGATACAACCATCGCTGTGACGATTCCGGTGAGTATTCTCGGAGAAGGTTTCCCGGTGCTGGATGGTGAGTCGAAGCGGCAGATAATGACTGTAACGGCCGACAGCGTGACGGTTCGCGGGATGAACTTCCGGAATGTCGGTGTCGCCTATACGGAAGACCTCGCTGCGATCAAGGTGATACGGGGGCGGGATTGCGTCATCGCCGACAATCGAATCGACAATGCGTTCTTTGGCATTTATCTGCAGGAAGCGTCGGACTGCCGGGTCGAGCGGAATGTGATTACCGCCGCACACCTGCGCGATGCAACTTCCGGCAACGGGATCCATCTCTGGCACTCGCGCGACATCACGATTGTTGGCAACAGGATCTCGGGGCAGCGCGATGGTATCTACTTCGAATTCGTCCGTCAGGCGCATGTTCGCGACAATCTCAGTGAGAACAATATCAGGTACGGGTTGCACTTCATGTTCTCCGACAGCTGCGATTACGAGAACAACACGTTCCGGCACAACGGGGCTGGTGTCGCGGTCATGTACACGCATAACGTGCGCATGGTTGGCAATCGTTTCATGGATAACGTTGGAGCTGCCGCGTACGGACTACTCCTCAAGGAGATCTCTGACAGTCAGTTGCTGAATAACATGTTCGCGCGAAATACGTCCGGACTCTACGCCGATGGTGCAACACGCCTGTACGCGAGNNCGAGCCACAACACGTTCCTCGATAACGGCTGGGCGTTGAAGCTTCAGTCGAGCACCGAGGACGCTGCGTTCGTCGGTAACAACTTTTCGGGCAACACTTTTGACGTCAGCACGAATAGCAGATCAACCAGTTCCACGTTCACGGGCAACTACTGGTCTGCGTACAGGGGCTACGATCTGAATCGCGACGGAAAGGGTGATGTTCCGCATCACCCGGTCCGGCTTGCATCGGTAATCGTGGCCCAGAACGAGCCGGCACTGATTCTCCTGCGTAGCAATTTTCTTGAGTTGCTGGACGCCGCGGAGCGGGTTATACCCGCGCTCACACCGGCGACGCTGGCGGATGACGCTCCTTCAATGCGGTGGGTCAAATGAATCAGCTCAAGATTCAGATTTCCGGCCTGTCCAAACGGTTCGGAACGACGGACGTACTCCGCACCATTGACCTGGTCGTGCGCACCGGACGAGTCATCGCGATTGTCGGTCCCAACGGCGCGGGGAAGACGACTCTTATCAAGTCCATCCTCGGCCTGACCAGGCCCGATACAGGGAGAATCCTCTTCGAAGGTGCCGACGTGATCGGAGCCGATGCGTATCGCGCCCGGATTGGCTACATGCCGCAGATCGCCAGGTTTCCGGAAAATCTCACAGGTGCAGAGCTGATAAGGATGCTCAAGGACCTTCGCGGAGGCGCCGCAGAACTGGATACGGAACTTCTGCAGTCCTTCGAGCTGGGCACAGCGTTGGAAAAGCCATTGCGAGTGCTGTCTGGTGGAACTCGCCAGAAGGTGAACGCGGCGATGGCATTCCTCTTCTCGCCTGATCTCCTGGTGCTGGATGAGCCGACTGCTGGCCTCGATCCTCTCGCAAGCAGCATACTCAAGGACAAGATCCTGGCCGACCGTGGGTCCGGGAAGACCGCTGTCGTGACATCACACATAATGAACGAGCTGGAAGAACTCGCCGATGACGTCGCCTTTCTGCTCGACGGCCGCGTTGCGTTCGTCGGAACGCTTGACGAACTCAAGCGGATCACTGCTCAGGCTACTCTGGAACGCGCTGTCGCGACAATGATGACCCGTGGCTGGGTACGGGCGGCCGCATGAATACGATATTCAAGGTGTTGAAGTATCAGGCGCGCGACGCAGTGCGGAGCCGTTGGTTGATTGGGTACGCGATCTTCTTTGGGCTGGTGACGGAGGGACTGCTTCGCTTCAGCGGCGATCCCGCAAAGACGCAGCTCAGCCTCGTGAGTGTTGTTCTCTTCGTGGTACCACTCGTCGCCATCGTATTCGGCACCGTCTATCTGTACAACGCGCGCGAATTCATCGAACTGATTCTTGCGCAGCCAGTCCGTCGACGGCAGACGTACACAGGCCTGTATCTCGGCCTGGCACTCCCAATGGTGCTTGCGTTCGCGGTCGGCCTGGGATTCCCGTTCCTGCTACACGGAATTGATGCGCCTGCGTGGAACACATTGGTAGCACTTCTGCTGGCTGGAACTGTGCTTACTGGCGCGTTTAGTGCGATTGCCACGCTGATCGCGGT
Organism: Gemmatimonadota bacterium; assembly: GCA_003155795.1. Lineage (GTDB taxonomy): Bacteria > Gemmatimonadota > Gemmatimonadetes > Gemmatimonadales > Gemmatimonadaceae > Fen-1247. Next base: position 52,539 of record PMEM01000025.1, read on the forward strand.
TCGGTGTGAAGACCGGCTCCGGGGGCTCGGCACCGCCATTGCTGTCTGGCTGATGCTCACAGTGGTATATGACGGGCTGGTTCTGTTCATCCTCGCAGTCATGTCGGACTACCCGCTCGAGAAGGCAACGCTCGCCATGATGATGGCTAACCCGATTGACATAGCAAGGGTGGCGCTGTTGTTGCGGTTTGACGGTGCCGCAATGATGGGTTATACGGGAGCCGTCTTCCTGAAATTCTTCGGCGGTGCCTGGGGGGCCGCGATCGCTATCACTGCACTGATGGCATGGATCGCGGGGCCGGTGGCCCTCGGCATGAGAGCATTTCAGCGAAAGGATTTCTGAGCTCGTCGTAGTTATCACAGTACAGTCAGCACTCGCAGTACAAATCATTCACCATCCCAACCAAAAGACCTCAGTGAAAAACGTTCGCATGATTGTTGGACTCGTCGCAGCCTCCATCTTCGCCATTGCCTGCGGCGGTAAGGAAAATGCATCCTCGGCTACCGAGAGTGCCGAAACGCCGGCTGCTGCTGCGAGCGGCGGCGGACCAACGGCAACACCGACGGGGAAGGTTGTGGTGGTCGAAATGAACACCGATGCCGACGGAAACTACTTCAAGCCTGCGAAGTTTGAGGTGCATCGTGGAGATGTCATCCGATTCACATTGAAAACCGGCGTTCACAACGTGAATTTTCTCCCGGATTCCAATCCCGGAAAGGTCAACCTCCCTCCGGCGAGTGCCTTGCTGCAGCTTCCCGGCCAGACGCTCGACATACCCGTCAACCTCGCGCCCGGCAAGTACTTCTTCCAGTGCGATGCGCATGCGGCCCTCGGAATGATGGCACACGTCGAGGTTGAGAACTGAACCGTCGGCGTGACCCGGAAGATGTCAAATCACGCGGGCCGTATGCACTAATTGGTCGGCCCGCCGTAATACCTGGCCTTGCAACAGCGGCGGTATTTGCGGGGGTCCTGGTGTGGGTCCTCAAGATACCGCTCTGGCCTGACCGAATCTGGCTCTCGGCTCTCATTGTTACCGGTGCAGTGGTTGTCACGCGCACGGTCCGGGGAGCGTTGCATGGCAAGTGGGCTTCGGACGTCGTCGCGACTCTCGCGATTGTAACAGCTGCAGTTATGAACGAACCGCTTGCCGGTCTCATCGTTGTCGTGATGCAGACCGGCGGCGAGGCTCTGGAGCGGTACGCTGAGGGCCGAGCATCACGCGCAGTCCAGCAACTCGAGGCGGACCGACCCAAGTCGGCGCATCGGCTTCGCGATGGCGACATTGTCGATATACGAGCCGATGAGGTACTTGTCGGCGATGTTATCGTTGTGCGAGCTGGTGAACTCGTCCCGTGCGACGGTGTTGTCATAGAAGGAACGACGGAGCTCAACACGTCGATGATCACCGGAGAGTCATTGCCGCGTCCTGTGGCGCCAGGCGCGCAGGTCAGCAGCGGCAGCATCAACGGTGACCGGCTGTTCCAGATGCGTGCTACAGCCATCGCTGAAGCCAGTCAGTACGAGCGAATTGTGCAGCTCGTTCGGTCGGCTCTGGATTCCAAGGCCCCATTTCAGCGAATCGCAGATCGGTACGCAGTCTGGTTCACGCCAATCACCCTGGTAGTCGCCACCGTGGCTGCCGTGATGTCAGGGGACTACCAACGCTTCCTCGCCGTGCTGGTAGTCGCAACGCCGTGTCCGCTGATACTTGCGCCGCCAATTGCCATCATTGGCGGAATCAACCGTGCCGCAAGGCGTCAGATAATCGTGAGAAATGGCGCCGCGATCGAGCGGCTCGCAACCGCAAATGTTGCAGTGCTGGACAAGACAGGCACGCTCACCGTCGGAATGCCGGTAGTGAAGGATGTCGTTGCGGCGGAGTCTTTCACGCGCGAGCAAGTCCTGCGTCTTGCGGGGGCGATAGAGCAGGGAGCAGTGCATCTCCTTGCCCGTACACTTGTGGATGCGGCTCTGGTTGAGAACCAATCCCTTCCGGCAATCAAGGACGTTGTTGAGACGCCAGGTAGTGGCGTTGAGGGAAGAGTTGGAAACGACATGATCGCGGTTGGATCGCGAACATACATACAGGAAAAGGTGACGGCCCAGCAGGATGGCGCTATTCCCGAGGAGTCCGTGGTCGGCCTCAAGGCGTATGTGGCGATCAACGGCCATCTCGCAGGCATTGTCGTGTACGACGAGAAACTGCGAGGCGATGTTCCGGCGATTCTGACAGACCTGAACGGGCTAGGCTTCAAGAGAATCCTGCTTCTCTCAGGAGATCACGAGGAAAATACGCGCGCAATCGCTGCGGCGATCGGCATCAGCGAAGTTCGCGGCGACATGACACCAGAAGGCAAGGTTATCGCCGTCAGAGAACTGACTGCAGAGGGCAACCGCGTACTCATGGTGGGCGATGGAACGAATGACGCTCCCGCATTGAGCGCGGCGACCGTCGGCATCGCGCTCTCCGGGCACGGTGGTGGTGTGACGGCAGAGGCAGCGGATCTTGTGATACTCGTCGACGAGCTCGACCGTGTACCGATTGCGATCCGGATAGCACGCCGCAGCATGAAGATCGCCAGAGAGAGTATCTGGGCTGGCCTCGGTCTCAGCGGTGTCGCGATGTTATTCGCAGCGGCTGGCTACATCGACCCGATTCCAGGTGCGCTGCTTCAGGAGGGGATCGACATCGCCGTAGTACTCAACGCACTACGCGCAAGCGCGGGACCGCGAGGATCGAATCAGCCTCCCAGCAGGTAATTCACAACATCGACTGCGCAATATCTCGTACGTGATCCGATGAAACTCTGAATACTGCGCAGATCATCGCCACTGGTCAGCAAAGGCGGTTCCTCGACGCCGTTGCCGCGAAGTTGAGCCTGTGCGATGTTTGCGGTCAATCCATTGCAAAGGCACTCGCGTCCTTCCGCGTCGGCGACCGTCCCACCTTTCTTTACATATGCATCCACTGGCTCCGCCGGACAGCGGTATCCGATTCGGCCATTTGGGTCACGATACGCAGTGCGCAGATAGCCAAGATCGCATTTCCGGACTCGCCGCGGGCCGCCGGCATTGTCGCCAGTCCAGCGTACTACCTTGAACGGATAGCCGGTGGGAGACGCGCGCGGGTCCGTCACTACGTCGACTTCGCCGCGCGCCGCGTGATACAATACTTCCTGCTTCAGAGCATCTGCAATTCCCGACTCCTCGCAATATGCGAACAGTGTTCCCACCTGGATTCCAGCAGCTCCGAGTGCGCGAGCCTCGATGAGCTTGTCGGGAGATCCAGCGCCGCCCGCGACCCAGAACGGAAGCCCCAGTTCGGCGATGCGCGAAAGATCCACAACGTCACGTTCACCATAAATCGGCTCACCGCGATCATTCAGGTGTGGCTCGCCGCGTGGTGGAGCATTATGCCCGCCAGCCGTCGGACCCTCGACGACGAAGCCGTCGACGCGACCGTTCGCCTTGCGTGCGAGCGTCATTGCAAGTGAGGTGGCTGCGATTATCGCGATGAACCGCGGACGATTCATCGGCATCGCCGGCTCGACGCCGTGAAGCGCGGGATCGAAGGTCAGGTATTCTGCTTCGGTAGCCGGAAGTCCCTCGACGTCGAATCGTATCGATGTCGCGCGATGCTCCGAGAACGCATCCAGTACACCCGGAATTTCACGTGGTATGCCGGCTCCCATCAATACATAATCGACGCCTGCCAGCATCGCACCACAAAGCGATGCGAGATTTGGCAACTGAACTTTCGTGAGCAGATTTACACCGACAATCCCGTCGTGGCCTTCCTTCGCGAGGTACACTTCGACGAAATTCGCGAGCATCGTGACCTGCTGACGCGCGACACTCACCACTTGCTTGTACATGGGAAGCATCTTGTACGGCTGATCCTTGCCGCGCCCGTCGGGCAGGAAGTAGCGGCTCAGTACTTGGTCGCCGACGTGCGGAATCGGAAAATGGGCGATGCCGCGGCGCATGTGACCGCCGGGATCGCCGTCCTGGAGTCGTCGAACAAGCACTGTGTCCAGTGCTGTTCCAGAGACAACGCCGAGGTTGCCACTTTTCGCCACGGCATTAGCAAGTCTCCAGTTGGAAACACCGACGCCCATGCCGCCCTGTATGATCTCAGGCATGGAGATATCGGGCGTTGCAGTCGTCATGGCGATGTAACCTATGCTGTCGCGGCCGACAGATTCAGTCGGGATAATCTGTATAATTCATAAGGGAATCCCCGACGTCTATTCGGCAGGTTGTGCTCAGGCTGCTGCGGTTTTATCCGTCGTAAATATGAAGGTCTTCAGCAGTGCGAACACAAACAACAGCAAAAGTACCGCTTGTATCGTGACGGTCTCGACTGTCGGAAATACGCCGAGCCATGATATATCCGGAAAGTGCCTCAGAGGCGTCATTGACACGACGTTTCCCTCCTGGAGTTCGCGGATTCCACGCCCCGCGAAGACGAACGCCATGTAATAGAGCAGCAGGCTCGTGATGGCGAAGAACGGCCGCATGGGGATCTTTATGCCGAAGCGATAGAAGAGCACAAATATCACTGCGAGCGCGACCGAGCCAGTCAGGATTCCGAGAACCAGCGGCAACGCGGTGCCCTGCGTCTGACTGAACAACGCCTGATAGAACAGCGCGGTTTCAGCGCCTTCCCTGTACACCGCGAGGAAGGCAACCAGCATCAACGCCCTGCCACCGCCATGCTCGAGCGCAGCTGAGACCTTATGCGCGATGAACTTCTGCCACTTGGCAGCTTCGACTTTTGAGATGAGCCAGTAACTCACAGAAAAGAGCACTACCACCGCGATGAGCAGTGAAACTGCTTCTACGATCTCACTGCTTGCTGGAATGGCTGAGAATGCTGTCTTGATGATTACCGCGGTTATCAAGCTCGCAATTACGCCGAGTACGACGCCGATCCAAATCGAGCGCAATTGTTCGCGATGGTCAGTCTTGATAAGGAAGGCGACCACGGCGCCTACGACCAGGATCGCCTCGAAGCCTTCGCGCAGTATGATAAGGAACGATTGCCAGAACGTGGCAACCGCATTCTCTCCGGTTTCGCTTGCGAGTGCCACAACCCGAGGGAGCGCATCCGCAATTTGATCGCGCGTGAGTCTTGCGGATTCAGCGTCACCACTCGCAACCGCGATTTTGAAATTGGCGAAGGAGCGTTCGAGGGATGTCACCAATCCTGGGTCCTTGGCGCTCACAATCGACTCAAGTGGTTCGAAGGCGAGGTACGCGTCGAAGGCACCGTCACGCGCCGCGCTGATGTTTCCGCTCCCTGCGAGCGATCTGGCGGAGTCGAGAAGTGCCAGTATCGACGCGGAGACAGCGGCCGGAGATGTGGGTTTCGCATCGTTGAGCGGCAACACCATCTTCTCGCCGCGCAACGTGTATATGTAGTTGATAACATCCCAGCGTTGCTGCGCGGAAAGCGAACCGCCAAAACCAGCCATCGCGGTTCCGCGTACTCCTACCGAAATGACGTCATATGCGAGCGACGGCGTCAGCTTGGGAGTTGCCGTCCGGCTGCCGATTCCGGGTACTACAGTGGAAAGCCCGTGCGCCAGCGGGCCGTCGCCCATCGCGGTCGAACCGTGACATGATGCGCAGGTTGCAGTGAAGATCTCGCGACCCGCAACTGTGTCGAGTGGCGCGGTCGGAAGCTCCAGCCTTCCTTCTGTTCCCAGGGCGGTGAGGACTCGCTCACGAAGTGGTGCAAGCGCAGAGGGTGGCTTTCGCGCTACTACCGCCGCGATGACGGCATCGAGCGCCGATTGGACTTTCGCCGCATTGGGTCCGCGAAGCCCCGCAGCGACCCTGTGAGCGTCCTGCAGGAATCCCGTGGTCTCTTCGTATTCCTGGTCCGAAATGGTCTTGCCCGCTTCATTCACTGCCATCCCGTATTCGGAGACGGCAACGGACACGATGTTCGCGAGTCGGCGCGCCCCAGAATCCTGGGCCCTCGCTCCTGCAGGGACAAGCGTCAGGCCAAGAAGGAGGCCGAAAATCGCGGAATTACGTAAAAATTGGAGCTTCGAAGGCATATCCGATCAAAACTATCGGGTTGGCCTCGTTGTGCCATGGGGACTCGGCGCTGGCTTTGCGCCATCTATCGTCGACCATATGTTGTAAACAAAAAAGTACGCGGACATGGCTGCCAATACGCCCCCTGTACCGAGGACAAACGGCGCCGCCGACAAGGCGTGCGGCGCGAGGCAGAATCCAACCACCATCAGTAGCAGTCCGACATTGGCCAGCCACCACTGCACGCCCGCGATCCGCCGGGAATGCAACTGGTGCCCGGTGAATCTTGGGATCACGTGATATGCTATGCCGTAAATCATCATTGTCACGAAGCCGAGCAGGTTCATATGCACATGCGCCGGGCGGTACACGATGAGCTTCGGGTCCACAGCCATGGCGACGCCGAGCGTGACCCCGAGGCTAAGCCATGTGATGCTCGCCTTGAGAAAGGCCTTGACGAACCACTCCATTTTTATTCCACTCGCTGACGGTTCCTCGTTGATCCTAAAGGCAGATGCCTTCCGACGCAGTCGGCTTGCTCCTGAAGCTGCGTAGGGGTTATACCTACATTTTAAGTGTTTAGCCGCCCAGTGCGGTTAGAATTGATCCACCGTGGGGTGGTCTTGACTGACGATGTGACGCGGTGCCGTGACACCAATGCATGAACGGAGAGTCCTGTGGGATCGGAGACTGAAGACAAATTTGGCGACGAGCCGGTTGCAGAACCGGCGGTGCCTGACAGCTACGGAATACGGCCCAGCGGCTTCAGGCTGCCGATGGATACCGGGCTTGGGCGGGTCCGCCTTCAAGTGTCCGACATCGGTCGATCGCTGGACTTCTACGAGGGAGTTCTCGGGCTTCGGGCGCGGGAGCGAGACTCGTCGCATGCCGTGCTCGGCGCGTATGACGACGCGGGTCCGCTCGTTGAGCTCGTCGCGCGATCCGGCGCGAAGCCTGCACCGCCTCGCGGACAGCTCGGGCTGTATCACTTCGCGATATTGCTGCCAGATCGCGCATCGCTCGCTCGCTTTGCTCAACACTTGAGCGACATCAACGCACGTGCCGGCGCAGCCGATCACCTGGTTAGCGAGGCATTGTATCTTCAGGATCCCGATAATCTGGGGATCGAAGTGTACTCCGACCGACCGCGAAGTGCGTGGGTACGAACGGGGCTCGAACTGAAGATGGCCACTGATCCGCTCGATTTTAACGATCTGCTCAAGTCTGCGGCTAATGCCAAGTGGCGCGGTCTGCCAGCCGGTACGGTAATGGGCCACGTCCATCTGCATGTAGGCGACATCGCTGCTGCATCGAGTTTCTATTCCGACGCACTGGGATTTGATCGCACCGTATGGGGCTATCCGGGCGCGCTGTTCATGTCGGCTGGCGGATACCATCATCACCTCGGCACCAATATCTGGGCCGGTCGCGGTGCGCGGCCGGCCGCTGAGCGTGATGCACGGTTGTTGGAATGGACGATCCGGTTGTATGATTCTGCGAATATCGCAGCAGTCGGAGAAAGCCTGGAGCGAAACGGCTACCGCGTCGGGCGGGACGGTGTCGATATCGTAGCGCGTGATCCATGGGGAACGCAAGTGCGCATCACGCAGTGATCAATACACTCTCAAACACAAATCTTGACTCACTCGATCTCTTTCGCCCGGTGCATGAGTTGCACCGGGCTTGTGCTCGCGCTTGCCATTCAGGCCGGCGCACAGGCTACAACTCCGGCCAAACTAGATAGCGTTACGATCGTTGCATCGCGCGCGCAGGCGGGTGCTGCTGGACGGACGGTTGACGTTATCACGCGCGATGATATTTCCCGCTCACCTGCCCATAATCTTGCGGAGCTACTCGGCGCACGGCTTTCGGTCGACGCGTTCACTCGCTCGCCGGCGCAAGCTGACGTTTCGATTCGCGGCACCACTGCCGAGCAGGTATTGATTCTGGTAGATGGCGTGCGGATGGGCGACGCACAGAGCGCGCATTACGCACTGGATTTGGGAATTCCACTGTCGTCGATCGAGCGGATCGAAATACTTCGCGGTCCCGGTTCCGCACTGTACGGACCGAATGCGATTGGTGGCGTGATCAATATTGTTACCCGTGATGGTTCAGGTGGTGACGCTGCCAATTCTGGCGCGGAGGCCAGCGTGTACGGCGGGACGTTCGGGACCATAGGACTTGGTGCAACTGACCGAGGTTCAGTTGGAGCAACCTTCCTTTCGAGTGATTTTCAGTATGACAAATCCGACGGACACCGCCCTGACACCGATTACCGAATCTTCCAGGCGCGCTTAGGCGCGGGTCGAGCGGTTGGAAGCGGTGGAAGGCTGACGACCGCGGCGTCTGTTGGAGTTCGTGATTTCGGTGCGGCGAACTTCTATTCGCCGTACCCATCAGGCGAGCGCACCGGTACAACGACAGGGGAGGCGCACTGGACTGCTCCAGTCGGACGCTGGGCATTGAATGCCGATGCAAGCACGAGGCTGCACACAGATCGATTCGATCTGGTTCGCGACGACCCATCGATTTATGAAAACCGGCACCGCTCCTGGCAGACCGGAGGTGACGCGACAGCGCGCACCGAGCTTTTCGGTAATACGAGTATCGTGATCGGCGGAAGTGCGGAGCACGATCAACTGTCAAGCGCGCGGCTTGGTGGTCGTAGGGAATGGCGGGCCGCCGCGTTCATGGAACAGGCGATACGTTTGACACAGCGTCTGCAGCTGATCGCCGGAGAACGCGACGATCACGCATCGACGTATGGCGACTTCTTTTCGCCGTCGCTTGCACTATCTGCTATCGCAACTTCAGAACTGACACTCCGCGCCAGCGTCGCCCGCGGCTTTCGCGCACCGACATGGACAGAGCGCTATTACGTAGATCCCGGGAACATCGGCAATCCGCTCGTACAGCCGGAGCGATTCGTTAATGGCGAGCTCGGCGCGACGTACACGCCGATCGTTGCAAGCGGGATCGGGCTCAAATGGGATGCGGCGGTCTTCACGCGCCACGCCAGGGATCTCATCGACTGGGTACGACCGGCGAATCGTGCTGATCTTCCATGGCAGATCGCGAATGTCGGTAGCGCGACGTTTCGCGGGGTCGAGTCCACTGTAAGCGCGGCGCCAGTTCAAGGGATGACAGTTGCACTCAGCGCGAGCGGGACGGCGTTCGATGACGGAGATGCGAGCGGGCTTGCCGGAAAATACGCGCTCCAACCTGTCACTCGACAGGTAACTGCCTCTACAACGATTTCGCTTCCGTGGGATGCGAGCATGTCGCTCAACGCGGTACATGCCCGGCGCGCCGGTGAGGTTGGATTTACAACCGGAAGCGCTCGACTCGCATGGGATGTTCAACGCGTTCGCGTATTCGTCGATGGGACCAACCTTGCCAATGCGTCATGGCTCGATGCGTCGGGTGACATTGCACAGGGGCGAGCGCTGTTCGTCGGATTCGGCTGGCATAACTAATGACTCGCGCCAGCCGCGACGTTCACACGATGTCGGAACATCCAGTACACATAGCAGAAATATCCGATCACCAATAGCGCGCTGAAGATCCACCAGATCAGGCCCACTCGCAGTCCGTACGCACCGGTTGCGCTGTTGGCGACTGTCAGGGAGTACGCTGGATCCGTTGTGGCTGGGAGCAGTGTTGGGTACATGCCAAAGGCGACGCCGCCCAACATGCCAGCGATATAGAGGCTGGAGGATATGAACGCAGCGAGGTCTTTCTGCCGTGCTCCGAACAACGCCATTCCACCGAGTCCTCCGAGCGCTACGACCGGAATCAACCAGCCCCATCCAGGCGTAAGATAGCTTTCGAGAATTATCGGACGCACCCAGACGGTGGCAAAAAAGCCGACGACGGTGAGAATGGCGACGAGCCACCAGAGGCGCGCTCCGAGGCGACGCGCTCGTTCGCGCAGCGGTTCCTCAGTCTTGAGTGCGAGCCAGTGCGCTCCGTGATTTGCCAGCGTCACGAACGACATGAGTCCGATCAGCAGGGTATACCAATCCAGAATCCCCACGCGGCCTGTAATTCGAAAATTTGTCCAGAGAGGTTCAAAGAAATAACCGTCCGCGTTCAGCGGTACGCCGCGGATAACATTTCCGAGTGCGGCGCCAAGGAATATTGTGAGCAGCGCGCCGGATAGTGTGAACACGAAGTCGTAGAGTCCGTGCCACAAAGGATCGTTGACATGGGATCTCACTTCGATGCTGATTCCGCGCAGCATCAGCAGCCACAAAACCATCGTGAGTGGCAGGTAGAAGCCGCTGAAGCTCGAAGCATACAGTGCAGGGAAGGCGAAATACAGAGTTCCGCCAGCCGCAATCAACCAAACCTCATTACCATCCCATACAGGACCGATCGCGCTGATCACAACTCGGCGCTCTTCGCGTGTGTGCCCCACCAGCCAGTGAATCGCGCCGACGCCGAGGTCGAAACCGTCGAGCACGGAATAGACGATTAGCATGAATGCAACGATTACAAAGAATGCGGTTGCCATTATCGCCCAGTTTTAGTACGCCACGGATGGCGCGGGTTTCGCGGGGCCATGCTCGATCTCGCGGTAGATGAGAAACAAGAACAGAATCGTCAGTATCGTATACATCCCCATGAAGCCGAGCAGGGTGAACAGCCCGTTGCCCGCCGACACTTCGGGTGAGATGCCGTTTGACGTTCGCATCAGACCATACACCAGCCATGGTTGCCGGCCGATCTCGGCCGTCAACCAACCGGCGGTGTTTGCGATGTATGGAAACGGCAGCATCAGCATGAGCATCCATAGCATCCATCGACTCGTCGCGAGCTTGCCACGCAAGAGGAGAAGTGTGCTCACTACCAGTATCGCGATCATGATGGTGCCGAGCCCGACCATGATGTGATATGCGTAATAGAGTAGCGGAACGTTGTCTGGCCACGTGTCGGTTGGGAACGCGTCGAGCCCCTGCACGGTTGCGTCCCAGCGGCGATACGTCAGGAAGCTCAGCATGTTGGGGACGGAGATCGCGTTGTCCATCGACCTGTCGCTCATGTTCGGCTGACCGATGATCACGAGTGGAACACCCGGGCCAGTTGTGAACACCGCCTCCATCGCCGCGAGTGTGACGGGCTGATATTCCGCGACCATCTTCCCCTGACGATCGCCGGTGGGGAAGAGCTGCAGGATTGAAAATGCCAGACCTGCGATCACACCAACCTTGAGGAAGAGCCGGCCGTGCTCGGCCGCGCGTCCCGAGAGAACGTAGAACGCACCGACACTCGCCATCACAACCGAGCCGGTGATGGCGGCGCCGCTCATCGTGTGGGCATACTGCCAGAGACCCCATGGGTTACCGAGAAGCGCAGCAAAGCTCGAGAGTTGAACGCTGCCGTCCGGCATGACCTGGTGCGCGACCGGGTGCTGCATCCATGCGTCGGTCACGACAATGAAGTAACCTGACAGCCACGATCCGAGGAAGACGAGGAACGCAGCAACCCAGTGACCGCGCGGTCCGAGTCTTCGCTCACCAAAGAGAAAGAGGCCCAGGAACGCTGACTCGAGAAAGAATGCAAACATTCCTTCCATCGCGAGCGTCTGGCCGATTACACCACCGGCGTACCGGGAGAATGCTGCCCAGTTCGTGCCAAACTGGAATTCCATCGGGATCCCAGTGACCACACCGAAGACGAAGTTGATTCCGAAGATGCGGGCCCAGAAGCGCGCCGAGTCGTTATATCGGTCATCGCCCGTCCTGATCGCTACCGTCTTCAGCACGAGGATGAGGAGCGCGAGCCCCATCGTCAGTTGCGGAAAGAGGTAGTGATAGGTGATGGTAAAGGCGAACTGAAGGCGATCTACAACGAGCGCACTGTCCATCGCAGCCTTTGGGTTGGGCCTGAATGTGAAGATAGCGCATTTTTGGCGAATCGTAGTGCATGCCTGTCCTACCCGGAAACCGACCTCACGTGTATCCGGCCCGGGGACGACAGGGTAGTAAACTCATCTCAGGCTGACACTGTGCGCTGAAGGTGGCATCCCTTCTGCACAGGTATCGTACGCGATCAGACTACAGTAGCAGCGCGGGTTATCAGCTCTGTGCGACCGGCGGTTGAGGCCCCACGTTTTCGGCTCACCAACGGAATTCCTCTGACAATGCGTGGTACGCCCTATGAGTATCGAGTCATTCGATCTCGCCGTAGTCGGAACCGGCGCTGGCGGCTCCGGTTCTGCGTCAAAGTGCCGCGCCGCTGGATGGCGCGTCGCTGTCATCGACGACCAACCGTACGGGGGCACATGCGCACTCCGTGGCTGTGATCCAAAGAAGGTACTAGTTGGAGCTGCCGCACTGATCGACTGGCATCGCCGAATGGCCGGCGCCGGCATGGACGGTGACGGGCGCATCGACTGGCCCGCGCTGATGCGCTTCAAGCGCACGTTCACGGTGCCCGTTTCCGCTCGCACCGAAGAGGCATTCGAGAAGTCCGGAATTGTGACGTTTCACGGAAGCGCGCGCTTCTCGGCGGTCGATCAGATGGTCGTCACTGCTGCTGATGGCAGCACGCAGGAGATCAAGGCCAGCCACTTTGTCATCGCGAGCGGAGCGACGCCTGAGCCGCTCAGCATTCCGGGAGAGGAGCATGTGCGCACGAGCACCGACTTTCTGGATCTCGACGAGTTGCCGGCCCGTATCGCATTCATAGGAGCTGGCTACATCTCACTCGAGTTCGCTCACATCGTACAGCGCGCCGGTAGTCAAGCGATCGTGCTAGGCCGCAGTGGTCCGTTGGTGCACTTCGATCAGGATCTGGTACAACGGCTTGTAGCGCACACAAGAAATGTGGGCATCGATGTTCGGATAGGCGCTGATGTCACTGCGATCGAGAAATCTGGTACTGGTTATCGCGTCCGTGTCACGACAAACGCGGGCACGACAGTCGTTGATGCGGACATGGTGGTGCATGGTGCCGGGCGAATACCCAGGACCAAGGCGTTGGATCTGCCGACGGCTCATGTTGCGGCAGACAAGCGCGGTGGAATCACGGTAAACGAGTTCATGCAGAGTACGACGAACCCGGGAATCTACGCGGCAGGTGACTGCACCCTCCCGCCGGGCGCTCTTCCATTAACTCCAGTTGCGGCACACGAGGGGTTCATTGTCGCATCCAACCTGTTGCATGGCAACACAAAACGACCAGACTACCGAGGGATACCGAGTGTGGTATTCACCGAACCGCCGCTCGCGATGGTGGGGCTGACGGAAGTACAAGCCCGCCAGCAGGGGCGCGATATCAGAGTGAAGTGCGAGGATACTCCGCGCTGGTTCTCGAACCGGCGCGTGCAGGAGTCTGCTGCCATGTACAAGACCATCGTCGACAACGACACCGATCACATTCTCGGTGCGCATCTTCTGGGACCCGACGCAGCCGACGTCATCAACATTTTTGCACTCGCAGTGAGGCACGGACTGACCGCAACAGATTTGCGGCACATGACGTATGCATATCCGACTAGCTCGAGCGACGTCAGCCACATGCTTTGAGGAAGATGGCTGTGGCGGCGTCGTTCGCCTGGCCTGATGAGGCGCGTCAATACGGTCGTATTGACAATGGTTGGAAGGGCAGGGAGCACCGAGCCCCGGAAAAAGCACCGACGGCGTGTAAGGGAAATGCGGAGGAGTTAGCAGGCCGTCGCCTGACAGACTTGGTACGGGGCGGTTGATACGTTTTAGTAGTGGAAGATTCCCAATCATTTCGGGGCGGAGATATGAATCGATTCGCGGACCGCCACGCCGCGGGAAGGCTGCTTGCGCAAGCGTTGGTGAACTACGCAAATCGTCCCGACGTCATAATCATCGCGCTCCCGCGGGGCGGGGTGCCCGTCGGCTATGAAGTCGCAACTCGACTTGACGCCCCGCTCGATGTTTTTGTCGTGCGCAAGATCGGCACGCCATGGAACGAAGAGCTAGCCATTGGAGCCGTGGCCAGCGGCGGCACTCTGATGCTCGACAATACGCTGATTTCCGAACTCCGGATCGGCAAGGCCGAACTCGACCCGATCATAGCTGCGGAGATGCGTGAGCTCGAACGGCGTGAAGTTCTGTACAGGGGACATCGCCGCTTTCCTGAGCTGGCGCGTCGCGTCGTGATTGTCGTGGATGACGGCCTCGCGACGGGCGCGTCGATGCTGGCGGCGGTCAGGGCGATCCGACAGCACTCACCTGCCAGCTTGATAGTCGCCGTTCCAGTTGCATCGAGATCGGCTGTTGCAGCGGTGGAGAAGGTGGCCGATTCGTGTGTTGCTCTCATGGTCCCGGAGCCGCTGTACGGCGTCGGGACGTACTACGACGACTTCTCGCAGACGAGCGATAACGAGGTGTTGGCCCTGCTCGAGCGCGCGGCCCGGGCGCAGGCTGGCACTCTAACCGAGTGATTGCCCATGCGTTCAAAGACGAAACAATCCGCATCGAGTGCGATCGGTTCCGATGTGAGAACCGACGCACATTCGCTCACTGGTGCCCCTTCGGATTTTGATCCATTGCTGGCGCTTGTTGGCGATGCGCAGTACGTGCTCATTGGCGAAGCCTCCCATGGTACGCATGAGTTCTATCGCGTCCGCGGTGAGATTACCAAGCGGCTGATCGTGGAGTGCGGGTTCAGAAGCGTGGCGGTGGAGGCAGACTGGCCAGACGCTTATCGCGTGAATCGATTTGTGCGTGGCGATGGTGCGGACAGGGACGCTGACGAGGCCCTCAGCGGATTCAAGCGCTTTCCGCAGTGGATGTGGCGCAATGCGGACGTGCTTGATTTCGTAGGATGGCTCCGCTCGTTCAACGACAGTCTTCCCGCAACTGACACTCGCGCGGGATTCTATGGCCTCGATCTCTATAGTCTGCACACATCGATCGCGGCTGTGCTGGAGTACCTAGACGCTGTTGATCCCGCCGCAGCACAACGCGCCCGACACAGATATTCCTGTTTTGAGGATTTTGGCGAGGATGTGCAGGCGTATGGATACGCGGCGACACACGGGCTGGCGGAATCGTGCGAACCAGCTGTAGTTGCACAGCTGGTTGACATGCGACGCTCGGCTGCCGAATATGCGCGACGCGATGGACGGCTCACGCCAGATGCTCAGTTCTACGCTGAGCAGAACGCGCGGCTTGTTCGGGACGCTGAGGAGTATTACCGGGCGATGTTCTACGGCGGTGTTGCATCATGGAATCTTCGTGACCGTCACATGGCTGAAACGCTGGATGCGCTCACCGCTTCCCATGCACAGCAGAAGAGCGCCACCAAGGTTGTCGTGTGGGCTCACAACTCTCACCTGGGTGATGCAAGGGCAACTGAAATGTCCACGCGCGGTGAGCTGAACGTCGGCCAGCTGGTGCGCACCAAGCACGGTGACAACGCGGTCCTGGTTGGTTTCACAACTTACGGCGGCACCGTGACAGCGGCCAACGATTGGGACAGTCCAGCGGAGCGCCGGACGGTAAGGCCTGCGCGTCCGGATAGCTATGAAGCGGTGATGCACGACACAGGGTTGGCGCGCTTCTTCCTGAACTTGCGCAGCAACAGCGCTCTCATCCAGGCGCTCGATGCGCCGCGGCTGGAGCGCGCTATCGGCGTAATCTACAAACCCGAGACAGAACGGCAGAGCCACTATTTTACGGCGCGCTTGCCACGGCAGTTCGATGCGCTATTCCATTATGACATCACGCGAGCCGTGGAACCACTTGAGCGTACCGGCATATGGGATCGCGGCGAACTGCCCGAGACATTTCCGAGTGCGCTGTGAGCGACCCGTGTGGCGCAAGCAGCACTTTCCGGTGGCTCCGTCTGCACGCAGAAGTCGAGTCACGATGTGGAGAGTGACCTGCCTCCGCTGGTGAAAGCGCTCGCAGAGTTGCCCGCTGGTGAACAACCACCGGCCGAACCCCACCCTGCACAAGCAAAAGCGCGGTCCATCAGCACTTCACCACTTCTCGATGAAGCAGCCAGGCACCCGGTGCAATGGGTGTGCGAACGTCTCGGGACTAGCGAAACCGGCCTCTCGAGCGAGGAGGCTCGTACCCGACTCGCGCTCTATGGCCCCAACGACATAGCGTCAGAGCATCCTCCCGGCTGGGCACGGCGGTTGTTTCTGGCATGCCGTAATCCTCTCGTTCTCTTGCTCGCGGTGCTTGCGAGTGTGTCGATCGCCACAGGTGATGTTCGTGCCGCGATCGTGATTGCGGTGATGATCGTGCTCGGCGTCG
>PMEM01000044.1 GCA_003155795.1 Gemmatimonadota bacterium
ATATGGTCGTCGAATCCGTTCCCCCAGCGTCCTTGGTGTGATAGTGGACCACAGTGTACGTGTGCTCCGCTACGCCAGATGCAGAGATCGTCGTCTGAACGGTATCAAGCAATTCCTTGGGCACCGACACCATGCGCACCGAGCTGGTGGCGTTGGATGCAGTCTGCGTGAGGCCGTCGGCCACGAGTCACTTTGGAGCCCAAAGACCACGTTTGATCAAACGGTGCCGGAGCATTACACCGGCTAGTCCGCCAACCAACGAAGATAGCACCAGCACATCCGATGTATCCTGCGCAGTCCATGGAGTGAATCCGTTAACAGCAAAGCGCATTCCGGCGTATGTCGGCACGGCGACGATGATTCCAAGAACAGCCGCTCCGACTGCCCACCGAGCAAGCGGACGTAACAAGCCAAACACCGCTCCCGAAGCAACGCCGCCGACTGCATATGCACCGATCACGCGTGCCAATGTCGTGGGGCTCCGGTCGAGAGCAGCACCTCCGCTCAGTACAAAGAGCACAATCGCGATTACGCTGAACGCGCCCGCGAACATGAGGCCAAATTTTACCCCGTCAACGATGTTTTTAATGATTCGCGCTCCTCCTGGCATGTTGCGAGACATCATTGACAGCTCCGCCGCATAGTCTGATACGCTTTGTAAGATCCATATATCGGAACAAGGCTCTGCAGAAATGCCTTCCCGGGATTCTCATCACCTGCTGTAATCGATAGACCGCTATCCCGTATTAGGCGTCCGGATTCTGTGGCGGAGATTTTCGCTCTGTACTGCAATCCATTCAGGTTATTTTGAGGGACATTCGGCACGATTCGTTCTAAGGTTCCGCCCGCGGCGCTCTCTCCGAATGCAATGAGGCGACCACCAATCCTAACTCCGTCAACGGCTTCACCGATCCCGACAAGCCACGACGCGTCAGTTGCGACTGAAATCCCGAACGCAACACCTGCTGCAACGCAGGCCGCTCGCACTGTCGACGCCGACTTCGTTCCTGTTGAAGTACCATCGCCTCCATGAGTTCCGTCGCCTGCCGTCCCCGGGTCAGTGAAGAGGGTAAAGCGGTGTCAGATCTTGCACGATGCAAACTCGCACGAATACGCCTTTACGAAACCGAATATGATTCACGATGATCAGGCCATCGCACATTCTTTCGCCTGACCAACCATTACCATCTGCTACCCGCCGAGCGGAGGCGCCGCCCTACAGGACGTGAACGTCACACAAGATCTTCCTTGACGCGCTGATCGTTTGCACCATGCAAGATCTCGTATCTTGACTGCGAGCATCCAAATCGGGATGTTGATCTCGATGTTTCGCCCGGGTCGGCTGAGGCTGACAAGATCTTAGGCCACTGAGTCTATTGAGTTTGTGGGTCAGGGAGCCTGCGTGTCAGATAAGCCCGCCGATCCGTTTTCTCGTTCGTCGATTCCGAACGGTAACTTAGGCCCGACCATGTGTCGAGAGCCTGCATACGAGGATGGACAAGATGAACGATTGTGCCGTAGGCATCGATGTCTCCAAGCTGAAGCTGGACGTGTGTGTTGTTGATGGTACGCAAGGTGATGCCAAGTTCAAGTACAAAGTTGTGAAGAACACGAGAAGTGGTCATGCGGAATTGATCACCTGGCTGTTACAGCGACATCTCCCTTCGGATGTACCGGTGGTGCTCGAGGCGACCGGTCCCTACAGTGAAGCTGCTGCTATGGCGCTTGCGGATGCAGGCTGGAGAGTGAGTGTCGTCAATCCTGCTCGCGTCAGAGGATTCGCTCAGAGTCAGCTCAGTCGCAACAAGACGGACAAGGCGGATGCCAAATTGCTCGCATCGTTCGCTCAGCGATCTGAGCTGAAGTTGTGGCAGCCACCGAGCCAGGCAGTGCGAGAGTTGCGCGCGTTGGTAGAGCGGCTACAGGCGCTGCAGGACATGCGCCAGCAGGAACGCAACAGACTTGAAGCCTTGTCTCAGGGTGAACAGTCGCGGGTCATCGCGATGGTCAAGGATCATGTAAAATGGCTCACAGCGCAGATCACGCGTATTGAGGCGGAGATCTACGATCACATCGACAGCAACCCGGATCTCAAGCGCGATGCCGATCTGATCCGTAGCATTCCTGGCTGCGGACCAAAGCTGGCAGCACAATTCCTGGCCTACGTCGGCAACGTGCGACGATTCAAGAACGCCAAGGCGCTAGCTGCCTTTCTTGGCGTGACGCCTCGACAGAAGCAATCCGGTACCTCAGTGAACGGCCGTACGACGATCTCACGAGCGGGTCACGCAGCGGCTCGAAAAGCATTGTATATGCCCGGTCTGGTCGCCAAGCATCACAACCCCGTTATCATGGCAATGGCAAAGCGCTTGGCAAGTCGCGGCATGGCACCGAAGGCGATCGTCGGAGCGAGCATGCGAAGGCTTGTCCACCTGATCTACGGTGTCATTAACTCAGGGAAGCGCTTCGATATGGAAATCCCGATGCGTGGACTTGCTTTTCAAGACGGTATCTGACACCATTCCGCCCCATTCCGCCGCCATTCCGCCGCGTATCACGTGACCGGTGCCGGACACACTGCCGCTTCGCTTGATTACCGGACGACCAAGTGCGTCGTAGTCGAAGCTCGTCGATTTGCCCGTTGTACGATCAGCGATCATCTAGCAAACGCGCGCTCGGATTGTCATTGACCGTTCCACGTTTCTTCTGAGCTGAACATCGTGCCATATATTACCGAGCAGATAATGACCGATGCCCAATCGACCGGGGCCCAGTGATTCGGCGATCCTGATTTCGTCCATATGATCCCAGTCCCAACTACAAATGCAGCGAGGATGCCAACGGCAATTGCACCAGGGCGCGTTCGCGTAAACGGTCGAAGCGCGCCGACAATCGCACCTGCGGTGATGCCGCCACAAAAGTAGATCGCGAGCACAACATGAAGTGACGTTCCGATATTTGTGAAAGGTGCCGAACCGAGCAGCAGGTACTCGGCTATAACGAATACAGAAAAAGCGGTCGCGGCCCAAAGCCCCCTCAGTACCCCCCATCTGACATTCGCGATCATTCAGACGCGCCCGGAGTACAAGCGCGCGCGGCGGCCGGCGCGCCGTAAAGGAGATCACCGACGACCGGGACATAACTCAATAGTGGGTTGTCGCCGTGGATCCAATTGAACCCACGGGTTTGTGCGACACCCACCGCGTAGATATGCCCCGCTTGTGCCGCTGCGGCCGAATTTACAACGACGGCACGTCCCGTTGAAACCGTTGATACTGTAACCTCGGTTTCACCCATGGATAGCGTGCGCGTCACTAGTTCAGTGATCGTCTGTAGACTGAATATTCGTGAGGCCGCCTTCAAGAACGACCAATCGCCCGTGGAGCTAACGGCGAGTTCTGCACTTCGTTCAGCGCAATCCATCCCATGGTTCATCGCATTATTGAACGGAGTTAGTTTCGTCCCTACCGCCGTGAAGACCTGCTGCGGCGTCGGTTTTGCTGACGTAGGCCCTGTCGCCCCGGGCGTTGGGTCACCTTGCGGCGGTTCATCGGAATGGCCCCATGGGCTGTCATTTGCGAAGGGATTGGAGTCCGTCTCTGAGGCTCCGCCACCGAAGTCGCAGCCTCCAATGTCAAAGAAAAGATCAGAACTTCCCCTATTGTAACTGTACTGGCACTCGTTGTTATCGAAACTTATGTACGCATCCATCCCGCTCGGATCACTCCCA
>PMEM01000010.1 GCA_003155795.1 Gemmatimonadota bacterium
GTCGCGGGTTCGAGTCCCGTTTCCCGCTCTGTAGCAACCCGGATGATGTGTGACGTTGGTATGCAATGCGCGTTATCTGGTGCGGGCGGTTAGCTCAGTTGGTTAGAGCGCCACGTTGACATCGTGGAGGTCACAAGTTCGAGTCTTGTACCGCCCATAGCTGGATGAGGAAAGGCGGTCGAGAGACCCCCATCGCTGGAAATGCGGTTTGTATGCGCCCGTAGCTCAACTGGATAGAGCATCTGACTACGGATCAGAAGGTTGGGGATTCGACTTCCTCCGGGCGCACCTTTGTAAGTTCCTTCCAAATCACGACGTATGTAGAAAACGGGTTGCCGCCAAGGCGACCCGTTTTTCGTTGGGTGCGCTAGCCGAGTCGCTCTGTGGCGCGTTGGCGCGGCCGCTAAAGAGTTTCAGCATCAGTCGAGGAATCGTTCGCGTTTACAGGGTCATAGCTGATACTCATGTGCCAGTCGCGACCGACGTGGCAGGGCCACGTGCACGGGAGGCGTCGTCGGCCTTGAACCAGCTCTTGCCCACGAGGAGGCCAAAAAAGATGGTACCGCCAGCGAAGAGGAACGCGTCGCTCTCAGATGTCACAATCGGCACTCCCATTAACCAGGCTATGAGGCTGAGTGCGATCATGTAGGATGTCACTGTCACGACGCCTGCCAGGTAGCCACCCACGACGCGAATCTGCCGGAGCGGCTTTCCCAGGAACGAATAGCCGAAGCCTCCAACCGCACCGCCCAGCGCCGCCGCGAACGGCGCCACCAGCATCGGTAACCACCATTGCCCCACAAGTGCTCCGCGCCGAAACAAGACGGAGGGAAGCGCGAATATCACGCGCCCTGCGACGAAGGCGAAGAGAATGATCGCGCCGCCGGCGGCGGGGCGAGCCCACTCGGGCAGGAGTCCAATCCGCAATGCGACCCATACGTAGATACGGCCGGTCACAGAATCGGCCGGCGCAGGTGCCGGAGCTGGTCCAAGCCGCTGCGCTACATATCGCTCGCGCGCCTGGCACGTAGCGCAGGAGTGCACGTGTCGATTGAGATTCAAAATATCGTTTGTCGAAAGCACTGCGCCAGCAGACGCTCGTGCATTCGCGTCAGTGATGACCGAACACACTGGCAGACCACTTGTTGCGAGCAAGGCATCGGCCCGCTTCCGGAACGCCAGTGATTGCAATGCGAGCGCGAATCGCTCACCTATAGCGACACGGCCATCCCGCCATTTCTGAATGAGGCGAGGCGTGACGCCGAGCTTCGTTGCAAGCTCCTCGTCCGATATCTCGAGTTGCTCGCGCAAGGCCGCGAATTCCTGTATCGTCATAGAAGCACGGTGTGAGAAAATACCGCTCAGCTACGTTATTGAGGTGCGCCCGAACGAGCGACCGGCCCGCGGGGTAGAGCGGCAAGAATGTGTCGAAGCATGGAACCGGCCGCAAGGCTAAGGTCGATGGGGCCGCCATCGTCGATGCGGGGGTCCGGTTCCGTCAGACGCTGCGGCTTGATACGAGTCGTCGGAGGAGGATCTTCGGATCCATGCAATGACTGAACTACATGGACAATGTGTGGAGAATTTCTTTCCGCGTGCGAAAACGTCATGGCGTTTCCATCGCAAAGCGCAACTCCTCCGGAAGGCGGTCAACACAACGCGAGTGTCACTGTATTGCCAGATTTGGCCAAAACGCTCCGTCCGACGGTCAGCGTGTCCGCCGTAGCCACAAGCCACGCCGCGAATCCGGCCTTGTGCAACCGTGCAGCTCGCATACTGTAGGTGACAGTTATGGCGCCAGTTCCAGTAGTTGCGCACAGTCACAGCATGAGGAGAATCCGAATGCGACGGCAGCGATCAGGAGTGTGGTGTGTCGCGCTTGTGCTCCTTTGGGGGTGTCAGACCTGGAGTCAGACCCCGGTCGCGCACGCGCTCAACTCGGCGCGCGATCTGCCCGCGAATGCAAGGCTGGTCAAATCAGACGGTCGGACGGTGGACCTGGAGAGCGGGCACGTCACCGCCGACAGCGTCATCGGCGAGCAGCCGGATGGACAGCGCACCGCCGTGCCGATGGACAGCGTGGCGTTCGTGCAGGTACACAGTTTGAGCTGGCTCCGCACACTCGGCGCCGTGTACGGCGGGCTTTTCGTGGTGGGACTCCTGGTCGGCGAGCGCATCTGAGCGTCGCCGCCGACTCGCAACAGATCGAGTTGCTGCACGTACCTTACGTCGCGCGTCGCGCGCGATCGGATGCGAGCGCATGCACTCGAGCAGGCGTCAGCAACAAGAAACTGCGTCAGGACCGAATTGATCCCGACGCCGGCTGCTGACCTTCGTTTCCGCTCCCCATCGTTACATTCCCGCCACACTTTATACAGCACGGGGAGAAGCCAGGAGTGAGTCGCCCGATCGGTCGTCACCTTATGCCGCTTCACCATTGACGGCTCGGCTCAGCCGCCGACTGGTGCGGCACCACCTGACGCTCCTGGTCGTCGCCACAGTGCTCACGGTGTGCGTCCAACGCGCGGCTGGCTTGCCGGGCATACAGGGATGGAGTGTCGCCACGGCGTTCGCGAGCTTCCTTCTTCTCGCCGCTGCCATGAGCATCGGGCCGCTCAACGTGCTCAAGCACCGGCCCAATCCCCTGTCAGCCGATCTCCGAAGGGATATCGGGATCTGGGTCGCGATCGTCGCCTTCGTTCATGTGGCGATCGGTCTTCAGGTTCACCTCGGCGATCCACTCAAATACTTTCTGATCGCCGAGCCCGACGGGACGATGAGCCTGCGACACGACTGGTTCGGGTTCGCCAACTACACGGGCCTCATCGCTACCTTCATCCTCGTCATACTGCTCGCTGTTTCGAGCGATGCGGCGCTGCGCTTCCTCGGCAGCAAGAACTGGAAGTCCGTTCAGCGACTGACGTACGGTTTGGCGTTGCTCGCCATTGTACACGGAATTGCGTACGAGCTGATCGAAAATCGCACCCTGCCGCTGGTGTTCGTGTTTGCCGCTATGATTCTTGTGGTCGCGACGCTGCAATTGCGAGGGTTGCGTATTCGTCGCAGGTCCGCGCGCAGCACGCCGCCGCGGTGAGTCCTCATACGATCAACCTTGTCGGCTTGGGATCCGGTCGCCAGCTTGTCTGCGCGTTGCACCATCACTCACACAGAGACTCACGCCGAGTACCAGAATGCCGATAGAAAACGTCTCTGACACAGCTCGGTGGGTTGCCGTGTATCGCGCTATGGAAACGGCGCGACCCGACGCATTGTTTCACGATCGGTTCGCCGACCGGCTCGCTGGTCCGGAAGGATTGCAGATCGTCAACGAGATGAAGAAAGGCCGCTCGCTGGCGTGGCCGATGATCGTTCGTACCGCCGTCTTCGACGAACTCATCCTCGATCGCATCAGGAAATTCGGCGTTGACACAATCATAAACCTGGCAGCCGGTCTCGATACGCGCCCGTGGCGCCTCGTACTTCCGCCATCGCTACGCTGGTTCGATGTCGATCTGCCTGAAATAACCGAATACAAGGCGACTGCGATGCGCGGCGAACCGACGTCGTGCATTTACGAGGCGATTGCCGTCGATTTGAGAGACGCTGCAGCGCGCGCCGAACTCTTCGCACGCATCGACGCGGGCGCGACGACAACCCTCGTGATTGCGGAAGGTTTGCTCATCTATCTGGACGAATCACAAGTCGCTGCACTGGCCCGCGACATCGCCTCCATCAAGAGCGCGCGGTGGTGGCTGATTGATCTCGCAAGCCCGCGATTGTTGAAAATCATGAGCAAGCACTGGGGCGGAGCCGTCACCGCTGGAAGCGCACCGTTTCAATTTGCGCCGGCCAGTGGAACCGCGTTCTTCAATGAATTCGGCTGGAGCGAACTCGAGTTTCGGTCAGGGATGTACGAGGCGCACCGACTTCACCGCGAAATGAAAATGGCACCGCTCTGGCGACTGCTGGCCCGTATTTCGTCGGCCACTCAACGCGAGGAATTCAGACGGATGTCCGGCTACGTCATGCTCGAGCGCAAGACGTAGTTCGGGCAGAACGCTCCAGACTTGTTAGCAACAAGACTTCTCTCGGAATCAGAATTCGATTCCGATTCCGCTCTGGACTGTCACGTCGTTCTTGCGCACTCTGGCCTGTGGTCGCGTATCGTAGCGGTCCGCAACTCCCAGTTTCAGTGCAACTCCCGAGATGAGCGGCGCACTCAGATTGAAGTCACCGTTCGAGCGGTAGTGCCCGTGTGGCCCGCTCAGATCCGGAAATATTGCAAGCTGCTGATCCGACTTGGCCTTGCCAAAGATCTGTCGAGCGGCGAGTCGCAAGAGACCACCGAATCGCGTGTAGCTCGGTACTCCTGTCGGTGCCTCGTGCGTTATACCAGTTCCGATTTCGAGCGCAATGTCGTTTTGCTTATTGCGCGTGAGCGGCACTGAAACTCCGGTGTTTTCAACTGCGCGGCTGCCAATCTGCGCAAACGGATCATGCTCAACGACTGCTTCGCTGAAAAACGATGGCCGCGACTTGGCCGCCGAGTCGTTGGGACCGAGCGCGAGATCGTATCGAAGAGTGGCGGAGAAATAGTTCTCGGTGGCGTTGCCATCCTGACTGCCGAACTCGCGTTTCGCACTGAGTGCAACCTGTGATCTGTCAGCGCGTCGCGCGACCGATCCCGTAAAGCCGAGGTTGCTGACGTTGGCATTGCCGCGAGTGAGCATGTAATTCATGCCGATTGCGCGTTTCCAGCCCACATGTGATACATAGGTAGGCAGCGCGCGCGAGGCGAGTGGGGTCGGCTTCGGTGGGTGTATCAGATGTTCGAGCGAGACGACGGGCGCAACGGACCCCGGTGGCAACGGCATGACATCCGGGAGAACACCGACGGTCGTCCTCGAATTCTCCGGTAGCGTATCGAGCGCAAGATCGCCGAGTTTGACGCGGGTGGTGCTGTCTGTCGTCTCGCAGACGGCGACGGAACTCCGTTTGAGCACCAGACGTCCGAGCGTGACGTGCTGAAGCCTGAGCCTGAACTTTGAAATGGAGATCAAATCGCCGCTGAGGCGATCGCCATTACTGAGAATACAGGTGACTGGATACACCGGTTGCTGTGCGTGGCTGGACAAGCCAGCTACGACGAGCAGGACTGATACGAACATGGCAGGTGGTTTGGGACATGCGGCGCCGCGGCACCAGGCGTGAAATGCAAACTATCACGCCGAACACGGAGCCACAGCCTCAGTTCAGCAGTCTCGCTTCGGTGAGCACCCAGGTGCTCTCGGTTGCTGGCGTCAGGATGCAGGCAAATTTGCGCGGGCTGGGGAGCACGCGAACCAATCCCATGACGGCGGCACCGCCGACTGAGTCATAAAAGACGTGCTCGCTATCCGGGTTGAACTGAGCCGTCGCACGGGAGGCGAGTTGCCCCCGCACCGCCTCCTCACAATCCGACACGGCGCGAGCACGGCGGCGGTCAGACGCATCCTGCCCTGAAGACTGGCACGACGTTAGAAGCGCTGAGAGTACGAGCAGGATCACTGACACGGAAGGCTGGTTCTGAGCCACCACATCTCCGCAGGGTGAAAAATCAGGGGCCGCCCGAGGTTGCGGGAGGTCCCTTAGTTCGACTGACGACGCAGGGTGCAATTGGTAACGAGCCGGCTAACGACTCAGTCCTGAATCCCCGAGGTCAGTCAATCGTCGAGCAGCGATGGCCGAAGCGCGCCGAATCTTTGTGAGATCCTATTGAGCACCAAGGGAACCAGCGCGGTAGCAACGGTTACGAGCACGTATCGCAAGACCGGGTTTGGGATTATCCTTGCCAGGCGGCGTGCAGTGCGACGACTGATCATGACGGCAGTTACCGAGCGGAGAAGAGGCAATATCGATGGATTGGGGTCGCCGTGAGAGAGCGCAAGGGCCGTTCCGCGCGAGTAAGGAATCGAGGTATCGCAGGTTCTGGTACTGGACCGGCGCCGCGCTGGCTTCCGCCGCTTGCGCGGCTCTAGTCACCAGTTGCGGCAGCGATTCCGCTACCGGTCCGCCGCAGCTGAAGGCACCGCCACCAGTAACCCGAATCAGCTTCTCCAGGCTCGTCGATTCCGTGGAAGTGCAGCGCAGAGACAGCGTGGTGGCTACCTGTATTGACTCAACGGGGGCGAACGTCGCCAGCTGCCAACTTTCCGCTNNTCGCCAGCTGCCAACTTTCCTGGAGCGTTGAAGACACTACCGTCGCGGCCGTCTCGCAAGCCGGTGTCGTCACCGGCGACAAGGTCGGTACTACGGGCGTCCGTGCGACGATACCCAGCGGTGTTTCCGGGACCCTTCAAATTGTGGTGTTGCCGCCCGCAATTGCGACAGTGACGTACCCGACGACGTCGTTCACTCTGAGCGAGGGTGACACCCTCACGCTTCCGACACCCAAAATCGTCGATCGTACCGGTGCAGTAGTTACCGGTCGTACTCCGACATACAGCTCCAATTCATCGGGGATCACAGTAACCCCGACCGGACTTGTAACGGCAGTAACCGCGACGAGCGGCGTGATCACTGCGACACTCGACACCGTAAGCGTGCACCTGTCGTTTACAGTAGTTCCGGCGCCACTCGGCAGCGTCAAAGTCATGCCGGGCATCCTCGACATGGGTGTAGGCCACACCGTCGCGACGCAGTCGTCGGCTTATGGCCAGGCTGGACAGCAGATTTTGGGGCGCGCGTACACGTACAGCGTTGACAATGCATCGGTTGCGCGGGTATCGACGACAGGAATTGTCACTGGAGTTTCACCCGGCAAGGCGACACTCACCGTATCGACGCCAGGTGGTTCGACGACAGCGCCTATCTCGGTCGCGCAACTCGGCGCCGGAGGTTTTGTCATCGATCTGCAGTTTGTCGGGATCGTCTCGCAGGCAACACAACAGGCTGCGCAACAGGCGGTGGCAAGATGGGAGCAGGTACTCTCCGCTCCGCTCATCCCCTACCACATCGTTACCAACACGAACGACTGCGGACCCGGCATACCGGGGGTGAACAAGACCGAGACAAGCCTGCTGGTAATGATTCAGGAAGATTCGATCGACGGCCCTGGCAAAACGGTCGGGCTCGGCGGACCGTGCGTGCTTCGGGACGATGCGCCGCAACTCACGGCCCTCGGAACGGTGAGCGTCGACAAGGCGGACGTAGGTTTACTCCAGCAGCAAGGGCTGCTTGTGGCAACACTGACACATGAGATCGGCCATATCCTCGGAATCGGGACACTGTGGGATCCGGCGGATGCGTTCTTCCCGAACCTGGCAACGGGAATCGGGGGATCCGACCCGGTGTTTATTGGGCGCCAGGCAAGAGTTGCGTCCGCCGCACTGGGCTTTACCGCAGACTCGTCGCTGGGAGTGCCGATCGAAAACACTGGTACGGTTGGCGACGGGACCCGTGACGCGCACTGGCGCGCGTCGGTCTTCGGGCACGAACTCATGACGGGTACGCTTCACGCCGGGCTGAATCCCATCAGCCTCGTCACAATTCAGACGCTCGCAGATTTCGGCTATCCCGTTGTGCCCGAGGCCGCGGACGACTTCAACGTCTTGAATGTGAACAGCCCGGGCAGCTGGATCACTCCGTCGCTGAGCGTCGGCACTCGAGTGCGCGAAACCATTCTCTATCCACAGTTCACGGTGACGCGGCGCGGGGTGTTGCGCCGGATCCCGAACGCAAGGCACGCAAAAAAGCGATAGTCGTTTGTTCTGACCTTGCATTTCGGTGTCGCGTGGCTGTTGTTTCAACCACCCGAACCGGAGACTACAAATGCGACGCCATCTGTGCCTTACCCTTTCGGCGCTATGCGTGGCTGCGTCAGCATCTGCAGCCAGTGCTCAGATCCCCGCCGCCGAATTCGCCGCGCGCCGTGACTCCCTCGCAGCGCGCCTGGGAAACGGCGTCGTAATCGCCTTTGGCGGGCGGACGCCTGTGACGGATTTCGGTCCGTTCTACCAGCTTCCAGCATTTCACTACCTCACCAACTTTGACGAGGCCGACGCCGCTTTCGTCATGGTAATTCGGGACGGTCGCGCGGCAAGTACGCTCTTCCTCTCACCTATCGACCCCAGAACTGCATTCTATTACGGTCGTCGGCCCGACTCGGCGACAGTTGCAAGCACGCTCGGCGTCGGCGCCCGCTCGTTTGCGTCGCTCGGGGGAGTGGCCGATTCGCTGGCGGCTACAGGGTTGCCGATTTACACGCTCGCGGACTTTGGAGACGCTGACTTCGCCAAGCAGGATTCGCTCACGCGTGGCCAGATGTTCGTGCGCTCGCTCATCGAGCGACATCCGGGGCTTGTGGTCAAGGACGCCCATCCAGTCGTCGATCAACTACGCGCCCGCAAGAGCTCGGCGGAGATCGCGTTGCTCAAGCGCGCGGCGGAAATAAGTTCCGTGGGCCACCGTGCGGTGCTCAGCATGCCGGAGCCGCGGCACGAGTACGAGATGAAGGCTGTGCTTGAATACAACTTCATGAGACTCGGCGGCGCACGGCCCTCGTATGGGTCGATCGTCGGGGGCGGAAAAAACAGCACTCAGCTGCATTACATGCTGGATAGAGATGCCGTGCGTCCGGGGGATGTCGTGGTAATGGACGCTGCAACCGAGTACGACGGTTACGCGGCCGACATCACGCGGACAGTCCCGGTGAGCGGCAAGTTCACCCCGGATCAACGGGTCATCTATCAGCTGGTGCGCGACGCGCAGGCAGCCGCCGAGCGCAATTCGAAGCCGGGAATGACCGCAGCAGCCGCAACAGATTCATCGATCGCCGTACGTGCGGCTGGTCTCGCGAAGATGGGTTTGATTGAGGGTATCGATGCGACGTTCGATCCCCCGTGGAAGGTCAACTGTGTCGCAACTCCGTCCGGGTGCAGACAGTCGATGCTGTGGATGATTCACGGAATCAGCCATGGTCTCGGACTCGCTGTCCACGACCCGGCCCAGTTTTACACCGGTGATCGCAGTTTCAAGGAAGGTGATGCCTTCACGATCGAGCCCGGCATCTACATCAGTACAGCCGCGCTCGCCGCACTTCCCGACACACCAAAGAACCGGGCATTCATCGCGCATGTTCGTTCCAATGTTGAACGTTACAACAATATCGGCGTTCGAATCGAAGACGACTACGTGATAACCGCCAAGGGGCTTGAGCGAATCAGCAGCGCACCACGTGAGATCGACGAGATCGAGGCGATCATGCGCAACCGGCCACCGCACCAATAACCGCACCGGCCATACTGCGGTGATTCTGCCGAGCGGGTTTCGGGAGGATGGAACGCCGGTGTTCATCCCCTCGCCGGCCCGTTGTTCGGCGAAGGCGAGATCCTGGCGTCTGGAATGCCTGCCAGCAGGCAACTGGGCCACCAGTTGAGGCATCCGCCGCTTTTCGGCGTGAGGGCTGTCCCGGAAATCACGCCCGGAGCCGGCTCGCTCAGGCAAATCGCGAGTTCGGTCAGCCTACGCCGATCCGGACAATCATTCGACTGATTTTCCGCTCAGAACGAAGCGGCAAGGCAAGTCGTATGTTATTCAGCGTCAAGGCACCATACTCTCACATTCAAGGGAAATGAGTCAAAGGCTGATCGTCACCATCGCGACCGCCGCCGCTGCTCTCGCGGCCGGTTGCACGCACACGGCACCCGAGCCGGCAGCGGTTCCGGCACGAGCGCCCGCAACACAGTCGCCGATGCGCGCCGGCCCTGCCGGAGCGACACCGGATTCGAACGCACGCGGCGGCGCCGCGGCTGAACCGAAGCCGAAACCGTACCGTCGCGTCATCACGTCTGAAGCGAAGACGGTTCACGGATTGTTCGATGTTCACCGTGTCGGTAGCAAGTTGTATTTCGAAATCCCAGCGCGTATGCTCGACAAGGACATGCTTCTCGTCGGTCGATACGCTCGCGCCGCGGCCGCCGATCCGACCCCGACAGGTGGATTTGGCGACTATGGTGGTGATCAGTTTGGCGAACGGACGCTAAGATGGGACCGCGACGGAGATCGAATCATTCTTCGCTCACCATCGTTCGCGATTACGGCGGATACGACACTTGCCGTGTACCGCGCGGTGCAGGAATCGAACTATGCACCAGTCATCGCAGTGTTCAACGTCGAGGCATTCGGTCCCGATAGCGCAGCCGTGATCGATGTCACGCGGCTTTACACGACCTCGGTACCGGAGTTTGCCGCCATCCACGGCACCATCGACGAGAAGCGGTCGTATATCGAAAGCGCGCACGCATTTCCCGACAACATCGAGATCGAAGCTACGCAGACCGGTGTCCCAACCCCGGCGGGCGGACGCGGTGGCGCCGCACCTGCACCAGCAGCGCGCGGCACACAGGCAGCGCAGAGCGTGCTGGCACACTGGAGCATGATACGGCTACCCGAAAATCCGATGACGCCGCGGCGCTTTGACGAACGAGTCGGCTTTTTCTCGATCCGACAGGTTGACTTCGGCGCTGAGCAGGGTTCAGCTGTTCGTCAATACATCGCACGTTACCGGCTCGAGAAGAAGGATCCCAACGCGGCTCTGTCCGAGCCAGTCAAGCCAATCATCTACTACGTTGATCCAGGAACACCTGAAAAATGGAAGCCGTGGATCCGCAAGGCGATCACCGACTGGCAACCGGCGTTCGAGGCTGCTGGATTCAAGAACGCGATAATCGCAATGGATCCGCCTACCAACGATCCAAGCTGGTCTGCGGAAGACGTCAGACACACGGTGATTCGCTGGCTTCCATCGACAGTCGAGAATTCAGTTGGTCCGCACGTAAGCGATCCGCGTACGGGTGAAATTCTGAACGGCTCCGTGCGCATCTTCCAGAACGTGCTGACTCTGGTGCGCGACTGGTATTTCACGCAGGCCGCTCAGGTCGATCCGCGCGCACGCTCTCTCCCGATGCCCGACTCGCTCATGGGCAGGCTGCTGGAGTTTGTGGTTGCGCACGAGATCGGACACACGATCGGTTTGCGTCACGATCAGCTCGGAAGCTCCACCTATCCTGCGGACAGCGTCAGAAGCGCAACGTGGGTGCACAAGATGGGTCACTCTCCGTCCATCATGGATTACTCGCGCTTCAACTACGTGGCGCAGCCGGAAGATCACATTCCGCTGGCAGACATCGTCCCGCGAATCGGGCCGTACGACAAGTACGCAATCATGTGGGGATACAAGCCGATTCCGTCGGCACACACACCGGATGCGGAACGTCCAACGCTGGATCAGTGGGCACGCATGCAGGATTCCATCCCGTGGTATCGCTTCTCCGAGAACAACGCGGCTGGCGGCTTCGGCACTCTCAACGAGGCGGTCGGCGATGCAGACCCGGTCAAGTCAACGGGCCTCGGCTTCAAGAACCTCGAACGGGTTGTCGGTTACATCGACCAGGCTGGTACTCGTGAAGGAGAGGATAACAGCGTTCTGGAAGACATCTACAACCGTACAGTAGGCCAGTGGACCACAGAAGCCGGTCACGTTGTGACGGTGGTCGGTGGCTCGCAGGTCCAGTACAAGTCCGGCAGCCAGCCCGGGCCGGTGTACACACCGTTGTCGCGTGCGCGTCAGGCTGACGCGGTTCGGTTCATCAATGACAAGGTGTTCAAGACACCGACGTATTTGATTCGCCCGGAGATTTCTGCGAGAATCGAGGCTGGTGGAATGATCACTCGTATTGATAACGCACAGGCACGCATACTCACCGCGCTGTTCGATGACAGTCGGATGAATCGCATGCTGGAGAATGAGGCGGTTGCGCCGAGCAAGGGCGACGCGTACACGCTCGCGAGCATGCTGGACGATGTTCGGCACGGCGTGTGGAGCGAACTCGCGGATTCGCGGATCAGCATCGATCCGTACCGCCGAGCATTGCAGAACAACTACCTGACACAGATTGACAGGAAGCTCAACCCACCGCCGACACCGGCGGCGGCGGCGGCGCCTGCGTTCCCCGGTCGTCCAAGAGCTGAACCGCTCTCCGAAGATGCAAAGTCGGAACTGCGTGGTGAGCTTGTATCACTGCAGGCTGAAATTCAGCGATCGATCGGTCACGCAGCGGATCGTGAGACGCAACTGCACCTGGCCGGCGCGGAACATCGCATCGGTGACATACTGAATCCGAAGAAGTAAGGATTCAAAATAAAGCGGCCGCCTCGAGAGTGCAGTAAAGACTCTTGAGGCGGCCGTGTTGTATCTGGTTCGGAATGCATGGTCACTCAAGCCGCGAAAAGCATCTGAAGTCGCGTGCCGGAAAATGGATCCCCGCTTTCGCGGGGATGACGGCTGAAGTCGCGCGCCGGAAAATGGCTCTCCGCTTTCGCGGGGATGACGACATGGATCACGGCGTTCGCAAGAATGAAGGCGGAGTACGTCGCATGCGAGGAGGTCGCTTCGGCTTGGGCCGGTGATGTCGTGGTGGCGGTTGCTGCAAGGCCCAGCGTACTCTTAATGTTGTCGCCACGATCACGATCAGAATGAGCAGCTCGATGTAGACCTTCTCTGCGTCGAAAGGATCGATCGGAGCATCCTTCAGCGTCGGATCGGTGAAAATTGCGTGGGCGGCAAAGAGCACAAATAGAGCATACGTCACATAGTGCATCGGTTTCCACCATCTTCTGCCGATCTGAAACCTGAAGTATGATGTCACCACGGTGAAAACAAGCAGATAGAGCGCACCCGCTCCGAGCATGTTGACCCACGGCTGCTTCGGTGCGTTGAGCGGGAAGAGAATGTCAATGATCCGGAAGTTCACCGTCGAGGATAGCAGGATCACAGCAGGGTGAAGTATGCTCACGCCCAGAGCGGTGTATCCGGTCCAGTTATGCAGCTTGAGCGTGTTGATGTGCCGATGCGGCCAACGCCGGACTGGATTGTATTTCACCGACATCAACAATCCGAGCAGGATGTTGAGTGTGAGAAGTGTTATGGCAACCAGGGCGATATCGCCCGAGATGTCTATTGCGTCCAATGACCGCTCCTCATAATTCGGATGTCTGTGCTCGGCGCTCTCAGAGCGCCACTTTTACCGGCTCGCCCCGACACCAGGATGCAGCGCATCTGGCGTCACCGTACCAGTATGGTATCTCGCGAATGTCTTCACAGTTCCAAAGTGCAATATCGGCGCTGAATCCGGGGGCGATCTGACCAACGCTGTCCGCAAGACCTACGGCTGCCGCACCATTAACCGTTGTGGCAAGCAACGACTCGGCGACGCTCATGTGCAACTGACTGACGCCGATAGTCATTATCAATGGCAGATTCGGCGTAGGTGATGTACCAGGATTGAAGTCGGTCGCGAGGGCCACGATCGCCCCCGCAGCAATCAGCTCGCGGGCGGGAGCGTGGCGTGGTCTGCCCAGGAAGAACATCGTGCCTGGAAGTAGAGTTGCGACCGTGTTGGAAGCCGCCAGTTCCCGAATACCCGCTGATGAAATGGCGGCAAGGTGATCGGCCGACGTCGCGCCAAGCGCCACGGCCAGTTCTGCGCCGCCGCACGGCTCCAATTCGTCAGCGTGGATCTTCAACTTCAATCCGCTCGCCCGTGCGGCTTCAAGGATGGTTCTTGTTTCATCGAGCGTAAATACACCAGGCTCGCAAAATACGTCCGCGAAGGTTGCGAGTCGCTCGGCGATCACCGCGGGGAGCTGTTCCTGGATCAGTTGCTCGATATATTCGCTGCGACCACCGCTCCGTTCGCGATATTCCCGCGGGATCTCGTGTCCACCCAACCAGGTTGGAACGATCCGGATGCTGCATTCATCCTGCAAACGGGCGATGACTCGGAGCGTTTTGAGCTCATCGTCGAGACTCAACCCGTACCCCGACTTTATCTC
This sequence comes from Gemmatimonadota bacterium, assembly GCA_003155795.1. Classification (GTDB taxonomy): domain Bacteria; phylum Gemmatimonadota; class Gemmatimonadetes; order Gemmatimonadales; family Gemmatimonadaceae; genus Fen-1247. Next base: position 13,873 of record PMEM01000010.1, read on the forward strand.
GACCGTGGTCGCACCATAACACGCGATCCTTTGAATGCGCTCGCGAGCGAGCTGCAGCAAATCTTCTTCGCCGCGCTCACGCAGATCGCGGACCGAGGAGTGGATACCTCCTCCCTTCTCCGCGATCTCCATATAACCAGCACCGGCGGCTCGCAGCTCCTGCTCATCGTAACGCGGTCGCCCGAAGACGGCATGAGTATGCGAGTCCACAAGACCGGGGGTAATGATGCGACCACCACAATCGACACGCTCCGCATCCTCAAAATCGCGTTCGATGTCATTGAATGCACCGACCGCAGCAATCAGAGGTCCATCGATTGCAATTGCGACATCCGTCCTGATGGCGACGTCCTGCATTTCTGCACCGCGGCGCCCGCGTGGCGGACCGGCGCACGTTGCGACCTGCGACGCGTTATGAAAGATGATCCGCCGAGTCACGTGTTCAGCGCGGAATCGGAATGGTAAGGTGATGTCGCACAGCCGCGTCGCGCGCGGTTGGGTATCCAGCGTCAGCGTGGCGCAGAATGCCGGTCGCCGGATCGTTGGTCAGGACGCGTTCGATGCGCTCACGCATTTCCGGAGTTCCGTCGGCAACGACCACCTGTCCCGCATGCAGCGAGTTGCCGATTCCGACACCGCCGCCGTGGTGAAACGAAACCCAGCTCGCACCACTCGCCGTATTGACGAGCGCGTTCAGAATGGGCCAGTCCGCGACCGCGTCGCTGCCATCGAGCATCGATTCAGTCTCGCGGAACGGTGATGCGACGCTGCCAGTGTCAAGATGATCGCGCCCGATTGCGATTGGCGCAGAAATCTCACCGGAAGCAACCAGGTCGTTAAGTGCAACTCCGAAGCGTGCGCGATCGCCCTGCCCCAGCCAGCAGATACGCGCTGGCAGTCCCTGAAAATGAATGCGCTCGCCAGCGAGCTTGATCCAGCGCGCGAGATGCTCGTCATCCGGGAACAGCTCCAGCACCAGTCGGTCGGTCCGCGCAATGTCGGCAGGATCACCGGATAGAGCGGCCCACCGGAATGGCCCCTTCCCCTCGCAGAACAGCGGCCGGATGTATGCGGGGACGAATCCCGGAAAGTCGAACGCTCGTTCGAGCCCCGCGTCGAAGGCTACAGTGCGGATATTGTTGCCGTAATCGAAGGTGACAGAGCCCATCTTCTGGAGCGCAAGCATCGCCTCCACATGCGTAATGACGCTGCTGGTCGCGCGACGCAGGTATTCGTCGGGGTCGGACTTGCGAAGAGCATCAGCGGCGGCGAGCGACATGCCGGCAGGCACATATCCGTTCAGCATATCGTGTGCGCTGGTTTGATCTGTGAGCACATCGGGCACCACGCCGCGCTCGACCAGTGCTGGAATTACATCGGCCGCATTTCCGACCAGTCCGACAGAAAGCGGTTCGCCTTTCGATTTCGCTTCATCGAGCCAGCGCAGGGCTTCATCGAGACTGCCGGTCTTGCGATCGCAGTAGCCAGTCTCGATTCGCTTGTCGATACGCGACTCTGCGACTTCTACTCCAAGAATCGCTGCGCCGAGCATCGTTGCAGCGAGAGGCTGCGCACCGCCCATACCGCCAAGGCCGGCAGTGACAACCAATCTTCCGGCGAGTGTTCCACCAAAGTGCTTGTTCGCGACAGCACCGAGCGTCTCATACGTTCCCTGTACGATCCCCTGCGATCCTATGTAGATCCACGAGCCAGCAGTCATCTGGCCGTACATCATCAGGCCGGCGCGTTCCAGCTCGCGGAATTTCTCCCACGTTGCCCAGCGGCCAACGAGATTGCTGTTCGCGATCAACACGCGTGGGGCGCTCTTATGCGTGCGAAGCACACCGACCGGCTTGCCGCTCTGAATCAGAAGTGTCTCGTCGTTTTCCAGATCGCGCAGTTCGCGCACGATGGCGTCGAACGCCTCCCAGTTGCGCGCTGCCTTCCCGGTACCGCCATAAACCACCAGGTCGTCGGGGCGTTCGGCGACATCCGGATCGAGATTGTTCATCAGCATGCGCATGGCAGCTTCCTGTTGCCAGCTCTTGCAGGTGATCTCGCTACCGTGTGGCGCGCGAACCGTTCGTGCACCTTTTGTCATTGCTTCGTCTCTCCTTCCCGGCCCCATTCAATACAGTCGTCGAACCGTCCCGCGAATATCTCTCCTGAAAGCGATGCGATGTCACCACTCATGACGCGATCCCGTTCCAGTCGAGCAACAACAGAGCGTATTCGCTCGTGAGCCTTTGCAACCGCCACAGCAGGCTTGAGCGGTGCGCGGAAGTCGATTCCTTGAGCACCGCACATCAACTCGATCGAAAGCACGTTGCGCACGTTCTCCATGATACGACGCGCCTTCCATGCAGCGCCCATCGCCATCGGAACTACGTCTTCCTTGCTGCCGTCGGTCGGAATCGAATCGACGCTGGATGGGTGGGCCAGAACCTTGCACTCGCTCGTAATGGACGCGGCGGTAACCTGTGCCATCATGAAACCAGAATTGGTGCCGGCGTCCGGCGACAGAAAGGCCGGTAGCCCTTCGTTGAGATCCGGGTGCACCAGCCTGTCGGTGCGACGCTCGCTGATCACCGCCAGATTCGTCATGATGATGGCGAGAAAGTCCAGCGCCATCGCGACGGCCTGTCCGTGGAAATTCCCACCGCTCAACATCTCGCCGCTGTCGAACACCAGCGGATTGTCTGTTGCGGCGTTCAATTCGCGCGTAACCATCCCGGATATCCAGCGCAGTGCATCCAAAACCGGTCCGTGCACCTGCGGCACACAGCGCAATCCATACGCATCCTGCACTCGGCGGTCATTCGAGCGATGCGACTCGCGAATCTCACTGTTGGCGAGCAACAGTCGCATCACTCGTGCGGATTCGATCTGCCCGATCTGTCCGCGCGCTTCCTGAATTCGCGCGTCGAATGCCACTGGCGTTCCCTTGAGGGCTTCGAGCGACATCGCCGCCGCAACATGTGCAGTGCGCCAGAGCCGTTCCGCATCATGTACGAGCAGCGCCGCGATCGCCGTATGCGCCTGGGTCCCGTTGATAAGCGTGATCCCTTCCTTCGGTCCGAGTTCCACTGGCTCGAGACCGTTCGCGCGGAGCATTTCTGCAGCTGGACCCGACTTGCCATCTCGCGAGAGAGTTCCCTCACCGATCATCGATAGTGCGAGATGCGCGAGTGGTGCCAGATCTCCGCTCGCACCGACGCTTCCCTGCTCCGGGATCGGTGGATAGAGACCCGCGTTGAGCATGCCAGCCAGGAGATCGACCAACACCGGTCGAGCGCCGGAATATCCCTTTGAGATGACATTTGCGCGAAGCAACATCATCGCGCGCGTTTCCGCCTCGCACAACAGCGGCCCGACGCCGACAGAGTGCGATCGGATCAGGTTGACCTGCAATTCCGCAAGTCGATCTGGCGGGATCGCGATATCGGAAAGCTTGCCAAATCCAGTCGTGACGCCGTACACGACTTCGTTGCGCTCGACGATGCGTGTGACGATCGCGTTGGATGCAGCCATCGCTACGCGCGCCTTGTCACTCAGTTCAACTCGGGCGCCGCGTCGAGCGACCGCTACGACATCTTCGATGCAAAGCGACCGTCCATCAAGTTTTATCACTTTCGAATCGGCGCTCATACGTCAGCCCGCCGCAGCACCAATCCGGTGAGGAATGTGAGCATAGCGTGAACTGCGACACGGACCGTGGCGCGGCGCGGATCCTGTGACGGATCAATCTCTACTATATCCAGAGCGCGAACCTTGGGGTGTGCGGCAAGCACCAGTAGGATCTCGAACAGTTGCCAGGATGTCATTCCACCCGGCACGAGCGCTGGGACTCCAGGTGCGAATGCCTGATCCAGGACATCCATGTCGAGAGTTACATAAATCGCCTGCGAGTGTTCGGCCACGGCCTTCAATGCACGATGAGCGATGTCTGCTGGAGCGACATTGGCGACGTCGCGCGCCGATATCTGCGTGATACCGGCTTCGCGGGCCACATCGCGGTATGCACGTGCGTTCGCAAACGCATGCAGCCCCACCTGGACGATGTTGTGTCCTTCGAGTGTGCCCGATTCGAGCAGCTGGCGAATCGGAGTGCCGTTGCTCGGCCCGCCATCATCCAGGTTACGGAGATCCATGTGCGCATCAAGTTGCACGAGCCCGACCGATCCACCGGTGTGAGCCTTGAACGCCTCCACGGATGGCGCGGAGATCGAATGATCGCCACCCATGACAATGGTGAACGCACTCTTCGATCGTTCGAGCACAGCCGCTACCGCATCGTGGATTCCGGCGCGAGATCGAGCGAGATCTGTTACATGGACACGCGCGTCGCCAGCGTCGCGCACGGTTAGTGCTGTCGCGAGGTCAATGTCGTGCTCGAAATTGTAGGTGGACACCGCGCCGAACATTTCGCGGATGGCCTGCGGTGTTCCGGATGCTCCGGAGTGGGATATGGATGTTTTTGAAAGCGGTGCGCCGATGAGAACGACGTCTGCGGCTTCAGTGCCGTCCCACGGGCGAATCCACGACGCGACCTTGGTCTCGAGGTGGTCCCGGAAGAGGGGTGAGCCCGGCGGATTGAGTGGCATGTTCGATTGGGTCACGTCATTACAATAACGTCCCTCGCAAGATGACGTAGGCTACANNGACGAGGGTAGCGACGAAAGGCGCCGAGGCGCTCGCGGGGTCGAAACCGAGGCGGCGGAGGAGGAAAGGGAGCATCGAACCGGCCATGGATCCGAAGGTTACGACCCCCACCAGCGAGACACCAATTGTGATCGCGACAAGGTTGTGGTGCGGATCGTAGTTGTACCATCCCAGATGTTGCCAGACGAGGATTCGTATCACGCCGATGGTGCCGAGCACAGCGCCCAAGGCGAGTCCGGTCGGGAGTTCGCGCAGCGCCACGCGCCACCAGTCACCCAGTTTGAGCTCGCGCAGTGCCAGCGCGCGGATTATGAGCGACGTCGCCTGAGAGCCCGAATTTCCACCGGATGAGATGATAAGCGGGATGAACAGTGCCAGGACAATGGCGCGCGCGATCTCGTCCTGGAAGTGACCCATCGCGGTTGCCGTGAGCATCTCGCCGAGAAAGAGAGCTGCGAGCCATCCTGCGCGCTTGCGGACCATTCCCCACATCGAGATGCGCAGGTAAGGGGCGTCGAGTGCTTCAACACCACCGAATTTCTGAACATCTTCCGTGGCCTCGCGCACCATCGCATCGATAACGTCGTCCACCGTAACGGCACCGATCATCCTGCCGCCTTCGTCGACAACTGGCAACGCGACGAGGTTGTACTTGGAAATCAGGCGCGCCGCATCCTCCTCGCTGGTCGACGGCGACGTGGACAGTGGTCTGCGCGTGTCACCGACGTTCATGATTTTCGATCGGTGGTCGGCCAGCAGCAGATCCTGAAGATGAATGGTGCGCAGCAGAACACCGCTGGTCGGCTCTACCACATAGACAGCGTAGACCGCGACCACATCGGGCGCGAGCAGTCTCACGCGTTCGATTGCATCCGCGACCGTCACGTTCGAGGCAACGCTTGCGAACTCCGTCGTCATGATCGCACCGACCGAACCGTCCGGATAAACCAGCAGCGAGGAGAGGAGCGACCGTTCGGGCTCGTCGATGGTCGCAAGTACGGCCTTTCGCTTGGCCGGGGAGAGGTCGCGCAGCAGATCCGCGCGCCGATCGGGCGCCATTGCCGAGATGAGCGCGCCGGCGACGCCGCGATTCATGTGCTGGACGATCTCGTGACGGCGATCAAGTTCCGGCTCGTCGAGCACATCGACAGCGACGTCAAACGGCAGATTCACCATGACACGAGCGGCCTTGACGGACGACAACTGATTGACCAGCTCGGCGACATCGGCGGCACGAAGCGGCTCGACGAGTCGGGCCATCTCTTCAGGCTTGGACGACGCCTCGTACAGCGCGGAGGCCGTGAGCGTGTCTGAGAGGACGGAGGACGCCATTCCGGGAGCGGTTGATGTTGGACAGTTTGCGCGGCGAGGTGAAACGCGTTGCCGAGCCTATGTTAATCGACTGGCCGTCCGCGCGCCGGGCGGGGGGTGGGCCAGTTCGGCGGAATCCGGGGGTCGGAGAGGCCCTTGGGTGTCGGGGATGGTTTCGCCGGCAGCCTGCCTCGGGGTGGCGCCGTCCTGCCGCCTCCGATTAAGTTGAGAGGCTGTACCAAGAAGGCATCGGGGTGTAGCGTAGCCCGGTAGCGCGCTTGCTTCGGGAGCAAGAGGTCGCCGGTTCAAATCCGGCCACCCCGACTGAGTTAGAGTTAGAGTAATTCCTGTACCGACAACCACTTAAGAACAATTATGCCGCCCGAACTTCTAGGGCGGCATAATTGTTCTGGGGCCACACTTGGACCACATGTAACGTCGCGACCCTTCCAGTCCGATCGCAGCTGCCGCCGTCAATTCGCTCCTGCCGCATCGAGCAACGCGCGTTGAATCCGCCGAGCAACTGCCGACACGACCTCAGCCTCGGTCCCGGTTGATTGGCCGGCCAGAAGAAGTTGGTCCGCAACCATCCGTAGAAGGATGCGGTCGTTCAACACGAGGTTCAGATATCTCTTCCACTCCACATAGAACGCTGGATATCGCGTGCCGATGTCAGCCAGCCCTGCCAGAGCGATCGGACCGAGCGTGCCGTGCCGGATGATCTCCACCATGTACACGAGATCCTTGCTACGCTTCTGCTCGTTCACCCGCTGCGATGAAGACAATCCCTTATGAAAGACGTACGCGGGAAGCGTCGGCACTCGAATTTCTATTGGTGGTGCGAGCGAGGGATGGAGGTCGACACCAACTGACATCCACTCCGTGTTCTCGAGCAGAATCTGCTGGCCTGGGTACCCAGCAATGTGCAACCCAACTTGTCCTTCGACTCGCACCGTCGCTCGCGGATCCGGGGACTCGGTGAGAATGTCAAGATCGACAAGAGACTTATCGATCATCTGGCGTAACATGACCGGTGCACCGTCGAGATCGCTAATCGGGTCGCGCTCGAATCCGATCTCCGTGACGAGTTCGATGAGCTGAGGGCGCCCATTGGCTTCCAGGTGTCGAGGGATTGTGATGTCAAAGTCGTCAGTCAATACCGCGATTCCGTCAGATTCGCCGCGTGCCGATGCACGAGCGAGATACAGCGCATGCACCCATCCACCGATGAGGACGACATCACTGGCATAGGGCGCAAGCACACGCAGCAACGCAGCAAACACATCATGCGCCGATCGCGTATTAGCAGTTGGCATTACGCGAGCAATCTCCGCATCTGCTCCGAGGAGAGGCTCCACTCCGGCCCAAGGACCGTCCGAGCAAGCACGTCGGCGGCTTCCTTCCCACGCACGGGGTAATTGATGAGGTCAAGGTATAACTGCACTGGTGATACAACCGGCAAGTCGTTTCGCATGCTCGCACCAACAAACACTGAACGTCGATAGTACGGCTGAAGGAGATGCAGATTCGCGCCCTCACCCCGATCGGCGGCCTTCCCATGGAAATCGATCCGTATCCGTTCGTCGAGCTCAGTGAATGCGTTCGCTTGCACGTATGCATGCAGTTGTTCATGCTGCACGTGCGCTGCATACAGGTCGGCACCGCTGTGAAGCGTTAACGCAACGGGAAATTCAACCGAAGCACCGCGCGCCGAAATGTTCTCGATGAACGCCCTGATCCGCTGAGTCAACTCATGATATTCGAACGGTACGTTGTACGAAGTCATGTGGTTGGCCCGCCATGTATAGACGTCGGTCCAGTCCTGGAGAGCGGCGACCGGGTCGGCGATTTGCAAATCACTTTCGCGCCCGGAGCCACGTTGGCTCCTTGTTGCGTACCCACGGCTCTCGATCGCGCGAGCAATCGTGGCAACCCATCCTGGGTTCATCGTTCCGGCAGAAGCAATATCCTGGATGCGCCATGCCCTCCCTGGATCGCTGAGCAGGAGTCGTAACACCACTGAGGCTGCATCGCTGAACGGATTGATCGTCTCGAGCGCCGTGTCGGTTGCGATGTGAGAGGCCCGCATCTGCGAGCGGCGGTCCGGTATGCTGGCTGGGTCAACGTCGATGTAGAGCCCCCGTTCACGTACGTACGCTGCGCCCGCAAGATCGACGTGGTTGACTCCGGCATCACGGAGCTCGCTGCGTAGCCTCGGAGATAGTGCCGGTACCGCGAGCACAGGGATTCGTGACGGGTGATGTTCACGGACGGCCTCGAACTTCGCGTGAATCTCCGGTAGGAACGACCGGAGCCAGCGCGATTTAACCTCCACGAGAATCAGTCGCGGTTGTCCATCCTCGTTGAGTGAGAAGGCCAGATCAAAACCGCGAAGATCCGATTTCGATGGCGCAGGCTGGACGGCCAGCCCAAATCGCTCACGCATAAATCCAGGGAGCCAGGCAGTGAACTCTGCTTCAACGGTTGTTTTTAGGGCCTGTCGTGGAGTGGGCATAATTTGGTAATATTGGTAAATCCTGTCAGTACCAAATTATGCCGTATTCCCAACTTTAACAACAGTCTACTTCCGAACAACCGCCAGATCTACCATCCAGATCGCGCTCCTCCAGCTGAACCCGACCTCCGACCGTGCCAGACGTCCTCCAAACGCGTGCGCTAGGGTGGGGCCGCTGGGGCCGTAATCCCGCGCGAACGGCGCGAAATACGCTCACGCCGTTCGCGCTAGACCGCGCCTAAGCTCCCGTGATTGCGCCACTTAGCCTCTGTTAACGCTCCCTCGCCCACGCTTCGGGAGCAAGAGGTCGCCGGTTCAAATCCGGCCACCCCGACTGATCGATAACCGTAATTCCAACAACGACTTACCTCGCGGGCGCCGATCGACACCGATCGGCGTTTCGCGCATCTAGGGCCGTGCGTGGGGCCGCTTGGGTCTGCATCGGGCCAGTATTTGGGTCCTTAGGCAGATCGATTCGGTCGACGTGATTGCCCCACGAGGGCAGCGCTATTCCGACCGACGGAAAGAAGGACGAGAGCGATACGAAGTACGAGCGACGCGACGACCGGGACGTGTTCACCGATTTCCGGTGGAATGGGACGATAGTTGCGCCGACTCGCATAGTTCCCGCGCAAGACCAGATTGCCAGGAGGCTCCGTGAGCAGAGGAATGCACTGTTCGCCAAAGCTCCCTTTCTATGAAGACTTAATTCCAAGCGATCTGGAGTTGGTTTACGTACTTCGCTACCGGTACGATCTTGTCGGGCCATGTCACCTCACCGTTCTCGCGTCCAGAGCAAGAGCACGCCACAACCCTTGGTCGTGCCGCCGAACTCGATCGGTGCAAAGTCCGTGGATGGATACCATTCCACTCCACCAAGCATCTCTACCGGGATTTGCGACAGGTCGGGTGGTGTAGTTGTTATTCGCGTCTTTCCTTGCACCATTATCATCGGCCCGGGATCGCCGCTAAGCGGAACGCCGTCGAGATATACGGTCGAGGCCCCACCCCCGCAACGCATCGCGCCCACATACTGGGCGCCGTGGGGTCCATAGAAGAAGTCCGCGCCCGGCGCCCGCGGCCGCATGACGTCGGCAAGTTGATGGCCTTCGTTCTTGCGCAGTGTGGTGTCGTCGATGAAGTATCCGAACCCCTCTTTTTCACGCTCCTGGAACGCGCGGAGTGCCCCGGAAATGTACGGGGCGGTGCCGATTGTCCTGATCGCCGGCAACTGCGTGATTTGTCCCGTGGTCAGTGGTCGCATGAGTAACGTTATCGGCAATGTATCGCTCGGAGAGATCGGCACAGGGAGCGTCTGCGGCTCGTACCCAACCTTCTTGATACTCACCAGACTGCCGCCCTCGGGAAGAAACATGAGGCTGACCGTTCCGGTGCTGCTTGTGAGCGAGAATGTGCCCGATAACATGTCGCTGACCTTTACGTCAGCGACAGGATCACCGGAGCGCTCGTCGTAAACGCCGAGCAGGCGAAACCGGTAGCTGGGGATGGTGTCCTGTTGCTGCGCTGCCGCAGCTTCGAACGCGGTGCAGCACAAAAGGGCAGGGATAAAAGCCTGGATTAGGAGCCGCGCGAAAAAAGTTACTTTCATACGTCATCCTCCATCCGATGTAAGGCACGCTCCCATCAAACTACGGTAGAAATACCGCGGCCGCTGTTAATTCTGACCGGAGTCAATCGCGGCGATACTCCGCCATCGTTAGCGGCGGTTTGACCAGACTGGCCTGCACCCGGTTTCAAGGACACGATATTCGGTGGACCGAGAGGAATCGGAAGTCGCGCCGGAGCGCCTCAACATAAAGCTCGGAACGCCGAACCTTAATCGAATGGAACGCACGCGCCGAATTCGGCGAGGCACCATGCGTGCACTTATCCGGTCCTTTCTACCACGCGAGAGCCCATGACACGTGCTACTCTGTTTTTGATTGCGCTAGTCTGCACTGCGACGGCGGCCGATGCTCAATCTGTCACGGCATTCAAGACCGGCGAACAAACGACCGGAATGACTAAGCAGTGCTTCTATAGTGCTCTCGGGAGTGACTACACACGCACGGTGGGCGCGGTGACGTTGTGCCCGCTGTCTATTCAAGTAACAACGCCGACCACCCAAAGTAAGGCGCCGCAGCCTGCTCGAACGGCAACCATCACGGCGTTTAAGACCGGCGAACGCACAACAGGCATGACCAAGCAGTGCTTTTATAACGGACTCGGTAGTGAGTACACCCGTACGCTGGGAGCTGTGGAACTTTGCCCGTTGAGCATTCAGGTGGCTACCGGCAGTCCCTGAATGCCATTACAGCCATGCCCGCACCGCAGCAAGGGAAATGCCTTGTCGCGGTGCGAGCATGGCTCTAATAGTCCGTCAAGCCCTTTCAGGTCTTTGCTGTCGATTCGCTGTCGATTCGACCCCGTTTAACTCCGCTATCGCGAACAGAAGAACCCGGCAGATTGCGCGCCCCGCCCTATGAAAATGCGGTATCGTGCTCAACTTCTGTTTCAGTGGTGTTTGCTTCGGGAGTAAGAGGTCGCCGGTTCAAATCCGGCCACCCCGACTGGATAATTGATCACCAAGTCGTGTAGCCTCAACAGCTTACGCACGAAACGCCGGCCGCAGGCGCGGCCGGCGTTTCTGCTTTGGGGTCGTCCCGGGGCGATTTCCGGATCCAGGGGACGGAGCCGAGGATGCCGGAAGAGTGTTTCTGACCACCGCACCTGAAAAGTGCGTGACATACTATCTTTTGCGTCCTGACAAATTGCGTTGAACTCGGGGTGACTAATTGCCGAATAAAAGCCCCGATAGGTGATGGAATTCCATCTTCAGCTCCCACTCCCACCTCGTCTAGCGGCTGTGGTGGGCCACGACCGACGATGATGAGCGCTATTTCTGCGCCGGCGCCAATGATTTCAAGTCCAAGTTACGGACGAAGGAGCAGTAGTCGACGAGATGCAACATCGCTTCGCTGAACCGCGCCAATGCCTTTATCGGCGCAATGCGGTCAGCTTTATTTTTTCGAGTTCTATGAATGGATAGATTGGGGACGAAGACAACGATCCGCAGTACAGCAAATATGTCCCGGTAAGCACGGTGGAAGAAGCCGCACCCCTGGTAGGCTTCAATCAGTCTGATCTGCAACGGGTTTCGCCGTCCCTCTGCATCGATTTTCCCAGAGACGTTGAAGCTCCCATCATTTATTGGAGTGGTAAGAACGTGGACCGCGCCTGATCTGCCGCTGAGGCGAATGTTTTCAACGTCACGTTACTCAAACTGCAACTGAAAATGGGTATCACGCGCCGTCGTGCAAGCACCGGACTGACGGAACTCGCACCATCCAGCATGATTGACACCGTCAACCACCGATCTTCAGCAACCTGTTAAGCGATGCCGACCGGCACTATTACCACAACCTCCTGATCCAGCAACGATTCCGGCATTGAATATCGAAGCCGCTCGGACAGCGCTCGACCCACCTCCTGGCCGCGAGCAGCGAGAAGCAACCCAGTAGGACTGGTAACATCCATCGCGAACACCATTCCAGGGACGACTCCACCAAGACGCATGTGACGCACGCGCACTGGATCAGCATCTTCTTCTATCACCCTTCTGAACACGGCGAGTACGCGTGGATCGTACGTGCCAATACGCGAGGCGAGCGTTCCAATCGCGACGCCAGCGGCCATGCCACCCGCTTCGAGTACGTCGAGGTCGTTCGCAATCTTCAATATCCTGGCTCCCAACGGTAGTGCGTCACCGCTCATGCCAGCACGCGGAGAGTTGGTGCCGTCGAAGGAGACGTTCGAAAGCTCCAGAATTCGGCATACGTCCCCCAGGCGCGGTATTTCGCAGATGAGTGAAGCTGCCACACGAGGCACACCGTTGGCGAGGCGCTGCTCGTCGCCATCTAGTTCGGCTCCGGAGTGGAGCTTGTCGATGAGGGCAGGAGACAGGGACACCGATCCGAGCTGCGAGAGAAGCGCTGCGATCTCGATCTCCCACTGATTAGTCACTCCAAGCGGTTCTGAGACGTAACCGACATATCGCTTGAGTCTGGTCCCGCGCGCGAACGCCGATGGATTCACCAGCGTGAGGATATCCGTAAGTGCCTTGACGGAGCCGTGTAGCGTCTGCTCGAGTAGCTCGCGCTCGGATCGTATTAGCAGACTATGCTCGGCGGCAGCAGAGACTGCGCCTACCAGATCGGTTGGCCCGCATGGTTTCGTGAGGAATCGAAAGACCGCACCATCGTTCACCGCGCGTGTCGCGCTGTCGATGTCTGCACGGCCAGTCAGTAAAACACGCACCGTGTAGGGAGCGATCTCGCGAATGCGCGTGAGCAAGGTGATCCCGTCTATCCCCGGCATGCTCAGGTCTGAGACAATTACCGCAAACGGCGAAGCAACGGCCTCGTCGACCAATTTGAGAGCCAGGATTGGCTCGGTCACACCGCGGACTTCGAACTTGCCGCGCAGCATCCGCTGCAACGCTGCCAGCACTAGCTGATCGTCGTCGACGCAAAGTACACGGGGGGTCTGCCCTCCCGCGTTTCGGGTTGCAGTCTGGAGCGACTCCGTCACCGAGCTAGTCATGCTGCACTCTCATGCGTATTGAGGACATCGCGGACCTTCTGCGTAAGATTGCCCGCAGTAAATGGCTTCGGCATGAATGCACGGCGCGAATCCGCACCACGCCGCACAATCTCATCGCCGACATAGAGCGACATAAATAGCACCCTGATGGCAGGATACTCCACGGCAAGCGCATCTGCGAGCTGACCGCCATGCATCACCGGCATCATTGCGTCGGTAATAACGAGGTCGATCTTACCACCCCAGGTTCGCACTACTGCCAATGCCTCAGCGCCACTCGCTGCATCAATCACTGAGTATCCTTCACCGGTGAGTGTTCGCGATGCAAGCGACCGCACGCTCGAATCGTCATCGACGAGAAGAATGATCTTCCCCGCAGATTCCGATGACGCTTCGTACGCCGGCGCCGACATACTTGACGGCATGCCCGACGTAGGGAAATAGACATCGAAAATCGTGCCGACGTTCTGTGCGGGCGAGACAGATATATGGCCGGAGGATTGACGGACAATTCCGTAGACAGTGGCAAGCCCGAGTCCGGTCCCGTGCGTTCCCTTGGTCGTGAAGAACGGCTCAAACATTCGAGAGAGCGTCGCCTCATCCATGCCGCACCCGTTGTCAGATATGGACAGGCGAATGTGTGGGCCGGTTGTTGCACCTGGGTGCTTGTGAACATAAGCTCTGTCCAGAACGCAATTGCGAGTGGCGAATCGAAGCTCACCACCGCTCGGCATCGCGTCGCGCGCATTCTCGGCCAGAGTAACCACAATCTGCTCGATTTGCCCCGCGTCCGCAGAGATCGTACCTAGGTCAGGGGCGAGGTCGGTCGTGACGAGTATCGTTTCGCCAACCAGGTCGATGATAGCATCATGCATATCCGTGATGCACGCGTTTAAATCGACGATCGACAACTGTTGCAGCTGCATCTGGCTGAAGGTGAGGAGTTGGCGAGTCAGCGCCGTGGCGCGCGCCGCCGCGTCACGAATCATGTTCACGTCGTCGTAGCGTTCGTCATCTCGGGTTAAACTCATCTTGAGGAACTCGGCGCAGCCTTGAATAACGGTGATGATGTTATTAAAGTCGTGCGCTATTCCCGCTGCGAGTCCGCTCACCGCCTTCATCTTCTGAGTCTGTATTAGCTGCGCTTCGAATTCGCGCTGCGCGGTGAGATCACGCGCAATGTAGTATGCCCCTACAACCCCATCCGACAGAAGGATCGGGATTCTGGTGAGATCGACGTCCACACGGCAGCCTTCCTTATTCAGAAGAGAGATTGCATGGATGGTCGCCGTACCGTCAAACGTCTGCGCGAACTGCTCATGCACCTCCTCACGTTGATCCGACGCGATAAGTGATTCAAGTGACCGCCCGCTCATTTCTGCGGAGTCATACCCTAAGAGCACAGTGCAGCCGCGGTTGACATGCAGCACGCTGCCATCCGAATCGACCGAGAACACAGCGTCGGAGTGATTATCGAACAGCGAACGGTATCGACACTCCTTCGCATGGATCGCAACGTCGCGGTGCCTGCTGGACGTAATGTCACGACTTATGCCAACGGTCCCCAACAGCGTTTGATCGGAGCCGCAGAGGGCACCGAAGGTGACCTGGGCGACGCGTGTCGCACCATTCTGTGCGCGCTTGTCTTGCGTCACGTCTCGCGCAACGGAGTAGACCAAACCGTTCTCGTCGGCCAACGACGATCGCGACGCTAACCACCTGTACGATCCGTCGGCACAGCGCACACGATACTCGGCTGTAACAACGTCACTCTTCTCCAAGTCGCCCTTCCCGAAGTACTCCTTCAGCGCGACGTTAACGCGAGAGCGGTCGTCAGGATGCACCAAAGCGAGAAAGTGTTGCGAGACTAGCTCATCTACTGCCCAACCAAGTGTCTCGGCAAGAACGCGGTTGACGTGCCTGAGCGTGCCGTCGGTGCCTACAACCCACAGAAGGTCGGCAGATAGATCGAAGAAGCGGCCGAGGGAAACGGTCGCCGAGGATCCGCCCGGTACTTGCGGCTGGTCTTGAGCACTATGCATGCTTAGTAAAAGTGGCTGTGGTGCAAAAGTCTACTCTTTCGCGGCTAGTCAGGTTTAGACCCCACCGATTGAACTGACTCCGCAACGATGGCGCCTATACAGATGTACCGTCATCAGTTCGTCGCTCCGATCACTCCGGCAAGAGCGCCGCATCGTCTCTTGATCCTGCAACGCATGCATACTCGTACATAACGCGTTCGTCGTATGCAACGTCAGGCACCCGACTCTCCGGGAAACGGTGCGCAGCCCGCGGGCTGCAATCAGAAGGGCTGTACAATGTGGACATTAGTGTGAAGAAGCCTTGCACCGGTAGATACGGGTCTCCCCGGAACTGAGTTTCGGCACGGTGAGAGGGGAATTGTAGAACTATTGGCGATTCTCCGTACCGAAGCTTTCGCGCGAGCGTCGCAACGGCAATCAGCAGCAGATATATACAAGCCGTCTATGACCCGCGCAGGGCACAACGCAGTACTTGGCACAGTACTTGACATGACAACCGCAATTACGCGTTGACATATTTCCGGAGACGTGAAGTTGCGTGCTTAATGCACTCGAACGTTACCCGTGGCGGGATGTGTCGTCTGTTAGTAGTTGGAGTCCACGCTCCCGTGGGAGCTGGACAGTTAGCTCCTGTCAGATGCCGATGCCCGAACTACACTGGTTCGTAGAACGAAGCCGCCGCTCGCCTCGCAAGCGGCGGCCAACCTGGGTGGGCACGCACTATGTCCCTGATTCGTCCGACCTCGAACCTACCCATCTCCGGGTCGACAGACACGGACAACCTCTCTCTCCGGCGCGTACTGATCGTAACCCGCGCAACCGATCGGCGCGATGCGATTACGCGGGCGTTGGCGACGGAATGCACCGAGGCCCTGCACGCCGTCTCTGACGAGATGGCTCTGCGATTGGTCGAAAGCGAGGAACTGGACGCCGTTGTGCTTGATGGCCCCCTCGAAAACCTACGTAGATCTCAACTCTGCCGGCGTCTTAAGGCGGTAGCCGGTCGTCCCCTGCCCGTGTTCTATCTGTCGTCAGGTGACGCAACGGTAGATGCGTGGCGGGACGCCGTGGAGCTCGGTGCCGACGGCTGTTTGGCGGCTCCGTTTGCTGTGAATGATCTCCGCGTCGCGGCCAACGAGGCTGTCGCAACCCACGCCGCGATGACTCCCGAGCATGTCACGGGCATGCGCTCCGTGCTCGGCGGCGTGACGGAGCGAAAGCAAGCGGAACCCGCAATTGTCGCGGCGCTCTTCGAACAGGCGCCATCGTTCCTCGCCGTGATGCGCGGCCCCGCGCACACCTATGAGCGAGTCAACCCGGCCCACCGGAGACTTCTAGGACAACGTGATGTGATTGGTAAACCTGTCATCGATGCCGTCCCCGAACTCGGTGAACAAGGATTTACTGACATTCTGGACCATGTGTATGCCACGGGAGAACCGTTCATAGGAAAGCAGATGCCGGTGCAACTAACGCGGGTTGGTGGTATGCCAGCCGAAATTCGATACATAGATATCGCCTACCACCGGCTAACCCAGTCATACGGGGAGCATCTCATTATCTCGCATGGCGTGGACGTTACAGATCAGGTACTCGCCCATAAAAGCTTGCGCCAAAGCGAGGAACGCTTGCGGGAGCAATTCGCAAACCTTCCGGTACCAACCTCTCTCTGGGAGTATCGCGGCAAGGAATTTGTGCTCAGCGAATGGAATAAAGCTGCGCTACACTTGCTCTCGCGCGATTTAGAGAATGCGACGGGCAAAACAGTCAGGGAGATATTGCCGGACATAGACGATCTGGCAGACGACATGCGGAGTTGTCTTTCAAACAACATCGTCGTCCAACGTAGCGTGGAAATCGATGCGGGCCCCGAATTGGGACGGCGCTGTTTCGATCTCACGATTGGGCCACAGCAACCCGACCGCGTACTCATGCACGCTTTCGATACGACGGCACGTTCGTTACTTGAAATACAACTTCGCCAGGCCCAAAAGATGGAAGCCGTCGGCCAACTGGCAGGCGGCGTAGCGCACGATTTCAACAACCTCCTCACAGTCATACGTGCGCACAGCGTGTTCCTGATGGAGTCGCTCCCCGCGGACGATCCGCAACGCGAAGATGCGGAGGCGATTCACAAAGCCGGGATTCGGGCCGCTGGATTGACGCGTCAACTCCTCGCCTTCAGCCGCAAACAAATCCTGAAGCCACAGGTAATCGATCTTAACGCTTGTCTGGAGCAGACGCGCACAATGCTGGATCGGCTTCTGGGCGACGACATTGAAATAATCGTCGACTTAGGTATCGATCTTCAACGCGTGGTGGCGGACCCGGGCCAGATCGATCAGGTGATCGTGAACCTCGCGGTGAACGCCCGTGACGCAATGCAACTGGGAGGCCGCCTAACGATCAGCACCGGAATGGTGATCATTGGTACAAACCTGCAGGATACGCGGGGGATTCTCCTACCGGGTAACTATGTCAAACTCTCGGTATGTGACACGGGACATGGCATGGACGCCGCGGTGCAATCACGCCTCTTCGAACCATTCTTCACGACCAAGGAGCTCGGCAAGGGCACCGGTCTCGGACTTGCGACGGTGTACGGAATCGTGAAGCAGTCCGGCGGCTACATAACGGTGGACAGTGCGCCCCGTGCCGGGACAACTTTCAATGTTTACCTGCCTGCTGTTCCGAGTGAAGAGGAGGGTGAGCAGTTACAAGAAGCAGAGCGTGCAGCAGAGCGCGGTGTCGAAACGATCCTGCTAGTCGAGGACGAGCCTGTCGTTCGAGAAGTCGCAAGGCGTATTCTGAGGCGGCACGGATACGTCGTCCTGGAGGCAGCAAGCGGACAAGAGGCGCTCTCGGTGTCGGCGGCGTTCCCGTCCGTCATCCACCTTGTAATTTCCGACGCCGTAATGCCCGGCATGCCATCTGCCGAGGCCGTACGGCGGCTGCAGGAAAAGCGCCCTGGTCTCAAAGCTCTCTTCATGTCCGGATATAACGACGCCGAGGTCGTGCGTCGAGGGATCGCGTCGGCGGCGGTTCCGTTCATTCAAAAGCCGTTTGCCTCGCGTGATCTCGCATCCGCAGTGCGGACCGCGCTGGATTCATCGCGCAGCGCAGACGGGCAACCGAACGCTAGGTAAGGCGATCGTATTCAAGAGTCCACTCGACTCCGCCGAGACTCTTCTATAGTCGAGGACCGCCCGCAGCGCCCACGACACGACAACTGGCACGGGCACGAAGAGGTGCCGACACGCCAATCGCCGCTCTGTTGTCATTACGGTTGTCCTCCCAGATAAATAAACCGAAAATCCTATGGATGCCCTGGCGCGACTGCGAGAGACCGACAGCGTGGCCGGCTATAGCGGAATGGTGCGACAGAGCGATCACAACACGATTCGGAACGTTCCTCGCGTGCTCTGTGTCGATGACGACCCGCATGTTCTTGCGATCCTCCAGCGCGTGCTGCTCGGCCGCTTTGATGTACAAGCGGTATCGAACCCATTCGATGCCATCGGAATAGTCGAGCAAACAGAAGCACCGTTTGCAGTAATTATCTCGGATCTGTCCATGCCGGGGATGGATGGTATAGCGTTATTGCGCCGCGCCCGAGAAGCGACACCTAATTCAATGCGCGTGTTACTCACCGGAAACGCTGATATGGAGTGTGCCGTCGAGGCCGTGAACGAAGGATCCGTCTTCCGGTTTCTTGTAAAGCCATGCGCTCCGGATGTATTGATTACCGCCGTCGCCGCCGCCGTCGAGCAGTACCGTCTGGTCGAGAGTGAACGCGTCCTACTCGAGCAAACTCTTCGTGGTTCGGTAAAAGCGCTCACGGAAGTGCTGGCAGTCGCCAGTCCCTCTGCGTTCGCACGCGCCATGCGGTTAAAGAGGTACGTCGGTCAGATCGCAGACGCGCTCGATGTCGCCGATCGCTGGGAGGTCGAGGTCGCCGCTCTCATCTCTCAACTAGGGTGTGTGTCGTTGCCGTCGGACTTGATCCTCAAGATGCATGTCGGAGGAGAGCTTGACGCGTCCGAGCAAGCGATGGTGGATGCGTTGCCAGCGACCGCAGCATCATTCGTCGCCGAACTCCCGCGCCTGGATGCGGTCCGTAATATTCTGACACACCAGAATACACCCTACGCTGCGCCATACAGCGCATCGTTCGATGGCCCTGGACCGAACCTCGGCGCAAGAGTCGGTGCGATGATTCCACTCGGCGCGCGGATGCTCAAGGCCGCCAGCGATCTCGATTGGCTGCTCGCTGGAGGCATGTCGGAGACAAGTGCGTTAAGCAGCCTGGCTGCCAGGGAAGGCGTCTATGACCCGGAAGTGTTGAATGCACTAAGTCGTGCCGTGGGATGCATGCCCGAAGCAAATGCGTGGCGTGTTCGCCTTCGTGACGTTCGAGAAGGAATGATATTTTTCGCGGACGTCCGTGGCCCGCAAGGGCTGTTGCTTGCGGCGGCGGGGCAGGAGGTAGGGCCAGCGCTGATAAATCGCCTGCGATATGTTTGGAACAACGCGCTGTTGGACGCAGAGGTCTCCGTCTGCTACAGGTCGTAGCCCGTTTCGGCCGTTTCAGTCGTTTGATTAGCGCTTCGACTCGTGGCGTGGCGGATGCTGGCGGGCTGCAATGACCTCCTGATAGTGCTGACACCCGGCTCTCACAGCCGCGACCAGTTCTGCTGGGTCGAATGGCTTGCTAAGAAACAAGTACACCTTTGCAGCGTTGACAGCAGCAACCGCAGCAGCGGTCTCGGAGTAGGCGGTGAGAAGAATACGCACTGTATCGGGCGCAGCGTCTCGAACGCATTGTAGCAATCCCAACCCGCTCATCGCCGGCATTCGCAGGTCTGACAGGATCACGTGGAACGGTGTTTCCGCCTTCCATACTGCGTTCAAGCCTTCCAGACCGCCAAGCATCGCGGTAACGTCGAAATCGTTTCGCAAAGCGCGCCTTACGGCGACTAATACGTCTGGATCGTCATCGACGCAGAGGACGGGGGGTCGTGGTATCGACGGGCGGGTGTGATCAGAGAGCATTATTGATCTTAGCAAAGACCGCGACAATGATGCATACTATAAAAGACGCTCTCAGCGCTATTGAGTCACACACTACGTGAGTGTCGCGAGGCACGCCGCTGTCCAAGCCGGGGGCCCGTCGATCGCAACGGCTGCGTAACTCAATGCAGAAATTCGCCGTCCATGACATGTCGCTTGAGGCCAGTCCTACGCTAGTGACAACGCGACAAGCGGCCGGTCAAGCACATCGCGCACGACGCTGGCGAATCGGTTCGGTGCAAACGGCTTCTGAAGGAACGCCGTCCGTCCATCGAGCACGCCCAGACGGATCACTTCGTCGCTCGTGTAGCCCGACATAAACAGAACCTTTATATCTTCGTGCGTCTCCATCAGTCTCTCGACGAGTGCGCGACCGCCCATCTCCGGCATTATCACATCGGTCGCTACCATGTCGATCGGTCCGGAGTAGGCCATCGCCACCTCCAGAGCCTCTACGCCGTTGCTGGCAGTTAATACCTTGTACCCACTCGCCTGAAGGATCCGCGCCGTCAATCCGCGCAACGCTGGATCATCTTCAACTACCAATATGGTTTCGGCCCCATGCAACGACGGCCGAATCGTTTCTTGTACAGATATCGCTGCACTTTTATCGACGAGTCGGGGGAAATAGATTCTGAACGTCGCTCCGTGGCCCGGCTCCGATTCAATGGCGACAGTGCCGCCAGACTGTGTCACAATCCCGTACACCGTGGAGAGACCAAGTCCCGTTCCTTTCCCTAGATTCTTGGTCGTGAAGAAGGGTTCGAAGACGCGTTGCTGTGTTTCTCTGGTCATCCCGACACCGGTGTCCGTCACGGCGAGCATCACGTACTCCCTGGCAGCCACCTCGTCTTGCACTCCATCAGCTCCACCATCTGCTGGAAACTCGACATTTGCAGTTTCAATCTGGATGCGACCGCCATTCGGCATCGCGTCACGCGCATTGACGGCAAGGTTAATGAGTACCTGCTCGAACTGCCCGTTATCTCCGCTTATCGGCCACGGGTCGGATTCCAACGTCGTCACCAGCTCGATGTCCTCTCCGATAAGCCGGCGCAGTATCTTTTCAACCTCACGCACGACAATATTCACGTCGGTCGCCCGCAACTGTACGACCTGTTTCCGGCTGAACGTGAGAAGTTGCTGAGTCAAGGCTGAGCCGCGTGTCGCGGCCGCAGAAATCTGTTGGATGTCGGCTGAACGGGGGTCGTCAGGCGCCAGATCTTCTTGTAGAAGAGCGCTGTAGCTGAGGATGACAGTGAGCAGATTGTTGAAATCGTGTGCGACCCCGCCGGCGAGCTGCCCCACTGCGTCCATCTTTTGAGACTGCCCAAGCTGATCCTCCAGGCGTCGTTGTTTCGTGAGATCACGAACTGTGTACACGAGGACGCCAGGCGCGAATACCGCAGCTTGCACATCCAGTACGCGTCCATCAGTTGTACTTCCTCTTGATGGATGACGCCCAGGATTGTCGCTAGATCCGACCGGCTTGATACTCTCTGGAAGAACTTTCTCTAAGGGGACGAGCCGCAACTCCTCCACCGACATTCCCGTAAGCTCACAAGCCGCCGGATTCGCGTCCAGGATGCACCCCGCGTCATTTGCGATAAACAGGGCGTCGCTCACGTGGTCGAAGATGAGTCGCAGGCGCTCCTCGCTCTCCCGTCGTCCAGCCTCGGCAAAGCGTCGTTGCGATCGCTCCCCGGCGCGGTCGATCGTCGCCATCAGATAATCCGGCGCTACCGGCTTGATGAGATAATCGTAGCTCTCCTCACGCAGCGCGCTAAGAGCGCTTTCCATCGTGGCGTTTCCGGTCAGGATCACGACCTCTGTCACCGATGATAGCGCGCGAAGACGAGCGACGAGTTCAATGCCGTCCATGTCCGGCAACTGAAGATCGACGAGGGCTATGCAGGGAGAGTTGCCCAACGTGCTCGACACTTTCAGCGCAGCCAGTCCGGAAGCTGCCGGAATTGGTGTGTAGCCATGCATGCGTAATATGTCGGCCGTCGTTTTGAGCAACTGCACATCGTCGTCGACGATAAGGACGGAAAGAGACTCGGGAGACTTAGCGCTCAAGGATACTCTCCAGCATATCAATCAGTTTTCCAGGTGGAAACGGTTTATGCAGAGTTGCGTAGATCAGTGCAGGCGGTGGTTCGGTCTGCTTTTGGTCGCCATTATTGGATTCACCCTCGCATAGTATGAGTGCTACTCCCGGACTCACTCGCTTGATGGCAAGCACCGACTCACCGAGCGTTACGCCATTCACGCATTGATCCAGGACCACGATAAGCGGCGCCTGTTCCTCCAACGCCGTGAGCGCCTCGCTCAAGCTCGTCGCTTCGAGCCACGCGTAGTTGCTCTCTTCGAGTGCCGTATGTAAAACAGAGAGAAAGTCAGCATCATCCGCCACTAGCAGTACCGGTTTCAGCCCCTGCGTCATCTGGTCCAACATCTCGAACAGGGTCGGCAGCACGACTGGCTTCGCCAGCACGCGCAGTGCGCCTTCTCGCTCCGCTTCCGCGATGATTTCCACAGCACTATAGGCAGTCATCAGGATTACCTTGATGCCACGACGAATAGTCTTCATCGCCTTGAAAGCCTCGACGCCATTTATGCCGGCCATCCGGACATCCATCAGCACTGCGTCGTAATCCTGCCGCCCTACTGCCTCGATCGCTGCTTCGCCGCTGTAAGCGCTATCCACTGTCCAGCCATGCAGGCTCACGATGTCTGAGAGCGTCCGCACCATTTGACGATCGTCGTCAACTACGAGAATTCGTCGTGTCATGCTGCCGTCTCTCCCGCTGCACCAAAGTGAATAGTCATCGTCGAGCCTACGCCCAGCTCGCTTCTGGCGCGTATTTCGGCGCCGTTGGCTTGAGCAAGCGTACGCGAGACCGATAGTCCGAGCCCGATCCCTCGCGCCTTGGTCGTATAGAGAGGATCGAAGATTTTTGTGAGCTGTTCTGATGCAATGCCGATCCCGGTATCGCTCACGTCCAAGGTGACGACACCGTCACGATCGGCGCGCGCGCGTAGCGTCAACTCTTGCTTGCCACCCTTTCCATCCATCGCCTGTTGAGCATTGCTGATCAGATTTAGCACGACTTGTCCCATCTGAATACGGTCAACGCATACCGGCGGGAGGTCGGGCGGAAAATCACGGGTCACTGTTATCCCATCGAGCCGTCCGATCCGCGTTAGCTCCTCTTCAACCAGCGCGAGCACAGAAACTGTTTCGGTCTTCGGTTGCTTGACTCGAGCAAAGTCGAGCAGGTCACCTACGATCTTCTCCGAGAGTCCTACTTGTGTCTGGAGAATGCTGAGGTATTCCCTGACACTCTCCGGAGCGTCCTTGAGTACGACAGACAGGTAGTAAATAGCGTTCGTCATGACACCCAGAGGATTTCGTAACTCGTGCCCCACGCCTCCAGCGAGCTGGCCCAGAATCACGAGCTTCTCTCGGCGCACTAGCGTTTCCTGCGTTTCATGCAGTTCTTCGAGAGCGCTCTTGAGTTCCATGGTGCGCTGAGCCACTCGACCTTCCATATCGCTCCGAGAGTCCTCTATCTGGCGCGCCATGCTATTAAACGAAGCGGCAAGAATTCCGATCTCGTCTTTACGTGATGTCTTCACTCGACGCGAGTAATCGCCGGCCGCAATTCCCTCCGCCGCGATCGTGACCTCTCGTAACGGAGCGATTACCTGACGGCCAAGGACAAAAGCGGCGAGCCCGCCGATCAGGACGAGCATTGCGGCGGCCAGCATGATCTCGCGGAGGAATGCCTGCGCCGGTGCCAATGCCGTGCTGACGGGAACACCTGTCCACACCTGCCACGGAGCGAGCCCAACCCGCGCTACCGTTCCCGTCCATGCGACCCCGTCGCGCGCGGTATACGACGCGTTGTAGTGCCCCGTGTGTTGATCACCATCGACCGGAGGGGGCCCTTCTTGGACAGTCGATGAGAAGTCAGTCCAGAATCCGCCTTGCCGGTTTCCGAACAATACGACCGCTTTCGCCGATATCAATCCACTGATCAGAGCGGCGCCCTGGCCGGCGGGAACCTCTCTGTATTGAACGAGGTATGCGGCCGTGTCGCGCGAATTAAGCACTATTGGCGCGGCGACATCATAAGAGATGACACCGTGCTCAGTGACAAACGGACCGATCGCCGTAGAGCGCGATCTGACAGCTGAATCAGAGCGGCCACCGCGAATGGCTGGCACACTATCGGTCGCCGGACCGTCAATCCAGAGAAGACGCTTCCCCGAACGGTCAAGTAGCTCCGCCCCTATTATCTGGGGCGTGGTAACAGCACGGCGCCCGAGCGCGACCAGCGCAGCCGGGCGGAGGGCCACGTCATTTGCTACGACATACCGCTGCACCGCCGTATCTCTGGCGGCGCCTTCCGCCTCCAACACCACGCGACGCGCCGATTCGTCCAAGGCACCGGCGAGCAACTTTGCGGTACCGGACATCCTCGCCGAGGTTGTGGCCATCAGTGCATCGGCAATCTGATGGTAGGCGATGAAAGCAAAGAGAACGATCACTGTAACCAGCAGCCCCGAAATCAGCAGCGGGAGCTTTCTCGAGAGAGACTGCCTTTCCGCCAGGTGGAGCAATGCCATACCGCCGGTTGCAGAGGTGAACGGTTTGTAGAGTTGAATCGTGCTGGCTGGTCTACGGCCGCTGACGGGAGGGGTGTACATCCTGGCCGCGACTTTCGTCGGATTCGCACTATTTCAGGCCGCATTTTCGCACTGCGGACGCGCTTTACTTTGCCACCAGTCCATAGCGGCTGCATTAAGCCTCGACCGCAATATTCAGTTCTTTAACCGCAAATAGGCTGGCGTCGGTTAAGGCTCGGACTAGGGTGGAAGGTTTAATTATCCACGGACGGCCGCAAGTACGGCTGTACATGCGTGGAGGCAATTGTCCAGGGTGACTGCGGTGTGATCACCCATATGTCCTATGCGTATGCTGGACCCCTGCAACTTGCCGTAACCCGCTCCGATCGTGATTCCTCGCTCCTGGACAGCTTGCACGACGGTGCTACTGGGCAAGTCGTCCGGAAGTGTAACGGTTGTTACTGTCGGAGACCGGTGGCCTGAGCGCGCCAGCACGCGCACATCGATCCCGAGAGACTCGCCTATGTGCCTTGGATGCTGCATCCAGCGATACGGCCAACGTCTCGTCCCGTCCGGTTCAAGCGACGATCACGCTGGGAAGAGCCCCTCGACGGAGAGATATCGCTCGCCGGTGTCGTAGCAGAACGTGAGGACGCGGCTACCATCGGGGATCTCGGGGAGCTTCTTGGCGACCGCGGCCAGTGACGCGCCAGACGACGTACCGACGAAGATTCCCTCCTCGCGCGCGGCGCGACGCGCGAATTCGAACGCGTCTTCCTCCGACACGGCGATAGTACCGTCGAGCGTGGCCACGTGAAGGTTCACTGGAATAAGTCCCGTGCCGATTCCCTGGAGCTTGTGCGGCGTGTGCGTTCCTCCTTCAATCACAGTCGATTTCTCCGGCTCCACCGCGTACGTCTTCAGCGACGGAAAGTGCTGCTTCAGCTCCTCGCTCACGCCGGTGATGTGTCCGCCGGTTCCCACTCCGGTGATCAGATAGTCGATCCCCTCAGGAAAATCGTTCAGGATCTCCTGAGCCGTGGTGCGCCTGTGCGCTTCGATGTTCGCGGGGTTCTCGAACTGCTGGGGAATCCATGCGCCGGGCGTCTCTGCGGCGATCGCCTGTGCACGGTTGATCGCACCGATGATCCCCTCCGCACGCGGCGTCAGCTCGAGCTGGGCACCGTACGCAACCAGGATCCGGCGACGCTCGATGGAGAATGAGTCCGGCATAACTAGAATGAGCCGGTACCCCTTCACCGCGGCGGCCATGGCCAGACCGATCCCAGTGTTTCCAGAGGTAGCTTCGATGATCACAGAGTCTTTATTGAGCAGTCCGCGCCGCTCGGCGTCTTCGATCATCGCCACGCCGATCCGGTCCTTGATGCTCGCACCCGGATTCGCGCGCTCAAGCTTCATCCAAACTTCGACCCTGGGGTCGAACAGCCGGTTGATACGCACATGCGGAGTGTTGCCAATGGTCTCAAGGATGTTCCGGGCGCGCATGACGACTCCTTAACGAATGGGGTGAAAAATATTAAACAAGCGGCCCGCGGAGGATCCCCGCGTACCCGAAGGATGCCGTCGCCAATGCGGATCGGTATTACTTGATCCCAACCCGCGTCGTACTCGCCCCGGGCGACTCGCAGAGATCGTGTGAGTTTGGACGCGACGGGCGAATACGTAAATACGCGACAGACTGGGGCGGCAGGATTCGAACCTGCGATCTCCGGATTAACAGTCCGGTGCTTTGCCAGCTCAGCTACACCCCAAACTTGTGACACAAACAAAAAGCGCCTTCTCAGAGAGAAGACGCTTGAATTTCTTCAGCTCCCTCCCACACACACTGGAGGGTTCAGAGGCTCGTCCTACCTAGCTGAGCCGATGTCCTCCCAAACGTCGCACGCTCCTGCGAGCACAATTGGAGTCCCAATTGTGCATACAGTTTCGCTTGGCGGTGAACAGGCCGAACATCATGACGGGATAAATAGCACCCAACAGCGGTGCACGTCAAGGGCGAATTCCCGTGTGAATTCCCGTGTTTCAAGCACGGATAGGATTCCAAACGATCGTTGACCGACTGCCAAGATATGACTCGGCTTCTCAGCAGGGACCCTGATACCAGAGTCTTTGCCGCGCAGGCGAACGATCTTCCCCTCTCCGCTCAGTCACGGTGCCTCAGCGCCTGCCCTTGGCTTTCCCGCGCGGGTGTATGACCTTTTCATCGCGATCGCTGTTCTCGCAATGCTTGGGTTGTGAACCAGGGCGAGCTAATTCGCCAGGTGGAATCGTTTCGGAGGGCGGACTATGGGAGAGGAGTGGTTCAAGCCCCCGCGCTTCATCCGCAGCAATCTCAGCAGGAGTACGATGCTGATGGCGTGGATGCATATCCGGATCCGTGGGATCGTCATGCATGGCTAACTTCCCCCATCGCGATTGTTGACGAGTGGCCGCATCGCGTCATATGAACGTCGTGCCAGCGACCGTCCAGCGTAACCGGTGCACTCGAAGGATCAATGCGCCAAGCCCAACAATGGTTGCAACGCACATCGCGATGGGACCAACGACCGGTATCATCTGAAGCAACAGCAACACGAGCCCACCGAGACCAAAACTCACGAGTGCGCCGGAACGCCCTTCGCGAGTCCGTGGACCGAGCACAGTCTTGCCGAGCCAGATCGCCACCATCACACGACCAATGTAGATCAGCACGCCATAGACGACGCCAGTCAGTAGCGCCAGAGGTAAACCAATGACGGTGCATGCTACGATGGCAATTGCGATTGGAACCAGCACGATCCACCCGAGCCCAATAAGCGCGGACCGACCTGGCAGCTCTCGCACTAACTCCGCGGCGTCGACCATCAGTCGGGGAAGCAGAGCCACAACAACGCCCCCTGCGATGAGGAAACCGAACATCCAGAGCAGACCGAAGACGTACGCGGCTCCGCGGGCTGCTGGAGCCGGGAGCGCAGTCACCGCCCCAGTCACATGCGCGAGCGGATCTATATGGACCCTGCCATTCGGCACACGATAGCGTAACTCACCTGCGATGACCGCGTGTGGCCCTACAAAGAGGTCTCCAGCTGTTACCTGCACGTTCCCACCGACGGGCCCATTAAGAACAACAGTACCGCCAGAGACGAATAATCCCCCACGCACCGCACCATCGATATGGACCTTGTTGCCGGCGAAGTACGCGTTCCCGCCAATGACACCAATTCGATCTACCTCGACAGTCCACCCAGCAACAGTTGCGTTCCGATCAACAGCGGCCGCCAGGCGGATTTGGCTCCCCGCGGCGCGGAGCGCACCATGGACGCGTCCACCAATGTTCTGTGTTCCCCCCATCCCGAGATAGTCACCACCAACCATTCCTTCAAACCGGAGCTCGCGGCCTGCGAACATGACGTCACCTGGCACGCTGTCGACGATGTGTGGTGCAGGTCCTGTGGCAAGCACATCATCACCTTGCCGCGTGACTTCGCTCTGTGTCTCGGGACGATTGCAGGCCAGCAGGCCCGCGCCCAGTGCTACCACAAAGGCAAGATGGGCATAGCTGAAATGGGCATGCGCTCGAATCACCATGGGAAACTCAGGCAACGGGGAAATTGCGCGGTACGGCTATGCCATGAAATTTGGCGAACGTGGCAGATCTCGCCATCCGGCGATCACCCGGATAGCGTGTCCGGAAAATGGCTGGCACCAGGATGTGAATCGCCAGGCCCTAACGAGAGTCGGCCGATTACTGGCTTCGTACCGACCGATCGCGCGATGTCCGGTAAGTACCGGACGAGTCCTATGTAAAGGACTGACGTGCTGAACCGGATATCACCGACAGCGCCGGCATTGCGCGCCTCCTATTGTACGGTAGTTGCCCCGTGCCGGTCACATCTTCGTTCCGCGATTTAGCATTCGATGCCAACAATCATCAATCATCCGACCCAGGTCCCTGACTCGTATATCACACACGACGGCCCGCGGGCGCGATCGTGGATGTCCCCGCCTTCTGCCTATCGTGCTGCGACCGTGACCACACTGGACCAACAGGCGAGACGCGACATCCCTGAGACTCCCGACCCGGTCGCGTACACGTTGCCCCGGTATGTGACTGTCAATGACGATGATCGCAGTGGATCTGGGGCAGAGCGTCCCGCGTGGCAACGACGCCATGCGCTGACGGCGACGCTGTAACGACGGCCCGGTTCACGGTTCTTCAGCATGCGTGAGGATGATGATGGCTATTGCGAACGCGAATCGTTGTCAGGGATTGCCCGGCAAAATCGGGGCCTGTGACCGACAGACTTGCGCTCTGCACGAGTCTATGATCGTACAGACAGGATCGTAAGTTCGCTCGTATCCATCTGTTGGAGACAATCCATGTCGACGAATACTCTGTTCGAGGCAGCGGCACCTCAAACGCCGGTTACAAAGGGTCCGGATACCAACCGGTTAATCCGTAATCTGACCGATATCACGCATGCAGACATTTCGACGGTCGGAGGGAAAGGTGCGAATCTCGGCGAGATGCTGCACATCGGACTTCCCGTTCCTTCCGGCTTCGTCATCACGGTCGACGGATATGATCATTTCCGAACAACGACTGGGGTGGGCCACCAGATTGACGCGCTCCTTCGAAATGTACCTGTGGATGATCCATCCGCACTGCAGCATGTAGCGGCGCAACTCCGCGATCTGATCCTGCATGGCGATGTGCCGCAGAACCTTTCCGAGGCAATAGCGACCGCGTACACACAGCTCGGCGTCGTCGCCGATGGTGATAAATCGAACGCTCTGGTTGCCGTTCGCTCATCCGCTACAGCGGAAGATACGACGGAGTTTTCCTTCGCTGGCATGTTCGAGAGCGTTCTCGGAGTGCGCGGCCTGCCGTCGCTCCTCGATGCCGTGCGTGTCTGCTGGGCGTCGACCTTCGGCGCACGTGTGCTCTACTATCGATTGACTCGCCAGATGGCGAGCGAGATGCCGGTCGCGGTCATCGTACAGCAGATGATTCCATCCGAGAAATCAGGAGTGCTCTTTACCGTCGACCCAGCGACGCGAGACGACCGTCATCTTGTCATCGAAGCGGCGTGGGGAATTGGAGAAGTGGTCGTCGGCGGCCAGGTCACGCCCGATCACTATCTGGTAGACAAGGTGACCGGTGCAGTGCTCGAGAGGAGCACACAGCGGAAAGACTTTCTCATCGAACTGACGTCAGCCGGAGGAACGCGCCGTGTCGACCTCACATCAGATCCGCGTGCTGACGCACCGGTCCTGAGTGACGCAGAGATCGCTACCCTCGCTGAGCTCGCGCGCAAGAGCGAAACGCATTACGGCGCGCCGCAAGACATGGAGTTCGCTGTGGCTGAGGGCCACATCTATCTGACACAGACACGCCCGATCACAACGCTGTCTTCGAGAAGCCTCTCTCCAACAGCGGTGGCGGCGCCGGACGGCATAGTCGTTGACGCGGTCACTCCAGGAGCTTCTGCAGCGCCGGCTTCTGCAGCGCCGATTCTCCATGGACTCGGGGCGAGTCCGGGACTCGCCACGGGTCCTGTGCGTATCCTGGCAACGGTGAGCGAGTCCGCGTCGTTGCGCTCAGGAGAGATTCTCGTCACGCGAATGACGTCCCCCGATTGGGTACCGCTGATGCGGCGCGCCGCAGCTATCATCACTGATGCCGGTGGGATGACCTCACACGCTGCGATTGTTTCCCGAGAGCTTGGGATCCCCTGCATCGTGGGCGCGCGAACGGCGACGCAGACATTACACAATGGGATGGTGGTCAGTGTCAACGGACACGATGGGACTGTCGTCGCTGGTCCAATGCCATCCAGCACAACATCAGGGGCGTCAGAATCTGCACCACCGATTCGTCAGCGGGGCGTCCAGCCAGATACGATATCTACATCCCCAGTCACGGCCACGCGGCTGTATGTGAATCTTGCCGAGCCGGAGCGCGCCGCAGAAATCGCACTGCGGGATGTTGACGGCGTGGGTCTGTTACGCGCGGAATTCATGATGCTCTCAGCGCTCGATGGAGTGCACCCCCGCGAGATGCTTGCACGTGGCGGGGGAGAAGATTTCGTGCGGCGCATGGCGGAGAAGCTCCAGATCTTCGCATCTGCGTTCGATCCGCGTCCGGTCATCTATCGGGCGATGGACTTCCGGTCGAACGAGTTTCGAAGGCTGGTCGGTGGCGCTGCGCACGAGCCAACCGAGGAGAACCCCATGATCGGGTATCGCGGCTGCTTCCGGTACACTCGTGAGCCAGATCTCCTTGCCCTCGAGCTGCGTGCTCTGGCGAAGGTACGTGAGGGGTTCCACAACCTGCATCTCATGCTTCCATTCGTGCGCTCCGGATGGGAAATCGAGGCATGTCGCAAACTGATCGATGCAAGTCCGCTCGGCCAGGACCGGCAGCTGCAACTCTGGATCATGGCCGAGGTTCCGTCGGTCGTGAGCTGGATGGACGTCTATGCACTCGCAGGGGTTACCGGCGTCTCGATTGGCTCTAACGATCTGACGCAGCTGGTTCTCGGCGTAGATCGGGACAGCGAGACATTGACACCCTTCTACGATGAGCGCGATCGCGCCGTGCTGGACGCGATCCATGCGATCATCACGCGTGCACACGAGCTTGGGCTCACCTGCTCGATTTGTGGACAAGCCCCGTCAGTACATCCCGAATATGCGGCACAGCTCGTGGAGTGGGGCATCGATTCGATCTCGGTCAATCCGGATGCCATTGAGCATACGCGGCGAAACATCGCGATGGCGGAACGCCATGTGATTCTGGCTGCGTCGCGTCGCGTGTTGTCGGCACCGACTCCGTCTGGCACGGCAACACCTTAACAATCAGCGAGGAACGTGCAATGTCACATCGGAGTATAGCGCAGCTGTTCGATCTCACTGGCAAGACCGCGGTCGTCACTGGCGGGTCAATGGGGATCGGCTATGGCATTGTGAAGCGCCTGGCTGAGGCAGGTGCCACGGTGATCATCGCCGACGTGGACGAGGCAGAAGGCAATCGCAAGGTGGCCGAGCTGGCGAAATTACAGCGGCAAACATTCTTCGTGAAAACCGACGTCAGCTCCGAGGCGGATGTCGTAGCACTTATCCGTGCAACCCTGGACCGCACCGCGCGACTCGACATTTTCGTTAGCAACGCTGGGATCTATCCGCAAACGCCGGTGCTCGAGATGGACGTCGCATTATGGGACAAGATTCAGGCCGTCAACCTTCGCGGCATGTTTCTGTGCAATCGGGAAGCAGCGCGATCAATGGCGGCGGCTGGCAGTGGTGTAATTATCAATATTGCGTCGGTTGATTCCGTACATCCAAGTATGGTCGGCTTGGCGGCGTACGACGCGTCCAAGCACGGCGTGTGGGGATTCACCAAGAACCTGGCGCTCGAGGTTGCGAAGAAGGGGGTTCGCGTCAATGCAATTGCGCCTGGCGGTATCAGGACAGAAGGCGTGGAAAGGACGATGGGAACAGCGAACCTGCGTGAGAACATCAAGACATTCGAAGAACGGATCCCACTCGGCCGCTTAGGCGAGCCGGATGACATCGCTACAGTCGCGCTTTTTCTGGCGAGCGATGCGTCGGCGTACATGACGGGTGAACTAGTCGTGGTGGATGGAGGCGTCCTGCTGAGTTGATCTGCTGTGCATACCGTCGTATTGCGCCGCAGGATCGCCCCTCTTCCAATTACGTCTTCTGTCCTTCCGCGCTGGTTGGATCGACGATCTGTTTCACCTCTTCGATTCTATTGGCGGGAAAGCCACCCTGTTCAGCGTGCATTTTGATGGATTCTGCATTCGGTGCGTTGTAGACACAATACATTTTGTCGCCCGTGACGTAGCTTTGCACCCATTGCACGTCTTGACCCTTTTGTTGCATACTGTGGAGAATGGTATTGGACTTGGCCGCGATCTGTTGCAGATCGCTTTGTGGTAACGTACCGAGGCCCGGGATATCGCGTTCAATGATGTATTTCGGCATACGCGGTCGCTCCTCTTGCTAGTGCTAACGGTGGATTTATTGGTTACTCATAACGATGCATGAAATAGCTCCTGTCAACAGTCAGTAGTCGAACCGACAGTGAGTCAGGGATTGACTGACAGAAGCGTAGTCGATGCGACAGGATTGTCAGCCAGAGTCCGTTACGCTCGACGTACTGCAAGGCTCAGAAAGAAGATCGATGCCGCGATCACGATGACTAACGGACCAGCGGCAAGGCAAAGGACGGGCGCAAGCAACATTCCAGAGAGTGTGGCGAGCATGGCGATCGCGACTGAGATCGTCTGCATCGTACGGAGATTCGTCCCAAGGCGCATGGCAGTTGCCGCGGGAATGATGATGAGCGAGCCCATCAATAATACGCCGAGATAACGCAATCCTAGAGCAATTGTGAGAGCAAACGCGAGGAGGTACAAGAGATCAAGACGTGGCACATTGATACCGGCCGGACGTGCCAGATCGGGCGAAACGAGCCGAATGACAAGTTGGCTCCTGTACCGTACGATAAAGACGATCACAAGAGAAGCTGCGCCGAGCCCAATGAGGTTGAACGAGTCGCTCGTATTTGGCGCACCGAATAGCGCCTCGATCAGTTCATCACCGGACGCTAACAGACTCCCCATGGCAAGAGCAGCGGAAAAAATCACCCCAACCACTACGTCGGTTGGAATACGGCTTCTGTACTCAATGGCCCATACCAACACCGTACCGAGCACGAGTGCGATGAGGCCACCCAGGAACGGATTGACATGCACAAGTAATGCAATCGCAATTCCCGGCAGGGCGATGTGCGACAGGGCATCCGAGGCAAGCGCCATCCGACGCATTACAGCTATCGACCCCATCAACCCTGCTGCGGCGGCCATGCCAAGTGGTATCAGGAAGGCGCCAGGACCAGTCGCGTATGTCATTCCCGCAGATGGGCGACAGTTGGTCCGTGGAGCTCCTGGAGCCGTTCGGAGTTCAGCATGTCGGCGGTCTTCCCGAAATACGATCCGTGGTGTGACAGGAAGAGTATGTGGTCAGCACTCGCCTGCACTTGGGTCATGTCATGAGAAATAACCAGGACGCTCAACCCTTCGTTCTGTTGCAGTTGATGAATGAGGGCGTAGACGCTTTTCTCTTCAGGCTCGTCGACACCAGCCGTCGGCTCATCAAAGAGCAGCACGGATGGTGTGCCGACCAGTGCGAACGCCAAGAGGAGCCGTTGAAATTGACCACCCGAAAGTGTACCAATTGGTTGATCGACGATCGACTGGGACAGGTTCACCAATCCGGCAACACGTTGTGCATCGGTGGCGGGAGCGCGAGCCACATCCGCCTTGGCATTGAGGAAGTCTCGTCCTGTCAGTGGAAGATCACGCTGGATATCGAGTTTCTGCGGGACATAACCGATTCGTGTCTCCGGTGCCCACCGAATCGTCCCCGATGCTCGAACAGCTCCGATCAACGCCTTGAGAAGCACTGTCTTTCCAGAGCCATTACGACCCACGATTGCCAGCGTGCTCCCCACGTCGACATGAAAGCTCACGTTGTCAATGACGCAGACCTCGCCGAACGCAACAGAAACGCCAATGACATCGAGCGCATGGGGCCTATTTTCGAATCGTGTCAGCATGGTAGTCGTACTATCGATACGGATACCCGATCGCTAGACGAGCCGCCAGAACACGATCGTGTCCGTAGATGTCATCGTAGAACAATGTTTCACCATCAGCACGAGCGATGACAGTGGTGTAGACAATGAACACCGGAATCGGGGTCGTAAGTGTGACCTCCTGTGGACGCGTATCATGCATGGCGGCGTCAATGCGTGACGGCGTCCACGCCGGTTGATCCCGAAGAACGAAGGCGGCCAAGCGTGCTGGCTCAGCGACGCGAATACATCCGTGACTGACATCTCGTCGAGCCAGCAAGAATACCGATTGGGCCGGCGTATCGTGCAAATAGACGTTGTAGGCATTCGGAAACACAAATTTGACCCCGCCCAACGCGTTATCGGCACCTGGGCGCTGCCGAATACGCGCGGTTCCATCAACGACCCGGGCCAACGCGCTTCGACTCAACGGAAGGATGCGACTCTCCGGCACACTCACAACTTCCATGTGCGAGCGCTCCATATATCCAGGATCACGTCGCGCTTTCGGAAGAGTCTCCTTCATGGCAATACTGCGAGGCACGTCCCAATATGGCGAGAAGATGACCGTTCGCATCAACGCACTAAAGACTGGCGTGCGTGTACGAAACGCGTTGCCCACGGCCACATCCATGTTCGCAAGCGTCGATTCCCCATCATCCAATGGTGATCCGAATGCGTAAAGCCGGAACGCTGGAATATTGATAAAGACTGGCGCTGTCGTAAATGTCTGCGGGAGCCATCGCCACCGCTCCAATGCGAGCTCGATGTGCCGAATGCGAACATTGATGAGCGCCGGCGTCAAGCCGGGGGGAAGCGGCTCTTCTCCAGCCGCATACCCCTGATACTGCTTTAACGTCTCACGTAATAGCCAATAGTGTGTCCAGGGTGGCTCGAGCGTATCGAATTGCGCACTCACCCACGTATCAAGCGCCTCACCCCGGGACGTATCAGGACGCTGGAATGCTTTCGCATGATCAAGCAGGACCTGGACAAACCCGGTGAGATCGACCGTATCACGGGGCAGGTGCAGGCTTGGGTAAATGCTTGTCACAGGTACGCGCCCAAAACGAAGCGCGTACGCGAACCGCAACACATCCGCAGTCATCGCCACGTCCCAGACCGCGGTCGTAGTATCACCGTCAAACGGATTAGGAGTTACCGCGCGGACTGGCCGCGCAAGCATCGCCGCGTCGTAGTCAGTCGCCGCCAACCCCCGCGTATCGGCGTCAAAAAGGACACGAATCACACTCAAGGCCAGCGACGTCGGCACTTCATTGGTCGACCAGAGAGGTTTCCAATCGTTTGCGGCGTACAATTGCTCTACTGATACCGCCACATCCCGAATCAGGGGCCAACGCATGGTTGGATGCTGACGACGCGCCAACATCTGTCGGACCGCGACCTGAAATGCTGTTGATGCTGCGTTGGCGGTCACAGAATTGGACGGAACACCGCTCTGCGCGAGAAGCTGAGAGTGCGCCGTCAGCATGACCGCGCTGATGAACGCTACGCATCTCCGTAGTCGCCTTCGTTGATATCGAGACATCATACCATGTGCCCCGCTACTCTGGAACCAACAAGAGCGACCATCGACGTTCGCTCACGAGTTCCGTCGAGACGCTGTCGCCAAAGAACCAGTCAACGGCGGAATGATGGCGTGCGCCAAGTGCGATGGCATCAGGGTTCATACGCAGTGCAGCCTCCTTGACACCGTGAATCGAACTCCCGTGCTCGATAATAGACGTGATGGTCACCGTCTTCTAACAAGTCAATTCATCTATCAAAGAGGCAAGTGCTGATTCGAGCGTTGAGGTGCCATCCGCCGTCATGCGTGTTGAATCCGCGCTGCTCTCAGGCGGAAGATCTGGCTGGACATACACGAGAATGATTCTCCCGCCGGGTGCCACAAGTTGACACGCCAGATGCGCGGCCCGTAAGCTGGTTATACTGAAATCGACAGCCACCAGGATCGATTCGGGGCGATGGGTCAATTCTGGCCGGACTGCAAGGACTGCCGATTGCGTGTTCTCGGCGATGCCTTGCATCGTATCACGCACAAATGCGCGTCGAAAGAAATTGTGCTGTGGCAAGCCGAGAATGACAAGTTCGGCACGGAGCTCATGGGCTCGTTGCACAATGGTGGAGACGGTTGCTCCTACCTCGACATCATACTGCCAGGCTGGCAGTGCACCTAACGTCCGATGTACTTGCTCCTCGAGTGCGAGGAGTTGCGCGGTACGATAGGCTGGGTCGAGGTCAGCCTCGGGAATGCTGCCCATGGCACCCGTTGTGGCCGGACTCTCTGCAATGTCCTCCTGCACCACATGCAATACAGTCGGGACAGCGCCACATTCCTGCGCTAGCGCATGCGTAATGCGTACGGCAGCGCTTGCGGCGGTATCGGCCGTGATGGCAACGAGCACCGGAAACACGGGCGGCAACTGCGCTCTCCGCTCCTTCGACAGTGTGGCTGAAGACGTACTTTGGAACGACTGGGACTGCACCATATGATGCTCCGGCAATGTGAGATGAGTACATCATATGCCTTGAGCGCCACTTGGAATGTCAGCGTACTACCGATTTTTGGGGCGGGGTTTTCCTGTCATCTGTCATCCATTCTCTGACAGCGTTCGTAGTAGATGGCACTGTGAAGTGAAAGGCGCTTCCCTGTCCAACAGTGCTCTCGACCCAGATCCGGCCGTCGTGCGCCTCGATTATCCCTCGCGCAATTGCGAGCCCAAGTCCTGTCGATCGCTGAGCTGCCCCACGACGGGCATGCCAAAACCGGTCGAATACATGTGGAATGGCGTCAACCGGAACCCCGCGTCCGGTGTCTCGAACGGTAACCTGGACGGCATCTGGCAGCATGGCGGCGCTCACGACGACACTCCCGCCGGCATCCGTGAATTTGCAGGCGTTGCCAATCAAATTCGAGAGCACCTGTACAATACGCTCGCCGTCGATCATCACGGCGATCTGATCCATTTCCGACGGCACATCGGCCGCCACGGAAATGCCTTGTTCGATCCCGATCAACCGATGCATATCGACCGCTCGCCGAAGCGTTGGGCCGATTGTTTGCCTTACACGGTCGATGGATAGTCGCCCGGCGTCAATACTCGCAATGTCGAGCAAGTCTTGAATCATGCGCGACATCAATAACGCAGATTCCTCTGCGAGCACGACCAGACCATTAGCCATGTCTGGTGTCGGCGGTGGGTCATCGCGTAATCCAGACAAACACATCGAGATGGTGCTCAACGGATTGCGAAGATCGTGCGAGACGAGCGCCATGACTTCGTCGCGCGACTCGGCCGCTTTCCGCATGCGTTCGGCAAGCACCCGCAGCTCCTCCTCGGTCCGAATCCGTTCGCTTACATCGCGCAGGATTACGGTGTACACCCACTCGCCACCAGACGAAAGTCGCGAGATAGACCCTTCTGCAGGAAAGATTTCGCCGTTCTTTCTCAGGCCAACGATGCGAGAGCGCTCACCCATTCGCCGAGTGATATCAGATGACCTGGCGAACTCGACGATGTGCGCGGCATGACGACTTCGCAATTCTTCGGGCAAGAGTATATCCACTAGCTGCCCAAGTGCTTCAGCGGCACTATACCCAAAGATCCGTTCGGCGCCCCAGTTAAAGAGGGTGATTCGGCGGCTTCCATCGATCGAAATGATGGCATCGGAGGCAGTCGATACGATTCCGGTGAACCGCGCTTCCGCAAGTCGGTGTGCTCCATCGCTTTGTTTCTGACGTAGTAATTGCGCGAGCGGTGCCGCGACCGCCGACACGAGCTGCACCAGCTGCTCGTTATCCGCTGGCACCTCGCGCATAAAGAATTGCAGGATCGCAACTATCTCATCATCGGCGGCGTACACCAGAGGAATGGAGACTGCGGCCTCAAGACGCGCCGCAGCAGCGAGCGCCCTACGCGTGAAGATGCCAGACGTGCGCAAGTCACTGACCCACACCGGAGCTCCCGCGCCCCAGGCTGTCCCCGGAATTCCCTCGCCGCGGCGAAAGCGTAGTCCTGCAGCTTGAGCCGTGAATGCCTGCAGTAGTCGTTTCTCACTTGTCCACTCACCGCAATACCCCAACACGGGCTCTCCGCCCTCCACGGGCCGAAGCACCCAGGCCTCTCCCAATACCCAGCCAGTCGCCTGGCAGATATGACGAAGTGTTTGCTCGACAGCGAGTGACACATCGTCTGTTTGACTGACGGCAAGTGCGATTCGCACCAGAAGCTCGCTCTCCTGGTCGCGCCGCGAGCGCGGTAAGCAGTTGGCGACTGCCAGTAGTAGAACTTTCTCCACTACCGATTGTGCCCCCACTGGTTGCACTGTCACGTCGAAAGTGCGCTCACCATCAGGTGTGGGAGCGACAAGCTCGAGTCGCACAGCGTTGCCCTGAAAGGCTTCGTCAATGGCCTTTGCGACCGTCGATGGAAACTCTGGTACAGGAACGATCCCTGCCTCTTCTAGCCCAAACAGACGGCGAGCCGCGGTAGTTCCCTCTAGAACTGTATGATCTGGAATTACGAGGAGCGCATATTGATCTGAGCGCCCAAACAGGCCCCGAAAGGCGTCCGATACGGAATCTCCTTTACGCGAGGACATGACCGGAAATCTACCCCAATTGCCGCCCAGTACAGTTGGTCGTGTCATCCAATTTGCTGACACCGATGCCTCTTGAGGATACTATGTTCGTCGGGTAGCCAGCTTCCCAAAAAGGTAAGAGGCATCATGACGCTCGATCTGATCCGTGTTGTATTGGCTGACGACCACGCCGTTGTACGCACGGGGTTAAAGACCATTCTGAGCAAAGCTCCCGATATCGAAGTAGTGGCGGAGGCAAAACATGGACGCGAAGCAGTCAGACTTGTGGAGCAGTTTCACCCCGATGTCGTTGTGATGGACCTGGATATGGCTGGGGGAGACGGCACGGAGGCGACCAGGGAAATCGTCAGCCGGCTGGGACCAACCAAAGTTCTCATCCTGACGATGCATGAAGAAGCCGAGCATCTGTCGCCTGCGCTCGAAGCTGGCGCCGCCGGGTACCTGGTCAAGACTGCGGCAGACCGTGAGCTCGTCGATGCCATCCGGGCAGTTGCGTACGGGGACGTCTATCTGCGACCGACCGCCGCCCGCATGGTTGTCCAACAACTCATGCACAAAGAGCCACGACACGCCGATCAGCAACGATTCGCGACACTCAGCGAACGGGAAGGCCTCGTCTTTCGCCACGTTGCACGTGGGTACTCGGGTCCGGAGATCGGCCACAAGTTGAACATCAGTGCCAAGACGGTTGAGACGTACAAGCAACGCATTCACGAAAAACTCGGCGTGTCACACCGAGCGGAATACATTCAGCTCGCAGTCAAGCTCAAGTTATTCGACGAAGAGTGGGCAGCGACGAAATAGGCTGGCTCCATCGGCACGACTTGGACCTGCACATAGTGACACGGACGTTTTGTATATCGATCGGGAAATGTGCGATGCGCCATGCTCATCGTGTGCGCAGCTGTGATGATTGTTGCCATGAAATGGGCATGGTGCTGGCTTCTGGCATCGGCGCGCGTGTAGAGGATGACCTGCTCGGCGCAGCGCGCAGTCTTCCCCGCGACGCAGGCTACAGGGATTCCGGTCGTGAGAGTCCACTGTGATACTGAGCTCCCGACGCTCCCGGATCCGGGGACGATGAGGAGCGCGGCCATCTCCAGGGAACACAACTGGGCAAGTTGCTGATCGATACGTCCCGCCAACAACTCAAGCCTCCAGAAGCCAATTCTTGTTGTGGTCCGATAGAGTTGCTGTGTGACAGACGCAAGAAACTTCTCAATCGGTGCTTCACCATCGAGCGCATATCCAACGGGTAGCCATGTGACAGCCCGAACACTGGCACCGGTGCCTTGTGAAATCGCATCGGCGAGACGCAGCGCGCTGTCGCCACTCGGAGTACCGTCACACATGACAACGACGTGTTGAAGCGATACTGGAATATCCTGAGCGAGTTTCTCCGCATCCGTCAACCCAACTCGCGGTACAAGTTGTGTGTTCATGGGTTCTGCGAGTGAATCATGTTACACATCCGAAACGTGCGGAGCGATCAACATGGAACACGAGGCCTGTCCGATGAGATCTCGTGTTACGCGACCAAGCAATGGCGGATAAGGATATGTGCTGGGCAAGAAGGGGAGCCTCGAGGTACCGCAAGTAATGATGTCTGCCCCAATACCATGGGCAAAGCCGAGAGTTTCCCGCGCCGCATCGCCAAGTAGTAAAATTGGCTCGACGTGAACGTCAGACCCCTCGCAAAGCGATCGCCCAATGCCCTGCAATCGGCGGCGGCGCTCTTCCAGCTCATGTGCGGAGTCTTTCGGAACGACATGAACCAAGTACACGCTGGCGTCCACGGCGCTAAGGCGGCGGACGAGGTGTGCAGCGCGAATACCCGCCATGCTGAAGTCCATCGCGATCACAACACGACGCGGAATACCGCGAAGCGTTGGAGCCGCGATGTAAATAGGGATCGCACGCCGCATCAATACGTGTGTCCCGTGACAGGTACCCGGCTGCGTATCGAAACGATGCGCCAGGCACTGCCCGATGACCAACAATTGTGCATGACTCCCCGTCACGATTTCCTCACTCGTCTGGTCAAGCGGCCCGCCGCGGACAGTTATTGGCCAATCTGCTGCTTCGCCGACAGTGAGTGCGACCTGCGTCGCGACGCCAGCGCGACGCAGGTCAATGTCCTCTCGCATTTGCTCCTGCGTACGGCACGGTTTTCGAAGTTCACTTATTTCATGCGGCGACGCGGACGTCTTGTCGCGCTCCAGGTATGTTGGCGTAGAACCCTCCACTACAGAGAACAGCTGCACATTTGCGCCGACACGTCCGGCGAGGAATGCAGCCGCGATCAATGCCGTGTCTGCGCGCGGATGTCCGTCTGTCGCGACTAGAATCGGACGACCCGCGTCGTCAGGGATACGTGAAACGGTCTCGTCCGCAGGTTGGGGTTCCATTGCAGGGTTGCTCATCATCAGTGTATTGCGTTCGCAGTGGATGAGGTCTCCGGGCTCTTTGATTGACACCGAGCGGGACGCTCCGTCGATAGTGCCGCTCTGTATACGCATGTCATGCAGCCCCAATTGCAAGAAGGTCTTCGACATGGCGGACGCCTGGTGCCGCCCATGCGGCACGCTCCACGTCGTTGCGTTCAGCCCACGACTGAACTGCTCCGCGGAGTACCACCTTCCCATCGCTGGCGGAGACCTGAACACCCTTCGCGTCGACTTCTGCATGCCGCTTGAGCGCGGATTCGATCTTCCCTTTGACGTCGCCGACTGACACGCGTGGCGCCACCACAATCATGTTGGAGACGCCGCGTACGCCTGTGAGTGACCGAATCGAGTTTTCAGCAGCACGCCGCTGATAGTCCCAATCGACCTGACCACGAAGTGTAACCCAACCGTCTTCAACATCAACTTGAATCTTGTCGTCTGGAACGGCAACGTTCCACGCGAACGCGTTGAGAATGGCGTGCGCGATATCGGTTTCACTGCGCTTGTGCTCCGGCAACAAATGCACTTCCAGATCATCGGCGAGTGCCTTGACGCCTATGATGCGGTGCACGGCCTTCTCAGCCGCGTACTTCTGGCTGTACGTATGCACCTTACCGGAGAGCGTAACAACGCCGCCCTTGGCTGCGACGCCGATTTCCGTCGCGGTCAGGGCAGGATCCCACGCTAATTCTTCGATGACGTTCTTCTGCAGAGCAGTGTCGCTGTACATGGTATGGTTCCTCTCGAGATTGGTTTGACCAGGAGAACATGCTTCACGTCAACCCGTAGACGCGGTTGGATCGTCGATTCAGTCGACCCTCCTCAATGTGTATCCACTCACGTGTTAGTGCTGTCGGCAGTATCATGGATATGCGTCAGTGAGTTTTAGCCTTTTATGTCATCTCGGGGCCGACATGAAATGGCACAATTATTGAGAAGTCATGGACGCGACAGTACGGGATTTTCCTGACACGATGTCCTCCGCATTCGGGCTTGGAACGGACTTCCTGGTGCTCGGCGCGGTCTTCGCCGTATTCATCGTCACCGCAGCTCGACTATTCCCGGGCATCGTGCAGTGACAGAGAGCGACCGATTCAGGAACACTCGAAGAGATAGCTGCACGACTGCTTGGCGGCGACTGAGATCCTAGATCAGGCGCCGACGCAGCAGCACCATCTTCAGAAGTTGCGTGACCGTCATGTAGGCCACCGCGGTTGCGAGCAGAAATGGCCAGTAGAGGGGTGGCAGCCTAACCAGGCCAAGGGATGCCGCGAATGGAGAGAACGGCAGCCACGCTCCGATCGCCATTACCGTGATGCTGGTGGCAATCAGCTGTCCGCTCGCGCGGCTCTGCAGAAATGGGATCTTGTCGGTGCGGATGACGTGAATGATGAGCGTCTGTGTCAGCAGTGATTCCACGAACCATCCAGTCTGAAAGAGCGCGGCATGCGCGGGCGTGGAGGCGCCGAAGACGAAATACATTACCAGAAACGTCGTGTAATCGAAGACCGAGCTGACGGGGCCGATCCAGAGGATGTAACGCCGGATCTCACCCATGGCCCAGGGGCGCGGGCGAGTAATCTGGTCCGCGTCGACACGGTCGGATGGAATGGGAATCTGTGACACATCGTACAACAAGTTGTTGGTGAGCACCTGGATCGGGGCCATCGGTAGGAAAGGCAGCCAGGCGCTTGCGCCGAGAACGCTGAACATGTTGCCAAAATTCGAACTTGCGCCCATCCGCACGTACTTAAGCACATTTGCAAAGACTTTGCGCCCTTCGATTACCCCCTCTTCCAGAACCTTCAGGCTCTTGTCGAGGAGAATGATGTCGGCGGCGGCTTTGGCGACGTCCACTGCTGAGTCAACCGAGATACCGACGTCCGCCGTATGAAGCGCCGGTGCGTCATTGATGCCGTCGCCCATATACCCGACTACGTGTGATTTTGACTGCAGCGCACGAATGATACGCTGTTTATGAGCAGGCGAAACACGCGCGAAGATCGATGCTTTCTCCGCCGCATCCGCGAGTTCCGCATCCGACATCCGCTCAATGTCGGCTCCCTTGAGGACGTGCCTCGTCGCGATCCCCACCGCGCGGCAGACCGTTCGCGAGACAAGTTCGTTGTCCCCGGTAAGCGTCTTTACCGTGATACCGCTGCGCTCCAGAGCCTTGATGGCCGCGCGTGCGCTTTCCTTGGGCGGGTCCAGAAATGCGACATAGCCGCACAGCACAAGATCCTTCTCATCGTCTGAAGTGATGTCTCCAGTCGACGGGACCTCGCGGAATGCGACCGCAAGCACGCGAAAGCCGTCGGCGCTGAGCGCATCGTACTCCTCGCCAATATCAACGAGGAACCCAGGATCGATCAGGATGATCTCGCCGTTCATCTCCAGACGCGTGCAACGACGGAATACTTCCTCCGGTGCGCCCTTGACAATCAGCAGACGCTTCCCGTCAGGGGCA
The DNA here is from genome assembly GCA_003155795.1 of Gemmatimonadota bacterium. Classification (GTDB taxonomy): domain Bacteria; phylum Gemmatimonadota; class Gemmatimonadetes; order Gemmatimonadales; family Gemmatimonadaceae; genus Fen-1247. Next base: position 57,911 of record PMEM01000010.1, read on the forward strand.
TCGGCGACCACGGACATCAGCTTGCGCGTGAAATCGTAGGGGATCTCGTCCACCTTGTGATAGGCGTCGAGTGCGAGCGGCATCGAGTCGCTGTGAGTCCGGACATACTCGAGGATAGCCCGATCGAGCACGCTCCTGAGTCCAGTCTGCAGTTGACTCACCAGCGAAGCGAGCAACAGAACGCGAGCGCTTTCCGCACCATCGACGTCGCAGTGCCGCTCCAGAATCACCTCGTCTCTCGTCAACGTTCCGGTCTTGTCGGTGCAGAGTACGTCCATTGCGCCGAGATTCTGGATCGAGTCGAGCCGCCGGACGATCACACGCTTCTTAGCCATGGCGAGCGCGCCCTGCGAAAGGCAAACCGACACGATCATCGGCAGCATCTCGGGTGTAAGTCCCACTGCCACCGCCAGAGCGAAAAAGAAGGCCTCGTGCCAGTTGTGTTTGGTTACTCCATTAATGAGAAACACGAGCGGCACCATCACGACCATCAGCCGTATCATGAACCAGGTGAACTGGCTTACGCCACGCTCGAACGCAGTAGGCGGCTCAGTGACCGCAATGCTTGCCGCTACGCGACCGAAGGATGTACGCGGGCCGGTGTCGACTACTACAGCTGTCGCGGTTCCACTCTGAGCGCTGGTCCCGAGATAGCAGACATTCCCTGCGTCGAGGAGCGACCCGCTGTTTGAAACTTTCCCAGGGGTGGCTTGAGCCGCGATATTCGACTTCTCGACCGGCAGCGACTCGCCGGTGAGCGCCGACTGGT
>PMEM01000001.1 GCA_003155795.1 Gemmatimonadota bacterium
CCACCAAATTCCCGACAGAGCCAAATTTCAAACGATCATTGACAAAAAGTGATATCCTGCTGCCTCAAGCGGTACATCGTACGCGAAATATATCCGCTTCTACTCCAGGATCTCTACGATGCCCAATCGCTCAGCTCGACATAAGATCGTCAGCGCGGTGGCTGAGAGCTTCTTCGCAACACTGAAAAGGAGCTCGCAACGATACTTGGCTGGTAAACGATGGAGGAAGCCAGAGCGGCCCTGTTCGAATACATCGAAGTGTGGTACAATCGTGTGCGCTGGCAATCCTCGATTAATGATCTCAGGCGGCCTGCCGACTACGAAATGAAGATGCTTCAAGTGCTGCATCAAGAGGCAGCAGCGTAAACGCCGTATCTGTCAAACCGGATGAGTTCCAAATTGGTTTCAGTCTTTGTCTCTGTAAGTGTGCCGAAAAGGGCATATAGCATCGATTTCCCCATGTAAATGAATGATTAGGGGATGGTAGTGAAAACGAACCAGAACCTTACGGACATGTTGCAGCTTAAATGATCATTCATCGCGTCTCTCGCATCGTATTATGACATTGCGTACGGTCATATTCGATTTGGACGGTGTTCTGATTGACTCTGAACCGCTAATACGGTTCGCGTTCGAGGAGGCCTACCGACAGGTTGTAGGCAATGATGCGGCCCCTATTGAAGAGTACCTTCAATATATGGGAGAGCCCTTCCCCAAGATCATGGGTTACTTGGGCTTACCGAACGCATTATGGGAGCCTTACCTCTTACTTTGGCAGCAACATATCAACCGTGTTCAAATATTCCCGGCAGCTCGGGAACTGCTTGAGTGGGCGCGCTCACGGGGGTTTCAACTTGCAATCCTAACTGGAAAGGAGCGTGCAAGAACAGACCTAATATTGGCGCACTTGAATATAGAGCAATTCTTTGACGTAGTCATGACGTCAGATCAAGTCGATCATCCGAAACCAGATCCTGAGGGAATCAGGCTAATCCTGCGGACCCTAAATTGCCCAGCTGAAGCGGCCGTAATGATTGGTGACGCTGTAAGTGATGTTTTGTGTGCACAGAATGCTAATGTTAGGGCAATAGCGGTTACTTGGGGCATTAAACCGGAACGTATACGAACACTGTGCAGCGCTGATTATTATGTCCGAAGCTTTCAAGAGCTGCAGAGCGTACTTGGTCAAATTAGCTTTGGCATTGAATCCCAGTGAAGATACGAAAATGGCTCGAACGCCTTGCCAACTTCCGTAAGACAGGCACCCGTAATGGAACGTGTTCCTCTGGATGCAGAAATGATTCGTCGTCGTCGTCGTCCCGTCAGCGTTTAAGAATCGCTACCGGAATCAGGACGCAGTATGCGATAATGAGAACTACTGGAGCTATCGTTTCTCCACCACGCAATATGTCGACGTAACCTACGACTAGTGCTACCACTGATATGCCCCACCACATCCAATTTCGACTTGTGCTAGTCTCTGCCACTCTCGGTATATGCCCTAGTTTTTTTGCCATAGGCAGAAGTCTAGGAGCCAAGATGGCCGGATGTCAAGGTGGATTCTGACATGAGCCTCCGAGAGCTGATCCAAAAGTTTTGTTGGCTCTCAAGGTTGGAGGACCAATGCGAAAGAGCAGATTTACGACGGAGCAGATCGCACGTGCCTCACGAGAGCGAGGCCGGTGGGGAGGTGACTTCGTGCGCGTGAGCTACGGTTACAGGCGGGTGAGTAAAGGGACTGCGATGCAGGAAATGATTAGCTGCGGATCCGGCTGTCAACATCAGGCACCAAGGGGGAGCTACTAAGAAAGCGCTGATAACGACCGATCGGCGGAGAAGTGTCGTCAATCACGTCGATAGATTTCGGCTAACCGTTTCATTCCGAGAGCCTAGTAATAATTCTCCGCGATGAGTGACACGTGATAACACGATACTCATAGCTCGGTTGCCCTCTTCAAAGATTAGCTGATGCTCTCGCAACTCTGCTATACCGGCCTCGACTTCAGAATTGGAAAGACCTTGGACCGACAACTCGCGAATATTTGCTGCGCTCGTTAGTCCTTTCAGAAGGCACGCGCCACAATCGCTCAGCGAATATTCGTTCCGTTCACCTCTCCTTGAATCGAATACTATACGTCCATCAGTGTCAGGGAGAACAAATAGATCCGCGGGTTGACCCCCGTCGAAACCACTGTATCGATCTCTCCAATGAACTACTGCATCTTGAATTGACCGGAGCATCGTGAGCATTGCGATCTGGTATGATGCATCATAGTGACGGTCGGCGAAATAATATGCTAAGTCCTTCAAAGTAGATGGTGAAAACGGGTATACATATTCATACATATCTAGCGGTTGCAAGTCCAGATTATACTCATTCATGCGTTCGAAGTACGGACTGAATCGATCGAACCGTACAGGGAATGCCCCTGTAGGCGGTGCAAGATGTGCGATCAGTGGGATATTGATCAGGTATTGTTGGAATACTTCTAACTCTTCGCCAGGGAATCCCATTAGCAGGTTCCACATTGGTGCGACTTCAAAAAGGCGACAATGCATGAGCATTCGGAGGTTTGTAAAAACCGAGGTTCCCTTGCGCATCAGCTTCAATGTAGAAGTTGCGAGCGATTCGATGCCAGGTTGCACCGTGCGGACACCAGCTCGTGCTAGGGTTCCAACCTCCTCTTCGGAAAGGTCTGCTTTTACTTCGTAAAATATGTTCACTCCAGGCGGTGTTTTCACACGCGGCAAGACGTCGCGCAGATAGCTCTTAGGTAGAATGTTGTCAACGCAACTCAGCTCCTTACAGCGGTCAGCATACTCAAATAGGTGTTGGAATTGAGCAAGGGCCAGTTCCGCTGGCATGCTTCGATACTGCATAGTTGAGCCATTCAGTCCGCAGAAAGTGCAATGTGACTTTTGCCCCCACCAGCATCCACGCGATGTCTCAAAGAGTAAGACGGGCTTCACCTCTCCATTTGGATACCGTTGGGTAATAGCATTTAGGAAGGGTCCGTAATCGAGTGCCACAGGAGTGTCGATTGGAAGTTCTTCACCAAGATCGACTAATGACGTAGGAACGAGATCTGTCCCACCTGTCCGGGCCACGCCCGGAAAGACCCCGGAAATAGCATCGCCTCTCGCGTCGCCCTCTTGAAGCTGCCTGACCAGTTCCGGGAAACTCTTCAGTCCGGGGCCGGAAACTATGAAGTCGAGATCACTAACGTTAGCGGCAATAGTCCTCCCCATCGATCCTTCACAGTTTGCTCCCCCCATCACAATCACCAAGTCTGGGCGAATAGCTTTGAGCTTATGAGCGAGAGCATAGCAAGCCACCGATTGGGCAAACATCGAGGTCAGCCCAATAATATCTGCGTCGAGAAGCTTATAGTCGTCTATTAATCGATCCAGAAAACAGTCGAGTCCAGAACGACGTTCGAGTAGAAGCTCACGGAACCGCAATCCATGGGAATCAAGTCGGGGATAAAAGCGCTGCAAGTATTGCACAACATTATCAGGTGAGTCCGGGAATGCGATATTTCGGAAAAGCCAATCTCCAAGTCCTGAATAGAGGTGCTCACTTCGGAGCGCGATCTCGCGATACATAGTCGGGCCGAAGAATTTACCAAAATCATGGTTCAAATAAAGAACCTCAGACTCCACTGCAGACCCAAACTCGGCCTTAAGCACAAAACTGAGTTGAGTGAGGGCGAGCGAGGGCGCGTCCAAAGCCGCGAATGGCATGTTAACAAACGAGATCTTCATAAGAATTCCTCGCTCATGGAGTTGTCTAGCTTGGAAGGGATAAGCGATCTTCCCAACATTGTGGTCCTTAACTTAGCCGTGAAGCCTGCGAGTCTGTTGTACGAGCGATACTTCAAACGAAAGACCGAAAGGTTCTCCCGATCTCTCAGAAGACTTGACTAGACTGATGGCATTCGAACGAATACGCCATTTACAACATGTTGATCAAAATGTACTGCGACCTGGGAGGAGCGCAACTAAACACCAAATTGGTACTTACTAGTCATGCTTGCGAGAGGACGTTCCTCGCAGAAGGGCTCTCTCGGAAGCTTCCTGCATAATTGCATCTAAGCTGTGATCATCATTTGAAACCAGATGACGTGCCAAGGTTCGTACGGTCGGGTAAGCAAATAAATCGGCAATAGGAATATGTCGTCCTAGAATACTCTTTAAACGTGTGTGCAAAAGGATGATTAGAAGCGAATTGCCACCCGCATCAAAGAAGTTGACATCAATCCCGATAGAGCTAACGTGTAGTATTTCCGTCCAAATATTCGCGATAATGCGTTCGATTGCCGTCATTGATACTTCGGTATTGGGTTTGTCTCCTGCTTTGACCAACCACGGATCGGGGAGGGACTTTCGATCGATTTTCCCGTTGGGTAATAACGGCAAGGAATCAAGTTCGACAATACGTGCAGGGATCATGTGTTCGGGTAATTGCAGAGCCAAGCTATGATATAGGCTACTCAGCGCGGCGGCACTGCCCTCATGTAGGACCACATATACCACAAGACGACGATTGTCCGCTTCTGCACCGCACACGGTTGCGACCGCCTCGGAAACGCCTGGGTTGCTCAATAGTATAGTTTCAATTTCGCCGAGCTCGATACGAAAGCCGTTCAGTTTCACTTGGTTATCAGATCGCCCTATGAATTCCAGCGTTTCGCCGGCGTAGCGAACGATATCCCCAGTACGATACAGTCGTGCTCCGCGAGCCCGACTATATGGGTCTGGGACGAATCGTTCAGCCGTAAGTCCTGGATGGTTCAAATATCCTCTAGCTAGCCCCGACCCTCCTACATAGAGTTCTCCCATTGCTCCAAGAGGAATCTCCTCCATCTCGGGGCCAAGCACGTAAAGCTGCGTATTTGAGATTGGGCCTCCAATAGGCACAAAACGACCGTTAGTACAATCCGGCGAACAAATTAGGTATGTAGCATCGATCGTAGTCTCTGTAGGGCCGTAAAGATTGCACAATTCAGCGTGCGACTGCTTCAAGAAGGCTGTGCATAGCGCAGCAGAAAGAGGCTCGCCTCCACAGAATACGCGCCGCAGTTGATCGGTCCCCACGAGAAAATCGCCATCTAGAATGACTCGGAGCAACGAAGGAACAACTTGAAAGGTGTCAACACCTTGCTCGCGTATAAGGTTCATAAGCGCAGGAACATCTTGCCGCATATTCGAAGGAGCAATAATAAGGCGAGCTCCGGTAATGAGAGGAGCAAAAAATTCCCACACAGAAGCGTCAAAACCGATGGGGGTTTTCTGTATAAAGACGTTCGTAGGTTTCGTCGGGAAAACCGATGTCATCCAAGTCATATGGTTTAGTAAACCAGCGTGTGTTACAGCGACACTTTTAGGACATCCAGTTGAGCCGGAAGTATAAATGACATAGGCGAGGTTAGAGGGGTTTACTTCACGACGAACCCTTCCTGTGGGCTCATGCGAGATCATCGCCAAGTCGCGATCTAGGCAAAATGTTGCAAACGACTCATTAGGAGAAGAAAGTCTGTCCAGAAATCTTTCCTGAGTGAGGAGTATTGGCATTCTGGAGTCTGCGATCATAAAGTCCAGCCTAGAAACTGGGTAAAGCGGGTCGAGCGGTACATATGCGCTACCAGCCTTCAAGATGCCGAGTAGGCCAATCACCAAATCAGTAGATCCTTCTGCACACAGACCTACTAAGACATCTGGGCCTGCGCCATGTCGCTTGAGAACGGCCGCAACTTGATTTGAGCGCTTTTCCAGTTGTTGATAGGTTAATTCCTGAGTGCCATATACAACAGCTATTGCGTGTGGGGTGAGAGAAGCCTGCGTTTCAATGAGATCTACAACGCAATCGTGTGAAGCAGAAAGCAACTGAAAGGCGACTTCATCGATCGAGATCGGATTATTAGGATCTTGTTGCTGAAACTGAGATGGAATGAGCGCAGATACGGTCTGTTGCGAACCTCTTTCGACGATCTTCTCGAGTAATAACTTCCAGTGGTCAGCCCAACGCTCAATTGTTGTGGAATTGAACAGGTCGGTATTGTATTCCCATTCTCCACGGAGTCGACCATTGTCTACCTGATGTATATGAAGCGATAGGTCAAACAAGGCGGTTCTCTGCTCGATATCCACGGGAGTGCTTCGGAGACCGACGAACCGAAGCGTCGGGGTCGGCATATTGTGGAAGGCCAACGTCACTTGTACAATCGGATTAAAAGCCAGGCTGCGATTTGGCGAAAGAGATCCGACTAGGCGTTCGAATGGATAGTCCTGATGCTCGAATGCTTCTAGTACTAGGGTTCGGGTTCGTTTTAGGAGTGAACGAAAAGTTGGGTCACCAGATAAATCCCCTCGCAAGACCAAAGTATTGACAAAGAAGCCAATCAACGGCTCAAATTCAATCAGAGTGCGACCAGCAACTGGCGATCCGATTACGACATCTGTCTTTCCGCTGCAATTACTTAGAAAGAGTTGAAACGCTGCAACAAGGACCATAAACAAAGTAGCATTCTCTTCGCGCGCAATAAGTTCAAGACCTTCTGTCAAATCTGTCGGCAGGTCAAACCCGAGCGTGGCTCCATGAAATGTTTGTACCGCTGGCCGCTCCCTGTCAGTAGGGAGAATGGGCGCTTCGGAAACGTTGGCAAGACGCTCGATCCAGTACCTCAGGTGCCCCTCTAACCGTTCTTCACAGATCCTCTCACGCTGCCAATTGCTGTACTCACCATACTGAAGTGGCAAGATTGGGAGTGACGTATCGCGCTTGTACACAATGCTCGTGTATAGTTCCGAAAGCTCCATACAGAGTACGTTGAGAGACCAGCCGTCAGCAATTGCGTGGTGACAGACAATCAAGAGAATGTGATCGTCTTCACCGATTTGGAGGAGAAGGGGACGGAAAAGAGTGCCAGCTCCAAAATCGAACGCTGTCGAAGCGGCGGCGATGAGCACTGCACCAGCCACTTGTTGAGTTATGTGTGTTGAAACTCCACGTATGTCTACTGTCGGTAGTGTCCACTCGTGTTCGTGCTTTGATATCACCTGTTCGAGTAAGCGACCATCTTCGGACAGACAAATCGCTGTTCGAAGTACTTCGTGCCTCTGAATGAGTACTGCCAATGCTCTTTCAAGCGCGGCTCTATCCAATGCTCCTTCGAGCCTCCAGGCTCTACTGATATTGTACGCTGGAGTCCCGGGAATAAGTTGCTCAATTACCCACAGCCCTTCTTGCGCGAAAGACAATGGATATGATGATTTCTGTTTAGCATCCCACTCATCGTATATGGAGGATGTTTTGTGAGGGTGGATTTTGGACTGTTCTTGATCAATTAGTTTCGCTAGTCCTGCGATCGTACGTTCGTGGAGGATAGTGTGTACTGCCACATCCATCCCAATCAAATTCCGCAAGCGAGCGACTATACGCATTGCGAGAAGAGACTGTCCCCCGATTTCCAAGAAGTCATCATAAACGCCAATGTGCCTACGCTCGAAGACGTCCTCCCATACACTGCGTACTACTGCTTCCGTATTCGTGGGTGCAGAAGGTGTGACTATTGATGACTGCTGCAGGTCAGGTCGAGGGAGAGCGTTTTTATCAATCTTCCCATTGCTGGTGCGTGGAAGCTCCTCGAGCCATACAAAAGCTACAGGAATCATGTAATCAGGAAGCCACTCTTGAACGTCCGCCCGGACATTCATTGAATCTGGTTTGGGAACAACTTGCCCACGGTCCTTCGGCGTAATGTAGGCGACCAGGTCAGGGGTTGACCGGCGGAGCGTCAGCACTTCTATATGTGCGCTGGCAACAGCCGGATGTCGCATGACCGCAGCTGCTACTTCACCCAATTCAATACGGAGACCACGCAGTTTTACTTGATCGTCTTGCCGTCCTATGAAGTGCAGCTCCCCGTTTTCCTGCCAGCATCCTAGGTCGCCTGTTCGATATAACCGCGCACCAACTGAGTCGCTCAATAGATCTGGGATGAAGCGCTCGGCTGTAAGGGCGGGTTGGTTTTGGTAACCTCGCGCTACACCTAATCCACCAATATATATTTCTCCTGGCACCCCGGTCGGTTCAGGTTGCATCGATGGACTAAGCACGTACACTTGCGTGGTGTTTATAGAGCGTCCTATAGGCACGGCCGCATCCACGCTTAGATCGGACCCAATCCTGTGGCAAGTCGCAAAGGTAGTTGTTTCGGTTGGGCCATAATAGTTAGTAATGTGGAGATTCGGTAACGCATCAAGCGCCGACATCAAATGTCTTACCGAAACAACCTCACCGCCAATTCCTAATTGCTTGATCCCGTTCAATAAGCTTATGTCGGTGTCGACAACATGCTGAAATAGAGCAGTCGTCAGCCAAAGGGTCGTTACTTGATGTGATCTAATTAGCTCCGCTATGTTCGCAACAGACGGCATTGAAGCGGCGGCTACAACAAGACGGCAGCCATTGAGTAGCGGTGTCCAAAGCTCGTAGGTGGATGCATCGAAAAGTGTTGATGCCAACAGTAGGAAGATCTCGCGACTTCCAATCTCGGCATAGGTTGACCTGTAGACCAGTCGAACTACGTTGCGATGTGTCGTCATTACTCCTTTCGGGGTGCCTGTGGATCCCGAAGTGTACATGACGTATGCGAGACTGTCCGAGCTAGTTAAGAGATTCAAGTTAGTCTCAACAGAGCGGTCATAACCCATGGGTGTATCGTCGTCAATAATGACGTTGATTCCGGAGAGCTTTACCGATTCGTATAATTCCGATGTCGTGATGATCGAGTGAAGTGAACTGTCCTGTTGTATGAATCTGAGCCGCGCCAGAGGGTAGTGATCATCGAGCGGGACATATGCACCACCGGCTTTGAGAACGGCGAGTACTGCGACCACATACTCAATTGACCGACCTATGTAAATTCCGACGCGAACTTCCGGTCCTACGCCCTGGGACCGGAGCACATGGGCAAACCGATTGGCACGCCGGTTCAGGTCATCGTATGTTAGAGAGTCGTTTGCTGTAATAATTGCTACTTCATAGGGGGTGTCCTTTACCTGTGCCTCAAAGAGCTGATGTATACAAGCTTCTTCTTGGGATATTGAGTCCGTTCGATCTTCCTGCATTGCTACGTCGGTTGCAAGAGCGGTGACGTTTGTAGAACGATTGGCCGCGCCGGCTGGCCGTGCAACGCGAGAGCTGCCTGTGCCAAGTGGGGTCTGTCGGTTGTCCATCAATGCCATACTCCGTGCTTACCGGTGAGAGGCAGTTCTTGCATGTGCATAACCGTTTAATAAGTTATGTTAAACTTCTGGTCGTGACGAGTCGGTCATTATGGCCCGGTCGTTCGGTGCTGGGGACAATGGCTAAGCTGCATATTATTTCACACCCAAGTCGACAACGAAGGAGTTGCGAGGATGTCGGACGAGACTGAGGATACGACTTTGTACCAAGCAGTACTGAACCACGAAGAGCAATATTCTATCTGGCCGCTCGATCGGCAGCTTCCCCTGGGTTGGAGTGACGCTGGAAAGCATGGGACCAAGGCGGAGTGCCTAGCATACATTGAAGAAGTCTGGACGGATATGCGCCCGCTCAGTCTTCGTCGTGCCATGGAAGCAGCCGACAGCCGGTTCCAAAGTAAGATCGACTCGTCTTCCTCTTCGAGTTGATAAGTCATCATTTTTATTAGCAAGAATACGTTAATGGTGAATGATCCCTGTGACTTGGGAGATCTGTTATCAAATAAAAGCCCAGGCTGAGAGACCGTCAGGTTGGTATTCCTATTTCTACCGATCGAGTTCGATATGATATATGTGCGTGCGCATGAGAGTGGGATTACCCGAGCCAAGACGACACCGATCGGGAAGAAGGATTCCCATCTGGAGGGCTATGAACCGGTGAGGATACAAATGTATTGGAGCGGCAAACTACATTCACATTAATAACGGCATGCGTCACGATTCTCACAACATCGTTCGGGTGCGGGAACTTCCTGATGACAGCATTTCGATCGACGGCGGTAGAGTTTTCAAACCGCAGATTGATTTGGAACGATCTCTGGAACTTCTGAAGAGTTTTAACGCCGTTGTTGACAGGCGTCGCCGTCCGATCTATAAGGCGTGGCAGTATGCTGATTACTATCTCCTCCCTGCGTTTCAACAGTACCTGATGTGGGGCTTCTTCGTTCCTCTCGTCAAGCATCACCACTTCTGGACTGAAATCCGATCTAGAAATATCCAATTGGAGGATCGTGACTACTACAGCTTTGGCAGCCTTACCCGACTGCTGACTACGCTTCGGTATCAGCCGCGGCGAAAGATGGATCATTACATATTTGCAGCCGTATCGCACATGATCCTGCCTACTGTAACGCCATCAGTGCCAATCCTCTTTTGCGATGATTATGCAGACGGTGATTGGCGCTATAGTACTCTGAAGCATACGTTGCGACAGATTCCATTGCAGTTTGCTTGCAGTAGAGAGTTAGGCCGCGGGTCTTGGGGCTTGATCCCGAAAGAGGGCTTCTTTTTTCACGGACACGGATATTGGGGTGGCTACAAATACGAGTCACCGGATATTGATTTTAGTAGGCTAGAAGACTTATTGGTTTATCTGTCCGAATGGGAATTGAAAAGTCTCATTTGCTTTTTGACTGCTAGGTTTTCCGAAATTGTTTCGGACTGTAACTATGTGTTAAGTATTTTCAAACGCTGGCGCCCCAAGATGATCTTGGCGTATGATCAGCTCGAACGAAACCTCTCTGTCGTTTTGGCCGCGAAGATCGCTAACATCCCGGTAGTTTCTTACCAACATGGAGCGGCTAATAGATATGCAACGGGAGTAATCAGCCCCGGTATACCCACCGAGGTCTGTAACCTCAAGAGCGATAAATTGATTCTCTGGGGGAACTATTGGAAAGACCGATTGACAAGTTATTCCAATAAGTACCTGGAAAACGATTTAGTGGTGGGCTGTCACCACAGCAAGAGGCTTGTCTATAGGCCTCAGCCATTGAGAGTCGGGAAGCCCGTCAGAATACTCATGCCATTCGAGTTTCTCCCATTCCCCGAAGAAGTCATCGAATACATCGACTTGTTCGCAAAGCGAAACTGGAATGTTGTCATAAAATTGCGTCCAGCCTTTCCGGATTCAGCGCGCGCAGCGTATGCTGGCGTACCATCTTCGCACGTTCAGTTCGTCGAGGACATTACGGAAGATCAGATTGTAAACGACTTTGATGCCATTGCCGGAGCCCAAAGTACATTTTTGTACGAGACGTCCGGTCTGGGGCGTCCAATTTGGTACTTACGAACGTCGTTCAAGATGATCGAGTCAATCGTGACCGATGGCATTGCACACGAACTAACACCTGAGATGCTGCGGGAGACATCAAACTTAAATTGGTTGTTTCAACCCAAGTGCACCCAAGAGACCTTTCTGTCACTATTTGCTCAACAGAGCCAAACTGACGTGGTAAAAAGTGTATTTGAACAATGTTGTGCCTAGGACTCTGGGATTCTAGAGTTGTCGAACATATTGACGGACTTCACTCTAACGCGTGCGTAGGGTCTTCGGAGGCTACGCTTAGCAAGGATCGGAACATAATGTCTCCGGCGAGGCCAAATCATCGATCGGCTCGGCACCAGGCGGTCCAACTCTTGCTGGCCGATTCGCGGGAATTGCAACAAGACGGTCGTGCTCCTCGAGACGTCAATTGGAAGTGCGTACGGCTCGTTGGCATCTTCGCGTACGGAACTCTGAGCCCTCACTTCGTATGAGGGATCTCCAATTCTGTGTTATCGGGTGCGGAAGGGTAGCTGTAAACCATCTGCAGGCAATTGCTGAACTCCCTGAGGCAAGGCTTACGGCTGTGTGCGATATTCTGGTGGAGCGGGCCCAGAAATTCGGCACGAAATATAAGGTGCCATGGTATACTAACTACCATGAGATGTTAAGTCGCCAGCAAATTGATGTAGTATGTATCATCACGCCTAGTGGAATGCATGCAGAGCACGCGGTCGATGTGATTCGCCGTTATGGTAAGAATGTTATCGTTGAAAAACCGCTAGCATTGAGTCTGAGTAGCGCCGAGGCAATGCATGCAGCCGCGATCGAAGCGGACGTGACCGTCTTTCCCGTGTACCAGAACCGCTACAATACTGCAGTGGTTGCCGTTAAGGCCGCACTGGAGCGAGGCACCCTAGGCAAATTGTCAATCGGCAGTGTTCGTCTGCATTGGTGTCGTCCGCAACGTTATTATGAGCTCAGCCCATGGCGGGGCACTTGGGCAATGGATGGCGGCGCATATTCTAATCAGGGCATCCACTACCTCGATCTATTGTTGCATCTAATGGGTAACGTAGAGAGTGTCAGCAGTTTGATAGGAACGCAATTAGCTGATATCGAGGTTGAAGATACCGGCGTTGCCGTACTTCGATTTGCCGGAGGTGCCTTAGGAACGGTTGAGATCACAACCGCAGCACGACCTGTCGATGCGGAAGCTACTATTTCGATCCTTGGAGAAAATGGTACTGCGGTTATCGCAGGACTGTCTGCGAATAGACTTGTATCGTGGACCCCCGATCCAGATCTTTGCCCTCAAGTATCAGAGGACATCCCTAACGCATATGGATTTGGACACAAGCGGTTTATCCGGGATGTGATACGTCATTTAATTGATGGAAAACAGCATCCGCTGAGCTTCGAAGAAGGAATGCGTGCAATCCGACTTTTGAACGCCTTATACAGATCCGCGGAAGACGGTAGCATGGTCGATCCATCGAAGTGCCCGGAATCTTGGAAGCTTGGCAGCGAGAATCCTAAATTGCGCGCCATGTACACCTCGCTCCCATCCAAGGTGGATCTATGATCGAACCCCGGATGCACCTCCAGCATTTGCATCGAGATACCGAATTTGGTGCGAACCGCGCAAAGTATGTGTGCCTCGATCGCAACGAACGAGTTATACCGTTGCCGGCAAGCATTCTTCAAGAGATACTGTCTTCTCTTCCTCCCTATGTATTTAATGCCTACCCTGACTCTTCTCCGCTCTACAAGCGGTTATCAAGGCATCTAAACGTGGGTTTGGATCAGATCGTTGTAACATCGGGGTCTGACGCAGCCATCCGCAGGGTCTTCGACACGTTTGTTGATCCAGGTGATTTCGTACTGCAGGTGGAACCGTCTTATGCGATGTACCAGGTTTACACAAAACTTTACCAAGGGTGTGCTGAAGTCGTTCATTATACATCATCCCTTGAGTTACCAATTGACGATCTAATTGCCCGAATTGTTCAGCGGCCACGACTGTTGCTTCTCGCAAATCCAGATCAACCTACTGGCACAGCTCAGACAACAGTAACTATGCAGACCCTTGCTCGCGAAGCACTTAGGAATGACGTGGTAATGCTTATTGACGAAGCCTACCATCCGTTCAATGTCGAGAGTGCTGTTTCGTGGTCTGCTGGTTTTGAAAATGTCTTGGTTAGTCGAACGTTCTCAAAGGCGTCAGGTCTTGCTGGGTTACGCGTCGGATATCTAGTTGGCGCGAGCCGACTCATTGATTGGATCCAACGCACGCGCGGCTCTTTCGATGTGAATACAGTTGGGATTGCGGTGGCAAGTTGGCTGCTCGATCATCCTCAATTGGAGTATGATCACGTACGAGAGGTCGAGGCTGGGCGTGATATTCTAAGGACTGCAGCGGCTCGGCTCGGTCTAGGTTTTCCACAGTGCAGAACCAACTTTCAACTGCTTCGATTTCCACTGGAGATAGATCTGCGATGCATTGTCAACGAATTGAAAGAAGAAGGCTTTCTCGTCAAAGGACCCTTTGATGCCCAGTCAATGCGAGGGTGTTTGCGTGTGTCGCTCGCTGGTCCTGAGGTAATTCAGTCGTTTGTGTGTGCTCTTGATCGCGTCATATCACGAGTGAGAGTCAAATGATCTGCGCGTTGCTAATTGGTCGTGAAGGTTCCGCGAGCTTTCGGGGCAAGAATGTGAGCCCAATGTTGGGGAGACCACTAGTGGAGTATCCATTAGTAGCAGCGAAGCAGGCATCGACAGTTGGGCGCGTCTATGTTTCCACAGATTCACCAAGTCTAAGTGCGATAGCCCGTAGTCTAGATTGCACCGTTATTGAACGTCCTGCTTACCTCGCGACTGCCCAGTCACACGGTGAAGACGCATTCGTTCATGGCTATAAAACTATTCGGGCGGAAATGCTTTCGAATAATGAGTCGATCGAGCTAATGGTTCTTCTGTTTGCGAACGCAGCCACGGTTCGTGCAGAGACCATAGATCAAGGTGTTCAGGTCCTGCGCGAGCAACCAGAATTGGATTCAGCAGTGACAGTCTCTTGCTATAATATGTGGAGTCCTCTGAGGGCTCGAAGGATCGGCCTGGACGGGCTTCTTCATCCTTTTGTCCCATTCGAGGCGTTTGGAGATCCGAGCTCTCTGAATTGCGACAGGGACTCACAAGGTGACGTCTGGTACGCAGACATGGGACTATCGGTTGTCCGTCCACGTTGTCTGGAACAGATCAATGCTGGTTTACTCCCTCAAAAATGGATGGGACAAAGAATCTTTCCTCTAAAGCAGTGGGGAGGTCTTGACGTGGATTACGAATGGCAGATGCCACAGGTCGAGTTCTGGCTTCGTGCTCACGGAGTTGTTGAGAAGCGCGATGACTGATCAGCGAGATACGTTCATACGGGGGGAAGGAATCACCCTTCGAGCTCTACGTGAAGAGGATCTTACCGGAAACTGGTACGGCTGGTTTAATGATCCCGACGTTACGTGGTTTGAGAATAAGGGTTTTTATCCCAACACACCGGCAAAGCAAGAGGCCTTCTTCCATGCGCAGCTGACGGACGATTCACAGGTCACCTTTGCCGTAGACGCAAACGGTGTCCACATCGGTAATGCGACATTAAAGGAGATTGATTGGATCCACCGAACCGCGGAGTTAGGTCTTGTGATCGGTGAAAAAGATCAATGGGATAAGGGACATGGAACGGAGGTTTCGTGGCTTGTTACGAAATATGCATTTCTTACACTGAACCTGAATAAAATCAACGCACGGATTTTTGCGGAAAACGAAAGATCGTTGAAAGCAGCATTACGGATCGGATATAGAGTTGAGGGTGAACAAGCAGAACAATACTATAGGCATGGAAAGTTTCATAATGTTGTACTTGTAGGCATGACCGCATCACAATGGCGAGTACTTTTTGGCGCAGATGATCAATTGAAATTCAAAGACAGCCGACAGTTCAAGGAGGAATAACCTGTCAGCGCGAGTGTTAGTTACTACGGTCCCATTCGGAGACCCGGATCCACGCCCGCGTGATATGCTGTTTAAGGCGGGCGTTGACTTCGAGGTACAAGCAACTGGCCGTCGTCTGACGTCAGATGAGCTGGCGTCAATAGCTTCGCCATTCGGTGTGTTAATCGCCGGCACTGAATCTATAACCGCCAATGTTATGGATTGCGCAAAGGATTTGAGGCTGATTGCTCGTGTTGGAGTCGGACTTGATGGAGTTGACCTAACGGCCGCACGCGCGCGCGGGATCGCAGTGAGCTACACCCCACATGCCCCCGCACCAGCAGTGGCCGAATTTACAGTTGGGCTCATGATCGACCTTATGAGGCATGTGACAGCCGCTGACCGGTCAGTGCGGAACGGAACATGGAAGCGCATAATGGGGCGGCGGATGGATGGAGCAACAATCGGTGTGATTGGAGTCGGACGCATTGGATCGAGGGTGGTGAAGATTTTGCGGGGCGCCTTTCCATCTATTCGTGTGCTTGCCAATGACATTCAACCAGGCATTGAGACTGGAAGAAGATACGGCATCGAGTGGGTAGGGAAGGAAGAACTCTTAGCTTCCAGCGATCTGGTCACACTGCATGTACCATTGACCACTGGAACACGGCACATGATCTCCATGAAAGAGCTGCAATTAATGAGGCCCAGTGCCGTACTAGTCAACACTGCACGTGGAGCTGTCGTTTGCGAGAAAGATCTTGCAGCAGGGCTACGATCAGGAATTCTGGCTGGGGCGGCAATCGACGTGTTTGAAACGGAACCTTATTCTGGCGATCTTGTGTCAATACCCAACTGCCTTCTCACATGTCATATGGCATCAATGGATACAGATTGTCGGGCCCGAATGGAGATAGAGGCAACGGAAGACGCAATTCGATTCCTTCAGGGTGAGAAGATACATCAGATAGTGCCTGAAACAGAGTATGAACTTCAGGGCAATTTGCGATGAACAGGGCGGCAGATAGTGGTCATCGAATAGTAGTCTTTGGCGGAGCTGGCTTTCTCGGAAGCTTTGTTGCGGATGCATTAAGCCATGCTGGAAACGAGGTCATCATATTCGATCGGATTGCTTCTTCGTATCTTCGTCCGGATCAAATTGGAATCGTAGGTGATATCCTCGACCTTCAGGCGGTTTCTAAGGCGATGCAGGGATGCGATGTAGTCTATAATTATGCTGGCATTGCCGACATCGAGATTGCAAGCCGCGAGCCCCTCGAAGCGGTACGCACAAACGTTCTCGGAAATACTGTTTTACTTGAGGCGGCACGAGACAGGGGAATCGAGCGATATGTATTCGCCAGCACATTATATGTGTATAGTAATGCAGGCGGCTTTTACCGAAGCACGAAACAAGCGTGCGAGCTAATTATCGAGGATTACCAAAAGACCTTCGGGTTGTCTTACACCGTTCTACGGTACGGTTCACTTTACGGACCACGCGCAGGCCCCACCAACTGGGTTTACTCCATGCTTCGAGAAGCTGTCCTCCGTGGGATAGTACGGCGGACTGGAGAAGGTGATGAGATCCGGGAGTATATACACGTTTGGGACGCGGCCAGCAGTAGTGTTGATGTCCTTGCCCCGGAATTCCGTAATACTCAGGTGATTATTAGCGGTCAACAGCAGATCCGAGTCAAAGATTTGCTGGATATGGTTCGAGCGATGCTAGGGGGTCGACTGCAAATAGAATGGATCCGTGCGGCTGGCGCATCAGCGCCTACATCTCCGAGTTTGCACTATCACGTGTCTCCATACTCCTTCAGTCCCAGAGTTGCTCGCAAGATCACTCGCGCTTCCTACGTCGACCTTGGGCAAGGGTTATTGAACCTCATGGATGATATCTACGCTGAACAGCAGTTGCATGATCCAAATAATTTGATCGACTTGGGTAGCACTAAGCAATGACTTGGTAGCGAATCCTCATCTGCTGGCCATAAGCTGCGTAATTGGCCTTGTTCCATGGTTTGAAGCTTTTGTCTGTTACTGAGAAGAGAATTAGGGATGCCTCACGAAGAAAATGATTTAGGATTTCTTTTGGCGCCTTTCGTTAGACTGTGTTGATGAGCCATGTAACCGGTGCGAGTACAGGGTGAGTAGCACGGCGTGCGCTCCCGCATCTATGCCAGGATTATGGTAACGCTATGATTGAAGGCATCGCCATCATTGGAATGAGCGGTCGATTCCCACAGGCTCGTAATATTGACGACTACTGGCAGAATCTTGTCGACGGTGTTGAGTCGATATTGCCTCTCTCCGATGAGGATCTCCTAGCCGCCGGCGTTGCTTCTGAGCTGCTCAAAGACCCGCACTATGTAAAGGTCACAGCTAGCATGGATGGTATATACGAGTTTGATCCTTCGTTTTTTGATATGACACCTCGGGAAGCCGAGATCACTGATCCACAACACAGGCTGTTCTTAGAGTGCTCTTGGGAAGCGCTCGAGCATGCTGGTTACGACCCGAAAAGATATCCTGGACGTATCGGTGTCTACGGGGGGACAGGTTTCTCTGATTATGGAACAACGGTTCGTGCGAATCAAGAGCTTTACAAGATCGTAGGTGACTTCCAAGCTAATATCGCTACAGACAAAGATTCAGTAACCACGCGTGTGTCCTACAAGCTCAATCTGACCGGACCAAGCGTGACTGTACAAACTGCGTGTTCAACTTCCCTCGTAGCAGTACATCTTGCCTGTCAGAGCCTACTGGCTGGAGAAAGCGATCTTGCGCTTGCCGGCGGAGCTTCGATCGCGTCGAAGCCAAATCATGGATATTTGTACCAAGAAGGAGGGATAATGTCACCCGATGGTCACTGCCGTGCATTCGCCGAGGATGCCGGTGGCACTGTTGGGGGATCGGGAGCGGCAATCGTTGTTCTTAAGCGTTTAAGCGAAGCAATCTCAGACCGTGATCGAGTTTATGCCGTAATCCGCGGCTCTGCAATTAATAATGATGGGGCAGCGAAAGTGGGATACACGGCTCCGAGCATTAGTGGCCAGGCCTCAGTGATCACTGAGGCGCTTGGTGTGGCCGGGGTGAGCGCAAGCAGTATTTCGTACGTCGAGGCGCATGGAACTGCGACAAGACTTGGTGACTTGGTGGAAATGGCAGCACTCACTCGAGTGTTTCGAGCCCAAGGGGTACGACCGGCAAGCTGTGGCATTGGATCCGTCAAAACGAATGTGGGTCACTTGGGCCCTGCAGCCGGCGTCGCGGGATTGATTAAAGTCGCGCTTGCACTTCATAACCACGTGCTTCCAGCCAGTCTAAATTGCGACAGACCCAGCTCCGAAATCGACTTTCCCAACACTCCCTTCGTAGTTAACCGAAAGCTCAAGCCATGGAGAGGTAGCGCCGGTTTATTGCGCGCTGGTGTAAGCTCTTTCGGCATTGGAGGGACAAACGCCCACGTGATCTTGGAAGAGGCAGATTTACAACATGTACCAACCGTAGAGAGAACACCCAGAACGCATCAGTTGCTCACACTCTCGGCCAAAACGCCAACGGCCCTGGATCACATGCGTTATCAATTGGCACAACACCTCTCAACGAATCCTCAACTTGAGTTTTCTGACGTCGCCAAATCGCTGCAACTCGGGAGGGCCCAGCTACCATATCGACATTCCATCGTTTGTGCGACGAATACGGATGCAGTTCGCATTCTCAGTAGTGAAGCTGGCGACCGCGTTCTTCAGCCAACGATCTCAAGCGATGGTCGGCCGATCGCGTTCCTCTTTCCGGGGCAAGGTGCACAGTATCAAAATATGTGTGCAGGCCTTAACGATACTGAGCGAACGTTTCGAGATCATTTAGACGATTGCTGCATGCGGATGAGCTCGGAATTGGGTGTTGACTTGAGGTCGATTTTGTATTCACATGGTGATTCCAGTTCGGCAGATCTACTGGATGAGACAGTCTATACGCAGCCTGCACTATTTGCTGTAGAATATGCACTCGCGCAGCTTTGGATTTCATGGGGAGTAACGCCAAGTGCCATGCTTGGTCATAGCATTGGTGAGTACGTCGCAGCGCACTTAGCGGGAGTATTTTCTCTCGACGATGTAATCCGCATTGTTGTTCTCCGCGGTCGCCTTATGCAGCGAACCGTACCCGGTCGTATGCTGAGTGTGGCCGCCGGAATTGAAACAATCAGTCCCTTCCTACGTGACTCCAACGAGATTAGCATTGCCGCGGTAAATAGCAGGGGTAATTGTGTTGTATCTGGCTCGGGCGAAGCGGTAACAAACTTTGAGACGAAACTAGTCGCGAGTGGGATCGCATATCGTGCCCTCCACACGAGACGTGCATTTCACTCCTCAGCGATGGATCCAATTCTTGACGAGTTCGAGGCAGTTGTTCGGAGTGCAAACCTACGATCACCTCGCTTGCCCTTTGTATCCAACGTTACCGGTGATTGGATAACTCCAGAGGAAGCAACAGATCCGACATATTGGCGACGCCACCTCCGCGCTACAGTCAAATTCTCTGACGGTACCGCGGTATTACTGCAGATGCCGGAATTGTTGCTGTTAGAGGTAGGACCTGGAACCTCACTTACTGCACTCGCAAGGCGGAACACTCCAGCGATTGGGGCGCGAACGATCGTCTCGACTGGGCGCTCTGCTGGTAGCGATCTAACCGACGATGAGGCACTCGCGATCGCGCTCGGTGAACTATGGTGTGCTGGCTTACCGATTGAGTGGAACAAGTACAGTTCATGGGCGGGGCCATTCGTTCCGCTTCCGACATATCCATTTGAAAGAAGACGGTGCGAAATCGATGCTAGGTTCTCGCCGATGCCTGATCAGGATATTCTGAATGACGTAGAAAAGCGCGCCAACGTAGATACTTGGTACTACGAGTCGATCTGGCAACGCAGTTCTAGTCTCCTGCCAATATATCCTTCAAAAAACGGCGCTTCCGTTGGTACTGCGAGTAACTGGCTTATACTAGACGACGGTTTAGGCATCGGCGCAATGATTAGTGCTAGTCTCCGTGCGAATGGAGACCGCGTGGTGACAGTTACCCCTGCTATCGGTTTCCGAAGCAGTCCTAGCGAGTATGAAATCGACATCACTGATGTAACACATTACGAACATCTCGCGAAGGCACTAGCGGAAGCAAACTCGCTTCCTCAGAAGATCCTTCATCTTTGGGCATGTCGTCCAACAATAGGCGATACTTTCAGTGAAACACAGGACCTGGGGATATATAGCCTGACGTCGCTGGCACAAGCGCTTACCCGTCAGGGGGTACACCAAATTGAATGGATCGTTGTAACAACTGGCGCTGTTGAAGTCACTGGCCAAGAGATCCTTAATCCTGCACAGTCAACCCTGACAGGACTCTGCAGGGTAATCCCCCAAGAGTTTCCTGGCACGCTTTGCCGACAAATTGACATCGACTTGACCGACAAGACAACTCTTCCTAATCGCGTTGCATATGCGTTGATAAATGAGATAACCAACCCGCAACCATCGGATCATCTTGTTGCCCATCGAGGATCATACCGCTGGTTGCAAATCTTCAGGCCTTTACTTTCGGTTCTTGGCTCTGCTACAGAGTGTAATCGTGAACAGGGCGTCTATCTGATAACTGGTGGCTTTGGAGCTATTGGATTAGCCCTTGCTGAGGATCTCGCCCGCACTACTAAGGCTAAGCTGGCACTGGTGGGAAGATTCCGAGGATTGACGTCAAGGTCGCATACCCAGTCAGTACAGCTACTCAAGTCCGAGATACCCTCTGAGTTGGTTGCTGCAATAAGCCGCATTGAGGACGCTGGTGGCGAAGTCCTGTTGCTCCAGGCCGATGTATCGGATTATAACGAAATGTCCGGAGTTGTAGATGCCGTTATTCAGCGCTGGGGTGTGATTCATGGAGTGTACCATGCAGCTGGGATAGTGGCTGACGATGCCTTCACCGACATCCAGCATGTTACGAGGGCGGAGTTCGTTCGGCATTTCACACCTAAGATTCTTGGGGCGCGTATTTTAGCTGATCTAATGCCCGCAATGGGTGCCGAGTTTTGTGTGTTGCTTTCATCGTTGTCTAGTATCATTGGAGGGATCGGCTATGCTGCTTACGCATCTGCCAATTCCTTTCTCGACTCTTTTGCATATGCGCGAAATCGAGATCGAGGAGCCCATTGGTTATCTGTCAACTTAGATGGCTGGCAGACAGCTCGTAAATCCATTAAGGCGGAATCCACGTTGTCCATGACAGAGGCTGAAGGACTAAGCGTGCTCAGACGTACTGTGAAGATTCGGGACCGGGCCCAAATTACTATTTCTACCGCCGAGCTATTATCGCGTTGGAAACGGTCGATCCCAGTGAGCTACTCACCAGACTACAACACATCGTCTTATCCTCTTGACAAACGGTCCATTCCTTATTCGCAGCCTACGAAGGAAGTCCAACAACACCTCACTCGAGTTTGGCAGGAACTTCTCGGTATTGATCATATCGGTCTAGATGACAATTTCCTACGCCTTGGTGGTCATTCGCTGCTAGCAATACAGATATTGTCCCGTTTACGAAATGACCTTGGCGTTGATATGCCACTGGATGTAATGTTTCGCGCTCCAACTATCTCGTCGCTTTCGGCGCTTATCATAGACTCAATGCTCGCCGAAATTGAGAATATTTCCGACAACGACGCAGCAAGCGCGCTATGAGTGTTGTTGCGAAGAAGCGAGTAGGCCGATAGTTCAATCGTAATTTGACTTTCTATCCGAATTACAGCCTTCATTTATGATCGTACCAAATGCGGATGTTGGGGAGACGATCATCTCCGCGGTTAGAGGATATCAAACCTTCAGTAGTCGTAACCATGACAGATATCAACTTTGATGGTCTTTCTCGACCACGCACTGATATAGCTATTGTCGGAGCTTCAATTCGCGTTCCTGGCGCCGAGTCGATAGCGCAGTTTTGGTTTAACCTCGTTCACGGGATCGAAAGTATATCGCTGCTGAGCGATGACGAGTTGCTAACAGCCGGTGTAGATCGAGCTCTATTCTCGAGACCCAACTACATCAAAGCTCGGGGTGCCATTTCCGAAATAGATAGGTTTGATGCGGATTTTTTTGGTTACTCCCTCACCGAAGCAGAGTTGATCGATCCACAGCAACGCATTTTACTTGAGTGCGTCTGGGAAGCCATCGAGTATGCAGGCTACGATACGTCGCGATATAAAGGCTTGGTTGGAGTCTTTGCAGGGTCTGCGCCTAGTGACTATCAAGAACGTGTGACGACTCACCGGGATATTGTTCGACGCGTAGGGGCTTTACAGGCAGCGACCGCCTATCAAGCTGACTTCTTGGCGACGCGGATCTCCTATAAACTGGATCTTCATGGCCCTAGTATGTTCGTTAGTACTGCGTGTTCGACCGGACTCGTCGCGATCCATTATGCATGCCAGAGTCTACTCTGCCATGAGTGCGATATGGCGCTGGCGGGGGGGGTGTCGATCAATCTGGCGGACATGACAGGATATCTATGGGACGACGCAGGGATAACATCATCAGATGGCCATTGCCGCGCGTTTGATGTAAACGCTGATGGAACTGTCTTTGGATCCGGAGCTGCGATCGTTGTCTTAAAACGATACGCAGATGCAATTCAGGATGGAGATAATGTCATGGCTGTTATCCGTGGGACGGCTGTGAATAATGACGGGGCACGCAAGGTAGGCTTTTCCGCACCGAGCTTCGATGGTCAGGTCGAAGTTATTTCTAGAGCCCTTACAGTAGCGGGTATTGATCCAGGAACAGTATCCTATATCGAGGCACATGGCACAGGAACCCCCCTTGGGGATCCCATCGAGGTCGCAGCTCTTAATGAGGCATTCGGTGGTGCGAACACGAGATCAGGCAGCTGCGCGATCGGTTCAGTGAAAACGAACGTAGGCCATCTGAATCACGCAGCGGGCACAGTGGGTCTCATCAAAAGCGCGTTAGTACTGAAGAATCGCACGTTGGTCCCAAGCCTTAACTGCAAGCAACCTAATCCTCATCTTCAACTTGATGGTGGGCCGTTTTATATCAATACAGAGACGAAGCCGTGGGAAACAGATAGCGTCCCCCGCCGAGCTGGTGTAACATCACTAGGGATAGGGGGAACTAACGCTCACGCGGTATTAGAAGAAGCGGCAATCCGAAAGGCTTCAATCTCTGCCCGTACACATCAGTTGCTTGTTTTATCTGCGCGCACTGAATCTGCACTCATCCGTCAACGTGAACTACTTGCTAACAGCCTTCAGGCTAACCGCGACGTAGTCGATCTTGCCGATATCTCACACACTCTACGTGTAGGGCGGCGTGAGTTTTCCTATCGGTGGTCAGCGGTATGTAGCACTATTGATGAAGCAATTGGAAAGTTGAAGGAAAGTAATTCCCGTGGTGCCTCTAGCGGCTACGTAGAGCGGAATGTAGACCGACCTGTAGTTTTTTTGTTTCCGGGGCAGGGCACGCAATACGTTGGTATGGGTGCAGACCTATATCGTACGGAACCCTTTTTCCGCGCTCAGTTTAATCGTTGTGCCGCAATAGTAGAAGAAGAGATCGGCGTTGACCTTCGATCGATCATTTGCGAAGAACCAAGCAAGCACGCATCAGCTGCACTAATTGACCGCTTAGATATCAGTCTGCCGGCAGTATTCACATTGGAATATACTCTTGCGTGTTTGTGGAAAGAGCGGAATGTACAACCAATTGCAATGATCGGCCACAGCGTGGGTGAATACGTTGCAGCATGCATCGCCGGTGTCTTTACGCTTGAGGAAGCATTACACCTTGTAATCGTTCGCGGTCGTCTTGTTGACCGTACAGCGCCAGGGGCGATGCTAAGTGTACTGTTATCGGAATCGCAGGTTCGAGAGTCCCTTCCATCTAACCTGGACCTCGCGTCTGTAAATGCCCCATCACTTTGTGTTGTTTCGGGAACTAAAGAAGCGATAGCAGCTTATGAGGCCATCCTAGCGTCACGATCTATAGAATGCCGCCGTATCGAGATCGCTCGAGCGGGGCATTCTCATCTTCTGGATCCAATCATAGGAGAATTTGAAAAAGAGGTTGCACGAACGAAGCTTCAGCCACCCACAGTCCCCCTTATGTCCAACCTTACGGGAACATGGATTACTGAACACGAGGCAACTGACCCGACATTTTGGAGTCGTCATCTTCGCCAGACGGTACAATTTTCAGCTTGTATTAATACCGCCTTGGAGGCGCATTACGACACATTCCTTGAAGTTGGACCGGGACACTCGTTAAAGATGTTCCTTCGACAGCATATCGGTGCAGGATCAGAGATTACGGCATTTTCGTCATTAAGCCGCAAAGGTGACGATATAACAGATGATGAAGTTTTCCTCGATACAATTGGTCGTCTTTGGTGCTCCGGCAATACCGTTGATCTCACAAGTATTACTGTAGACGAAATGCGTTTGCGTGTGCCTCTGCCTACCTATCCGTTTGAGCGAGAGCGTTGCTGGATCGATGAGACGCCCGCAAGGGCCTTGAGTATCGACTCGCCTAATGCCATGAAGCAGAAGGTAGCAGACTGGCTTTATAGCCCAGTGTGGAAACGGGTGACATTGTTAAACGAGGATCGATCGCAGCCATTTATCGAGGGTTCGTGGCTCATTCTATCCGACGGTGGAGAGTTATGTGCGCAGCTCGTGGAAAAGCTCTTAGCTCAGGGAGCATCGGTTACAACGGTTTACCCTGCGAATCAGTTTCAGCGCAATGCGGTTTCCGAATATACCGTTATGGCCGGCGATACAGAACAGTTTGAGAAGTTGCTCTTGGCCCTAGAGGTCGCAGGAGATATTCCGACAAATATTGCCAACTTCTGGTGCCTTGTACCTCCTAGTGGGGACTCTACAATTCTCGGTCGGTCTGAGCATGCGCACCAGTTTGGATACGCTAGTATTGTGGCGCTCGCGCGTGCGCTAGGTCGTCGACAGGTGGAAGGACGGCAGACTCATCTGTGGACGATAACGAGGATGATTTATCCTATCCTAGGAAATGAGTCTACTAAGCCGGAATACGCGCCGGTGATAGGAGCTAGCCGTGTCATTCCCATTGAGTATGGGAAGATTGATTGTCGTGTTATCGATCTCGGATCATTGCCTGCCGATGACGACGAAAGTAGGCGCATACTCGCTATGCTACTTAGGGAATTCACGACCTCCCGCGGTGACGTTCTCACCGCGATTCGTGGACGATATTGTTGGGTTCAACAATTAGAGCCTGTAACTCTCGAACAGGCCGTAGACAGAACTCCAATCCGGCGAAGAGGTATTTACCTTATCACAGGCGGATTGGGTGGTATTGGGTTAGCGATTGCAGATCACCTCATTAGAACAGAAGGAGCAAAGGTCGCGCTAGTGTCGCGAACAGGTGTTCCTGCAGCTTCCGAATGGGATACATGGATCGCCAGTCATGATGAGAAAGACCAAATCTCCGAGAGGATCCGCGGGTTACGCCGGATTGCCGAGAGCGGCGGTCAACCTCTGGTCCTCTCTGCAGATGTTTCCGATGAACCTAGAATGCGCGAGGTGGTCAGAGAGGTAATATCATACTTTGGGGGGCTGGATGGGGTCATTCATGCTTCTGGCGTTCCAGCGGGTAGCGTTATTGATCTCACAACACCTGAGATGGAAGATGCCGTTCTCCGACCGAAGGTTGCAGGGGCTTTGGTACTGGATTCCGTGCTTCGAGATATTCCACTTGACTTCGTGGTTTACTGTTCTTCTTTAAACGCATTCTTTGGCGGTGCAGGTCAGTCAGCGCACTGTGCTGCGAATGCCTTTCTAGACGCATTCGCAGCAACTCGGAATGCAGTTGGACGATCTTGGACGGTCAGCATCAACTGGGGACTTTGGGGAACCGTTGGTGCAGCTTACCGAACCGCGCAACCTCCTGTACTTCAAAGAACACGTGATCTCGAATTGAAGGATGGCATGAGTGCTGCGGAAGGGGTGGATGTATTCGATCGGGTGATCCGCAGCGGTCTATCTTGGGTTGTCGTGTCTACTCAAGACTTGCTTAACGACGTAGCGGCGGCAAATCAAAATCGCTCTGCGAACACGCTGCTGGATCAGAAAAGAACAACGAAGTCGAATGTACCCACACGTTCACGTCCGCGACGTCTCGGGCAATATGTCGCGCCAACGAACAATGTTGAGTTATACATCGCCACCTTATGGCAAGAGCTACTTAGCTGTGAACAAGTAGGAATCCACGATAGTTTTCTCGAACTTGGTGGGCACTCACTTATCGGCATCCAGGTCGCATCACGTATTCGGAAGGAGTACGGGATTAGAATGCCTGTCTCTGAGCTATTCAAGTCGCCTACTGTGTCAGAACTCTCTCGGTTAATCATAAATGAAGTTCTGACGGAGGTTGAGGCGATTTCTGAAGGTGAGGCTCAAAGGCTCTCACATGTTGACCCTGGATTGGCTCCGGTCGTTACGCCAGGGAAACTGCTATGAACTCTTCGCTGCATCTTGAAGAGCGACAGGCCGCACTTTCGGATGCAAAACAGCAACTGCTTGCTCATCGCTTACGATCTATTGGACGGTCATCAGGAGATGTAAGGGCACGAGAATTGGTTAGTGGAGCACCTTCTGATCGTGCATCG
>PMEM01000039.1 GCA_003155795.1 Gemmatimonadota bacterium
CGGTCGTGACGTCGGCCGACGAGGACGGTTTATCGCTCGCTGGCTTCTTGACCTTCGCGGATCGACCGAAGGCCGACGCGGGTCCGTCGATCGCCCAACTCGAGAAGCTCGGCATCGAAGTGAAGATCATCACCGGCGACAACGGCCTGGTCGCCGCGAAAGTGTGCACGGACATCGGGCTGGCGTGCGCGGGAATTCTCAGTGGTGCCGATCTCGACGCCCTCGACGACGATCAGCTCGTCGCCGCCATTCCCACTACCACCATCTTCGCCAGGATAAGTCCCGATCAGAAGTCACGAATCGTCAAGGTCGCTCGCCGCACCGGCAAAGACGTGGCGTACCTCGGCGATGGTGTCAACGACGCCGTCGCACTGCACCACGCGGACGTCGGTATCTCCGTTGATTCGGGCACGGACGTCGCGAAGGACGCCGCCGACGTCGTCCTACTCAATAAGGACCTGGGCGTGCTCGCCGAAGGGGTCATGGAGGGTCGACGCATCTTCGCCAACACCATGAAATACGTGTTGATGGCTACGTCGTCGAACTTCGGAAACATGTTCAGCGCGGCGGGCGCCTCAATCTTCTTGTCGTTCCTTCCCATGCTCCCCACGCAGATTCTCCTCAACAACCTCCTCTATAACGCGGGTCAGCTGGTAATTCCGAGCGACCGTGTCGACGCCGAGGCGCTAGCCCGTCCAGCCCAGTGGGACATGAAGTTCATTCGCCGTTTCATGTCGGTCTTCGGTCCCGTGAGCTCGGTGTTCGACTTTCTCACCTTCTGGGTCATGCTCTCGCTGCTGCACGCCAGTCACGTTGAGTTTCGCTCGGGATGGTTTGTGGAATCCATCGCTACCCAAACTCTGGTTATCTACGTCATTCGCACGAGACGAATCCCTTTCTTCAAGAGCAAGCCGAGCACCCTCATGTTGATCGTGCCAACGGGAGCCGCCCTCGTCGGAGCAGTGCTGCCGTACACGGGACTCGCCCATCTGCTCGGGTTCTCCCCTCTGCCCGGCATCTTCTTCCTCCTCCTCTTTGCCATGGTGGCGACGTATCTGCTACTCGTCGAAGTGGCGAAAGCGCGTTTTTATCGAGTTCCCCGCGCCCGGCCCCCAGCTCCGACCCACGCACAACGCATGACGCGACAAATTCGCCATAGGGCGTCGCGCTTCATCCACGTTCCCCCGCGCCGAGGCTCGCGCCCACAGACGTAACGCGAGCTAGCACCGCCAGAGACGTCTGCTGGACTCCCCGAAGCGATTGCGTCGACCCCTCCATCGCACCGCTCGACAATGTGATCTTCGTCCCTACCTGCGAGCGGCGCACCATGTGAGAATTGGGGGATGTTGATAACGGTGCAACGCGCGATGGCGGGTGTATGGCGACGTCCGCCGGCGGACGAATTCGGGCACGCCAGCCAACAACGAAAGACGAGTTCACCGACGTGCCGCCAATCTTCGCCCGCACGACAGGCAGCGCGGCAATGAACGGCGGGTCGGACGTGGCGCGCGGTGACGAGGATGGCGCCTTGACTGAACTGTTCGTTCGCGGTCGTTATCCGAGTGAGCTCGAAACCGACATCGTGCTTCGCACTGGTCGCACCATGCGCCTACGACCCGTGCGCCCCGATGACGCCGTGAAACTTGACGCATTCCATCATCACCTGTCCTCGGATTCCATCTATCGCCGATATTTCTCGTTCCACCCGGAACTCTCACACGAGGAGATCTGCCACCTCACCCTGGTCGATTACGTCGATCGTCTCGCGCTTGTCATCGAAGATGACGGCGAACTTGTTGCGGTGGGTCGCTACGATCGCTATCCAGAAACCACAGCGGCCGAAGTCGCCTTCCTCGTGCGTGACGATTATCAGCATCTCGGACTCGGTCATCGACTACTCGAAAGCCTCGCCCACGCCGCGTGGGCCCGTGGCGTCAGCACGTTCAGCGCCGAAACCCTGGCGACCAATCGCGCCATGATGTCGGTCTTTCAGCACTCGGGCTTTCACGTAACGTCGACGACGTCCTCTGGCGAGATCAGCGTACGATTTTCTATCGAGCCATCTCAAGACGCAAATTCTTCACGCCTCGAGCGTCGCGCGGAGACGCGCTAACTCGTGGTCCTCGTCATCAATCACGCGTATGACGATTCGAGTCACGACGACCCTGGCCACCCCGAGCGCCCCGAGCGCGCCACGGCGGTGCGCGCTGGCATCGATGATCTTCATCTAGGCAGCGACCTCATCGTCGTCTCCGATCGTGCGGCCACGCGCGAAGAGTTAACTCGCGTTCATGACGGTGGCTACCTGGACGAACTCGGCGCCTACTGCTACGAGGGCGGGGGCGATCTCGATCAAGACACCTACGCAACCTTCAACTCGTGGTCGATCGCAACGCTTGCGGCTGGCGGTGGTCTCGCAGTTATCGACGAACTTCAGCGTCGCGGTGACGGCGTGGGCTTCGTCGTGACGCGACCGCCCGGTCACCATGCGCTGCGAGATCGGTCCATGGGTTTCTGCATCTTCGGAAACGTCGCCCTCGGCGCAGCCTACGCACGTGCTGTGCACGGATTGGATCGCGTGCTTGTGGTGGACTGGGATGTCCATCACGGAAACGGTACTCAGGCGCTCTTGCAGGACGATCCCGGGATCCGATTCCTTTCGATGCACCAGTGGCCCTTTTACCCTGGAACGGGTGCGGCAGATGATCGGGGCCCGCATAAGAACGTCCGAAACGTGCCCATGGCCGCTGGCTTGGAGTCCGGTCAATACATTGGTGCTTTCGAACGAGCGTTCGATGATATCACGGAGGCTTTTGCTCCTGAGCTGGTGCTGGTGTCAGCGGGGTTCGATTGTCTGGCCGGCGATGCGATCGGCGGATTTACACTGGAGATGGAGGACGTTGACGCTCTTACGCGCTTGGTGACGGCGTACGCCGATCGTGTGTGCGCGGGGCGAGTAGTCAGCGCACTGGAGGGCGGATATACGCCCAC
Source organism: Gemmatimonadota bacterium (assembly GCA_003155795.1). Taxonomy (GTDB): domain Bacteria; phylum Gemmatimonadota; class Gemmatimonadetes; order Gemmatimonadales; family Gemmatimonadaceae; genus Fen-1247. Next base: position 2,992 of record PMEM01000039.1, read on the forward strand.
GCGACTTGCGGAGGCGGTAGTGGTGCACCTGCGTGCACTCGCAGGGCTGCCTGCAGCCGGATAGCTTTCGAGAGATGGCGGAAGCGAATCGTACCAGACCAGCGCCTGCCGTGTTACGGTTGGTGCAGATGGCGATTATCGATCGCTGGCGAGCGACGGGAGAGGACCTCTACCGCGAGGTCGCCCGACTTGCCGACATCGAGAATGGCCAGGAGATCGTGGTCGCTGGTTGCGGCAGGGGTGTGACCACCGAATGGTTGAGCCGGCGAACAGGCGCATCCGTTACTGGCGTGGATCCGGATGAAGACGACATTGCGCAGGCAGAGGAGCACGCTCGCACCGATGAGCTGGGCATTGCGTATCAGCAGTCCGAACTGGACGATCTTCCGTACGAGAACAGTGTCTTCGATGCGGCAATTGGTGAGCCTCAGGTTGCCGCTGCGGCGAGTGCTGAGAAGGCGGTCGCTGAACTTGCCCGCGTCACAAAGCCGATGGGATCCGTGGTGCTGCTGCAGCTTACGTGGAGTTCCGAGCTTCCCGAGTCGCGTCGCGAGCTGGTAGTAGAGCGGCTTGGGTTGCGACCGCGCATGCTTGTAGAGTGGAAGCAAATGTTGCGCGATGCCGGTATTGTTGACATCCAGGTGAAGGATTGGACCAACGAATGCGACGACGAGCTGGCATCGGCCACCGGCGTTTCAACACCTCATCTCAATTGGCAGGGGAAACTTCAGGTGATGGGTCGCGCTCTCCGCAGATCTGGTTGGGCTGAAGCCAGGCAGGCGCTGATCCGTGAAACGGAGTTGCTGCGTGACCTGTCGCGCGAGCGGTCCATGAATTTTTCGATCATCAAGGGAGTCAAGTGGCCACATCCGCTACCATTGTCGGCTGCAACGAATGGCTAGTGGCAAAGGTGATGGTCTCCGCTTCTATGCTGTTGTCGACGCCGACTCCGTCGACCGCGAGGCGCTGCGCGCAGATCAGCTCACACTCGTCACGTTCCGCGATCTCGCCGCGGTAGTCACGGTTGCTCCCTATGTGCCCGCGAAGCCGACAGACGCGGATCTGCAGAAGTATGTGCGCATTCTCGATGCACTCGAGAAACACGGTCCGGTGATTCCAGCGCCGCCCGGGACAGTCTTTCGTGACGAGTCGGTGCTAATGCGTTGGCTGGACGTGCACTTCGCCAAGTTGCACGAGGCACTCGGAATCATCGAGCGGCGCGAAGACGGCAATTCCGCGTACGAGTATGTGCGTATGGAACTGGGGGCCTGACCGGAATGTTCTGTCCCGGATGTGGCTCGTGGAACCGCGGAACCGCCGCCCGATGCACGCGGTGTGATGCTACGCTGCCTGCCGTGTCCTCGCACGAGGAGCGGCCGGACGCCGACATTGCCTCACTGCGGCATGTGATCGGCGGCCGGTACAGCGTATCGCATCGCATCGGTGATGGCGGCATGGCAACCGTGTATTACGCGATGCACACGGCGCTGGACCGTCCCGTAGTTCTCAAGGTGTTGCATCCGCATCTCGCGCGCGACGCAGACATGCGGGAGCGTTTCAGGCGCGAGGCCGAGACTGCGGCGCAGCTTGTTCATCCGCACATCTGCAATATCATCGACTTCGGGATGTCGGAACGACACGTGTACACTGTGATGCCGTACATGTCGCGCGGGACGTTGGGGGATCGAATCTCGGGACGCCGGTCGCTGCCGCCTGAGCGAGTCGCGTCTGTCTGCGCACAGGTTGCAAGTGCGCTCGACTATGCGCACCGGCACGGCGTTGTGCACCGTGACATCAAGCCGGACAATGTGTTGTTCGACGAAGACGAGCACGCCATCGTCACTGACTTCGGGATTGCCACGGCCCACTTTCGCGCACGAATGACGGGAACCGGTCACGTCATGGGAACTCCACATTACATGTCGCCGGAACAGGCCCGTGGCCGATTGCTGGACGGACGCAGCGATCTGTACACGCTTGGGATCGTCATGTATGAGACACTGGTCGGTTTCGTGCCATTTGATGGCGCCGACATCTATTCCATCACGTCCAAGCATCTGGAAGAGATACCGGTCGCACCCGACGTGGTAGATTCGCGTGTTCCGCCGGCGCTATCGAAAGTTGTCATGCGGTGCCTGGCCAAGGACCCGACAGCCCGCTATCAGCGCGGGAACGAGGTCGCCGATGCACTTATCCAGTATCTGGCTGAGACCGGTGCGCCGAATCCGGAAAAGCGCAACGGCTGGTTTTCACGCGCGCTACCATCGTTCGTCACGTCGTCATGAAGTTGAGCTGGTACAGAGTATCGCTCCAGACCAGGATGCCGTTCGTCATTTCGCGTTGGGGTTACCCGGGTCACGAGAACGTCATTGTCAGCATCACTGATGACGGGGTTACAGGGATGGGAGAGGCGGCGCCCAACCGTTACTACAGGGAGTCGCCAGAATCTGTCATCGCCGCGCTGGAAGTCTATCAGCCGTTGATCGAAAAGGCGCAGTACTGGTCGCTCGAAGCGATCGATTTGATGTTGACCGGTGCGCTCGCGGGCAACGCGTCCGCGCGAGCTGCAGTCAGTTCTGCGCTGCACGATCTGTTCGCGCGAAAACTGTCCGTTCCGCTGTATCGCATGTGGGGGCTCAGTCCCGAATGCACGCCGCTGACCAGTTTCACGATCGCGATCGACGACGTTGAGGGACTCAAGCGTCGGGTGGCGGATGCCGCGGAATATCCGGTTCTCAAAATCAAACTGGGGACTGACAGAGACGACGAGATCGTGCGAACGGTTCGCGAAGCTGCGCCCGACAAGACCCTGCGTGTGGACGCGAATGCAGCGTGGACGCCTGTCGAGGCTGTAGAACGCGCGGCGATGCTTCGCGACAATGCAGTGGAGTCGCTCGAGCAGCCAGTCGCAGCATCGGACGTTGAAGGGATGCGGTTCGTGCGGGAACGCTGCGGCATGCCAGTGATTGCCGACGAGTCGTGCCTGGTTTCACGCGACATTCCCCGATTGGCGGGCTCCTGTGACGCCGTCAACATCAAGCTTGCAAAGTGCGGAAGTCTTCGTGAGGCGATACGCATGATTCACACGGCGCGTGCGCACGACATGAAAGTCATGGCTGGATGCATGATCGAGACATCGCTCGGTATATCGGCGATTGCGCAGCTCGCACCCTTGCTTGACGCTGCCGATCTTGATGGCGCGGCTCTGCTTGCTGACGACCCCTTCACCGGCGTCACAATCCACGGCGGGCGCGTGGCGCTGCAGGACGCGCCGGGCCTGGGCGTGACTCGACGACCGCCAGCGTGACAGCTCCTGCGCGCCGTCTCGTCGAGGTCGCGCTGCCGGTTCCGCTCTTTCAGACGTTCGTCTACTCGCTCGACGGAGAGTACGATCATGAGGCGCGAGTCGGCAGCCGCGTGCTGGTCCCATTCCGGAAGCGACAGCACATCGGCATCATTACCGAGCTCGACGCCGAGGCGCCCGCCCGCGGGGTGATCAAGTCCGTTTCGGCAGTGCCTGATGCCGACGCCGCACTGGATGAATCGCTTCTCAGCCTGGCGCGGTGGATTGCGGAGTACTATGCAGTCCCGATCGGGATCGTCATGCGCACGATGCTACCGGCGATGCTCACAGGCGCATCACAACCGGAACCGTCCGTCAAGACGCGTCGCGTCGTACGCATTCGTGACGATATTCCGACGCTGCTTCAGAGAGAGAAGGCATTTGCCCGTGCACCACAACAGCGAGCGCTGTTCGAGTTGATAGAATCAGTTGGCGGTGCGACGAGCGTGGATCACCTGCTGGAGCAATTGCAATTCTCGCCGTCCGTGCTCAAGGCGCTCGAGAAGCGCGCGCTGATTACCATCGAGCGTGAGCGCGTGGAACGAGACCCGTTCGCCACTCGAATCGGGCGCCGGGAGCCGCGCCATACTCCAACGACGGAACAGGTTGCCGCAATCGATCGCATGAAGACTGCTCGCCCCGGTGAGGTGTTTCTGCTGCACGGCGTGACTGGAAGCGGAAAGACGCTGGTGTACATCGAACTGCTGCGCGAGATTGTGGAGCGGCGCGGCAAGACTGCGATAGTCCTTGTTCCGGAGATCGCGCTGACTCCGCAGACGGTGGATCGATTTCGTGCGGTGTTTGGCGATGACGTCGCCGTGCTTCACAGTGCGCTGAGCGATGGAGAGCGCTACGATGCCTGGCGGGCGCTCGAGCGCGGTGAAAAGCGGATCGCCGTAGGAGCCCGCTCTGCGGTATTCGCACCGCTTCGCAACATCGGTGCGATCATCGTCGATGAGGAGCACGAGTCAAGCTACAAGCAGGCTGAAACGCCGAGGTACCACGCACGCGAGGCGGCGATCGTGCGCGCGACGCAGGACGGCGCCATCGTCGTACTTGGAAGCGCCACACCATCGCTGGAGAGCTGGACGAATGCAATCGCGGGCAAGTACAGCCTGCTCACACTCCCTGATCGAGTAGGGGGTGCATCGCTTCCGACGATTGGTGTCGTTGATCTGAGGAAGAGGACTACGAACGCCGCAGCATCGGCAGGCGAGGATGAATACCAGCGCATCGTAACTCCGCCGCTGGATGCGGCTCTTCACGCGCGACTGAATGCTGGGGAGCAGAGCATACTGCTCCTCAATCGGAGAGGTTACTCCGCGTTCGTCCAGTGTGAGAACTGCGGCGATGTTGCTACCTGTCCCAATTGCAGCATCACGCTGACATACCACCGGTCTCCGGAACGTCTCGTCTGCCACTACTGCATGCATCAGGAAGAGCCTCAGCGCGCCTGCAAGAGATGCGGCGGTGTGACGCTACGCCGTCGCGGTCTGGGCACACAGCAAGTGGAGCGCCTTGTCTGTGAACGATTCCCATCAGCGCGCGTAGCGCGGATGGATGTCGATACGACTTCCGGGAAGTGGGCGCATGCAGAGATACTCGATCGCGTTGGGAACGGCGAAGTAGACATTCTGCTGGGTACGCAGATGATCGCCAAGGGTCTCGATTTTCCGAATGTCACGCTGGTCGGCGTGATCGATGCGGACGTCGGCATAAATCTGCCGGATTTTCGCGCCAGCGAGCGGTGCTTCCAACTGCTGAGCCAGGTCGCAGGACGGGCGGGCCGCGGCAGCAAGGGCGGCGAGGTGCTGATCCAGACACGGGTGCCTGCGCATCATGCGGTGCGCTATGCGGTGAGTCACGACTATCTATCGTTCGTGGCAGAAGAGCTCGAGGGCAGGGTGAATCCGGCGTATCCTCCGAACAACCGACTTGCGAACATAGTCTTCAGCGGTACCGCTGAATCGAGTGTAGCGGACCTCGCGATCGCCGGGACTGCCTGGCTGCGCCGGCTTATCCGCGCGCACGGTAATGTGGGTATGACCGTCATCGGGCCGGCACCGGCTGCGGTTGAGCGCATCAAATCGCGCTGGCGCTGGCATGTGCTCCTCAAGAGCGAACATCCGAACGATCTGACGAGGGTCGGGCTCTATTTCATGGGACGATTCGCGGTGCCCGCGCGAGACGGACTGCGCGTAACGTTCGACCGCGATCCGGTATCACTGCTTTGAACATTCGCGTGAGAATTCCGCGGCGGTGGGCCTTCCGGCTTGCCGGTGCCGATTGTCCCGCGGCTGGCTCCGTGCGACCTTTCTATCATGAACGAAACCACTGAACGTTTTTTCCGTGAGATCGCCGATCGTGTTGGCTATGATCAAGTCGCCGAACTGTATCTCTTCCCGGTGATTCGCCAGTCCGGAGTCGAGGCAGCAGTCGCAGTTGTCGCTGCGTACCCGGATCCCAACGTAGAATCGCACAGGCAACGCCACATCGTGTATTCAGCGAGTTATCGCTACACGGTAAAGGGAACTGCGCGTGGCAAGTGGTCAGTCGAAGTGGTCGCCGAAGCCGATGCTCCGCTCATAACAATCGAAGAGGTTGTGCGAGGAGTTGTTCAGCGGAGCGGTGGGCAGTTCGAGCCGGAGCGGATAAGTGGTACGGAGTTCAGGTCGATTGTACCAGCGCCCGAAGTTGTGCAATCGGAACCGGTTTGAGAAGCACCTCTGAGCATCCAGCCTGAATGCAGCGTGCACGTAGTTCAGGGTCGTCGTGCCCGGTTACAGCGATGGTCCTTCCGGGCATCTGATTCTGGTCCTGCAGCATTGACAGAACGTCGAGCCCGTCACCGTCTGGGAGTGTGAGGTCAAGCAGCATCAAATCGGGTTTCACGTTCAGTACAGACAGTATCGCGGTCCGTACATCTCTCGCGACATTCACCTCATGCCCGAGCTGCTCGAACAGCAGGCGTAGCGCGCCCGCTGTCAGCTCACTGTCTTCAACTATTAGCAGGCGCGTGGCCAACACTCGGAATCGTGAACACGAAGCGCGATCCTTCGCCCGGTTTACTCTCTATCCAGATGCGCCCACCGTGGAGTTCCACGAGTCGACGCGCGATCGTGAGACCAAGCCCGGTCCCGTGATGCTGACGCGATGCCGATGAGTCAATCTGCGCAAATTCGTCGAAGACAAGTTGTTGATGTTCGGGCGCGATCCCGATTCCGTCATCGCCGACCTCGATGAAGTGAACGGGTCGCCCATTGTCTGTTGTGTACCACGCACGAACCCACACATGACCACCGGCTGGAGTAAAATCGATAGCGTTGCCGATGAGGTTGTTCAGAACGTGCGTAACCTTTTCCTTATCCGCGAATAACGGCGGAAGCGCCTCGGGCATCTCCGTTGCGACGGATAGAGATCGCCTGCGAGCGACTGCCTCATTGATCGCGCTCACTCCCTGTACAACATCGACGAGCGCGAACTCGGAAGGCTCCAACCGCAACCGGTTTGCCGCCCCTTTCGCGTAGGTGAGTATCTCGCCGACCATGTCAAGCAGTTGTCGGCCTCCGGATATTATTCCAGCGACGCTTTCCAGTTGAAGCGGTGCCATTTCTCCCAGGATGCCGTCTCGCAGAATCTCCGCGTGTGTGATGATCGCGGTCAGCGGTGTGCGGAGATCGTGGGAAATATTGGACAGGAACTGCGTCTTGAGTGCATCGCGCGACTGCAATTCAGCAAGTTCGCGCCGAGCCTCCTGCAACCCGGCCTCGAGCGCCGCGGTGCGGGCGTCGAGATCCGCCGCGGTGTCAGTCTGATGCATACCTGGGAAAGCTAAACCCTCGCAGCTGCAGCCTCAACCAACAGCGTCAACCGACAACCCTTGCTCACTGCCTCAGCTAGCCGCACCCTCTACTTCTTCCACGAGCTGCTGCCGCCTGAGCAGCGCCCAGTATCGTCCTTCGGCGGCGAGCAGCTCGGCGTGACTGCCTCGTTCGACGATCGTGCCATCGTCCAGGACCAGGATCATGGCGGCGTCGCGCAGCGCGCTGGCTCGGTGCGAAGCGATCACAGCAGTGCGCGCCGCAAGTGCCGTCCTCAGACCGCGAAGTATCTCCGCTTCGGTGTGCGTATCTACAGCTGATAGAGCATCGTCCAGCAGGACGATTGCAGGCTTCCGGGCGAGCGCCCTGGCCAGCGTAGCTCGCTGCTTCTGCCCACCCGAGAGGTTGATCCCGCGCTCACCCAGTACGGTCTCGTAACCGTCCGGGAAGGAGGAAATCGCCTCGTCGAGTTGTGCAGTTCTGGCAGCATCTCGCCAGGCTTCGCGGTCATCCCCATCCTCAAGGCCATATGCCAGATTCGCCGCGATTGTGTCGCTGAACAGCAAGCTCTCCTGCGGCACGTAACCGATCTCGCGTCGGAGTTCATCGACCGGAAGTCGCTGAATAGGCACACCGTCAATCAGAATCTCGCCCTTCTGCGGATCGTAGACACGCGCGATCAGATCGATCAGTGCGCTCTTCCCGCTACCGGTCGCGCCAACTATGCCAGCTGTCGCACCGGAGGGAATCAGGAAGCTGACATCTCGCAGAACCCAACGCGGTTCATCAGTCCCTCTGGCTGGAAAGTAGAAGCTCACATTGCGAAATTCGATCGACCGTCCCGCTGCTGCGCGCGGAAGATGCAGCGCCGGATCGTTCGTGACGATACGCGGTGCTTCGTCGAGAATCTGCAGCAATCGGCGCATCGACGCGTCTCCGCGTTGGAATAGATTGATCACCCAGCCAAGCGCGATCAGCGGCCACGTGAGCATCGTCAGGTACATACCGAATGCAACGAATGCTCCGATTGAGATCACGCCACGAAGCGCGAGCGAACCACCAACTCCCAGCACTACAACCGCGCCGGCGCCTCCCAGCAGCGAAAACAGCGGATGCATTACTCCCCATAGGCGAACCAGCGCCATGTTGCGACCGAGGTACTCTTCGTTGAGCGCGCCGAAGTGTGCGATCTCTGCGTCTTCCTGCCGGTACGCGCGCACGATTCTCACACCGGTGAGATTTTCCTGAGCATGCGTCGTCAGCGTCGAGAAGTGTTCCTGTACCGCCTCGAACCGCATGTGGATCAACTTTGCAAGTCTGACGCTGATGATCGGCAGCAGAATCATCGGGCAGAGCGCAAGGAGTGTAAGCCGCACGTCGATCCGCGACATGAAGTAGAGAGCGAAAATGGCGCCGAAAATCGTGTTGGTCAGATACATGATCGCCGGACCGGCGGTCATGCGCACCGCACTCAGATCGTTTGTCAGGCGCGCCATGATGTCGCCGGTGCGCGTGCGGTTGTAGTACGATGCATCGAGCGCTTCGAGATGTTCGAACAGATCATTTCTCAGGTCGTATTCGACCCGGCGGCTGAGTCCATTCAGCCACTCTCGCATGCCGTACCGGAGCACCCCTCCGATGATCGCGGTCCCGATAATCGCGCCAGCTAGAAGCCAGACCGAGCGGAGCGGATTGTGCGCCCCTATGGCATCGATCGCTTGCTGGAGGAGCTTTGGGATCACAGATGTGATTCCAGCTGCAAGCACGACAAACGCAAGCCCCGCAATCAGTTGCGACGCATACGGCCGGAAATAGGGTGTCAGGCGGCGAAGGTTTGGAAGCACGGTTGGCACACCGATTGCCCTCTACGTTGGGATGAACTTCCCAATGCAAATCCAGAGGAGCGGAATGTCCAAATATATCCATCGTGCCAGTGTTCTACTGGCTGTACCGGCGGCCGTCGCGCTGCTGGCCCTTGGTGCGTGCGGGGGCAACAAGAACGACAGCCTCGCGCAGGACACCTCGCTCGCGAGCGCCATGCAGCTTGCCAATAAGGACTCCACCGCTCAGCCGCAGCTGACAGACGTGCCTGCGACCACGACGCCGACTCCGGCCCCAGCGGCAGCGGCAGCGAAACCAGTGACTCGGACACCAACGCCGTCACGGCCTACGCCTTCTCGGTCGACGTCGTCGTCCAACTCGTCCACGACGGCCAGTGGCAACACGGTCACAAGAAACACGGGCGCGAAAGAGACTGCGCTGGGAACAATCGCGGCCGGATCAACGATCGCGTTGACATCAGACTCGCGCGTCTGTACCAACACCAATCAGGTTGGACAGACAATCGAAGGAACCGTAGCCCAGTCTGTCGCGGGCTCGAATGGAGCTACGATCCCCGCCGGCGCGAAGGTGGCCCTCGAAATCACCAAGCTGAAACGGAGTGAGAACATCAAGGACAACATCGAGATGGACTTCCGTGTCAAGTCAGTAACGTTCGGTGGTCATACATACCCGATCAGCGCAAGCGTTGCCTCCGCACAGGTCGATCGCGTCAAGAATCAGCCGGGCAGCAAGGATGTTCAGAAGGTTGCGACTGGTGCTGCGATTGGAGCTGTTGTTGGACAGATCCTGGGACACAGCACCAAGTCAACAGTCATCGGCGGTGCGGTTGGCGCAGCGGCTGGTGCCGGTACCGCGGCCGCGACGTCCAACTACGAAGGCTGTGTTCCGAGTGGCGGCAATATTTCCATCAAGCTCGACAACTCGGTCCAGGTGCATAGTTGATCGGTCCCGGTTCGACGCAATAATTGAAAGGGCCCCGCTCAAATCGAGCGGGGCCCTTTCGCTTTAGTCGCCGGTCCGCGTGGCGATCGGCGTCGCGGCTTTGGGGTCAGCGGGGTAAGTTATTGCTCGTGCAGGATTCCAGAGCTACAGAGCGGCGCAACCCGAGAACGGAAGACATCGATCTCGCGTCAGCGCGCGAAATCGTGGACCTGATGAACCGCGAAGATGCCGGTGTCGCGGTCGTCGTTGCGGCTCAGGCCGAATCGATCGCGCGCGCAGTCGATATAGCCGCGGCGACCCTCCGCGCTGGCGGCCGACTCTTCTATGTTGGAGCAGGCACATCGGGGCGGCTCGGGGTCCTCGACGCGAGTGAGTGCCCTCCGACTTTTGGAACTGATCCGGAGATGGTGCAGGGCATCATCGCGGGAGGAGTTGCCGCTCTCACGCGATCACAGGAAGGTGCCGAGGACCGGCCCGAGAGTGGCGCGAAGGAAATGGACGACCGACATGTCACATCCAGAGATTTCGTTATTGGGATCGCTGCATCCGGGACTACGCCGTTCGTGCATGGTGCCGTCCACCGCGCACGGGAGATCGGCGCGCATACAGGCGTAATAACCTGCACCGTGCCGCCCGCGTCGCTAATCGAAGACTGCGACGTCGCAATTGTTACCGTGGTCGGTCCCGAAGTGGTGACGGGTTCTACTCGACTGAAAGCCGGCACCGCGACTAAGCTGGTCCTCAACACCATCAGCACCGGAGCAATGATCCTGCTGGGCAAGACGTATGGCAATCTCATGGTTGACATGCGTGCGTCGAACGCGAAGCTGACGGATCGCTCCGAACGCATTGTAATGGAGGTCACTGGTGTGACGCGCGAAGAGGCACGAGCACACCTCGCACTCGCGGGCGGGATCGTCAAGGTCGCGCTCGTCATGCAGATGGCTGGAGTCGACCGCGCCACAGCGGAACGACGGCTTGCGGAACACGGTGGTGTCATTCGACGCGTAATACCGGGCGCGCCTCCGCCCGTATCGGAATGACAGACGCGAGCGGGATCTTCGTTGGGTTGATGTCGGGAACATCACTTGACGGAATCTCCGCCGCAGTTGTGCGATTCGACGATACGGGACCGTCGCTACGCCACGAGCTGCTCGCGTACGTATCGCTTCCGTATTCCGACATGCAGCGCTCGCGACTTGCGAGCGCAATGGAGAGCGGTAGCGCCGCAGAATACTCCGCGCTCAATTTCGATCTGGGAGCGTGGCTGGCGGATGCGGCGATCGAGGCTCTGCGCGTGGCGCGTGTAATTAATTCCGCCGTGCGTGCGATAGCCTCGCACGGTCAGACCATCTGGCACACGCCGCGGCGGTCAACATGGCAGATCGGGGAATCAGCGGTCATCGCCGAACGCACGGGCATCGACGTGATATCAGATTTCCGTGTGCGGGACGTCGCTGCGGGCGGCGAGGGCGCGCCTCTGGTGCCGATGGCCGATTCGCTGCTGTACAGCGGCGATGAATGGCGGTTGCTGCAGAACATTGGTGGCATCGGCAACGTCACCGTGGTCCCGCCGAGCGGGGACGTTTCTCTCGTCCGCGCGTTCGACACCGGGCCCGGTGTCGTACTTGTGGATCACCTGGTGCGCGCGATGTATCCGGGATTGCGATTTGACGACCGAGGCTCCATCGCGAGATCCGGACGTGCCCACACCAATGTGGTCATCGCGCTGCTTCGGGACGACTACTTCACAAAGTCTCCGCCAAAATCCACCGGACGGGAATATTTCGGAGCTGCATTCGCGGACCGGCTTCGCGGACTGATGCCCTCGGACGCGTCCAACGCAGATGTGATCGCCACCGCCGTGGCATTGACCGCTCGGTCGATTGCAGATGCAATGCAACGGTTTGTGTCGGAGCCGTGCGAGACTATCGTCGTCTCAGGTGGCGGCGCCCGGAATGATGCGATGATGGATGCGCTGAGTACAGCGATTGCACCGATTCGGGTCGAACGGTTTGATGATCTCTACTACGACGGCGAAGCAAAAGAATCGGTCGCGTTTGCGCTACTCGGGCTGCTGCATCTTGCGCGGCGGCCTGGCAACGTTATCGGAGCCACCGCCGCACGCGGTCCGAGAGTCCTTGGGAAGTTGACTCCCGCTTCGTAGGCGCAGGTGGCTCGTCGGGCAGGTTTGGATCAGCTGGCTCGAATCGAGCGGCGACTACGGTGATGTTGTCGTTTCCGCCGCCAGCGTTTGCCGCCGCTACAAGACGTTCGCAAACTGTTTCCATGTTGTCGTCTGCTAGCGCAATGCGAGCCATGTCGATCGGGTTGACGAGGTTCGACAAGCCATCGCTGCACAACAACAGCACATCCCCAACTTCGGCCTCTTCCCGGTACACGTCGGGCGCGACTGTCGGTTCCGAACCAAGTGCCTGGAGAATGATGTTGCGGCGATCACTATGTGCCGCCTCGCTTTCAGTCATCTCGCCAGCGTCAATCAGTCGCTGAATGAGCGACTGATCCTTTGTGATCTGGCGCGCAACGCCGCCGCGAACGAGATACGCTCGACTGTCTCCGACCTGAGCTACGGAAATGGTCGAGTTATGCACCAGGGCGAGCGTTGTGGTGGTGGCCATGCCGCGATGCTGAGGATTTCCGGATGAGTAGGTAAAAATTACGTGGTTCGCCGCGACGAGCGCCGCCTTGAGCGCGGCCTCCACCCCGGATTGCGAGTGAGGCCAGTCGGTTTCGTATCGCCGACGCAGCTCGATGAACATGGTGTCGGTCGCCATCAAGCTCGCGATCTCGCCAGACGCTGCTCCGCCGACGCCGTCCGCCACCACCAGCAGTGCTGGGGTATGAGGGATCGTGATGGTCGTCGTCGTTCCCTTCATGACTACTGCGTCCCGTCCAAGCGCGGCCACGAGATACGAGTCCTCGTTGAGTGTCCGGACGCGGCCGATATCTGTACGGCCGCCCGCAACCAGCATCAGGCGACGCGGGGGCTCTTTGGGCGCAGGAAGTTCAAGTTCTGGCATCGGGCTAAGAATACACCAGGCAGGTGCTGACCGTTACTGGGCGCGCCACTAGCTTATGTGTCATGTTCCATCGTATCACCACCAACGGCCACCGATTTTCGGGGCTGATTCTATGCGGTGCGCTGCTCGGCGTTGCCTGCGCCCGTACGCCTCCTGTCTCAGCCCCCGAGCCCACTTCTGTACCTCGCACGCGGCCACACGCAGCGCCGACGGCGGGTCATGCTGGCATCGACAAGGTGGCTCTTCCCCCAGCTAATCCGAACCTTCCGCCAGTCCCGGTGGTCGATGGACCGCTCGCGATTCGGGTCGTTTACCCGACGCGCGACGCCCTCGTCGCATCGCGTGATTCCAATTTCATATTTGGCACCGTGGGTAGTGGTTTAGCAGGTCTCACCATAGATGGTGAGCTCGTCCCGGTCTGGCCGAACGGTGCATTCCTTGGATGGATCCCGAACCCACCCGCGCAATCGCAGTGGTACGATCTCCAGGCCTACACGGCGACGGATACCACGAGCCTCAGATACCCGATTCGCACGATGGCCGGGCTCGCCTTGAAGGGACCGCGCCCTCCAGTCACACCCGAGATCACGCGGTTCGATCCGGCGGTGGACGCAACCCTGCGCGACGATTCGCTTGATCGTGCAGTGAGCGACACGGACAACATCATCATAGGGCGGCCGACTCCTGCCGGCGATTACAAGTGGTTCCTGCTACCAGGTACTCCGGTGCGGTTACTCGAATACCGCGACAACATGGCGCGTGTCCAGCTCGATTCGGGCCAGGACATCTATGTAATGCGGCGAGACGTCAAGCCGTCAGCGTCGCGCTCGGCGACACGCCCACTCGAGGTCACGAGCGCGAGAGTGCAATCGTTGGATGCGACCGTGAACCTGGAGCTTCACGTTGCTTCACCGCCTGCATACGTCATCGCCGAGTCAGAGCGCGATCTTACTCTCACGCTCTATAACACGGCCACACGCGCGACATTCGAACCGCCTCACGATTCCCTGCTGGACAGCGCAAGTCAAATGGCAGAGCCCACGCGTGCGGTCTATCACTTTGCGCTTTCACGGCCGCTCTACGGTTACGAGGTTACGTACCGTGACGGCGTCTTCACGCTGGCCATAAGACGCCCACCTGTAGCCGACGCTGCGGAACCGCTTCGCGGAATGACGATAGTTGTCGACCCCGGTCACCCACCTATCGGTGCAACCGGCCCCACTGGTTTGTGGGAGCCTGTCGCGACACTTGCAGTGGGATTGCGCGTCGAGCAGTTGCTGGAGGCGCGGGGCGCTCACGTAGTAATGACTCGGACAAGTGCCGATCCCGTCGGGTTGGGCGACCGCCCAATCATGGCCCGTCGCGCCAACGCCAACGCGTTCGTTTCGATCCATCTGAATGCTGCCGCCGACGGTCAGAATCCATTCCGCGACAATGGAACGGGCACCTACTATTTTCATCCGCAGTCGAAACTGTTTGCCCAAACCATGCAGGACGCGCTCGTGCCCGCCCTCGCCTTGCGTAATCGTGGGGTGTTTTATCAGAACCTTGCTGTGTGTCGCCCGACCTGGTTTCCGTCGGTCCTCGTTGAGGGGTTATTCATCATAATGCCGGACCAGGAAGCTGCCATCCGGACGCCAGAATACCAGGAAGCATACGCAAGAGGAATTGTGGACGGACTCGAGAAGTATTTCGCGACATTCGTTCATTAGAATGCCGCACTATACAAGAGGCGATAAAATCGTGCAGCTGCTGTTCGCTCTGGTGCTGGTGATCGCAATCGGTCCGGGGTCACGGGTGGCCGGTGCGCAGATACCCGCCAACGAACAGTGGAAAACGATTTCCACGCCACACTTCAGAGTCCACTTCACAGTCCCTTTGGAGCAGCAGGCTCGCCACGCTGCATCGGTGGCAGAACGCGCCTACGCCAATCTGGCAACCGAGCTGGTAGCACCTAGGGGGCCCATCGACATAGTTCTCAGTGACGGCACAGATGCCTCCAATGGATCGGCTACCGTACTTCCAAGGCCGATTGTCGTCATATTCGCGCGGCCACCCGTCGACGAACCGTCTCTGGAGAGCTACGACGACTGGACCGTACTGGTGCTGCAACACGAACTGACCCACATATTCCATCTGGACAGAACCCGCGGATGGTGGCGCACGGCCCAATCCGTCTTCGGGCGAAATCCGGTCCTGTTCCCCAATTATTACACGCCGGCCTGGTTGACTGAAGGGTTGGCGGTGTACTACGAGTCGCGATTTACAAGCGGCGGCCGACTGCATGGCAGCTTCGAATCGGCAGTTGCGAGATCGGCGGCGATCGACAGAGAGATTCCGCGACTCGGCCAACTATCGCTAGCGACGTCACGCTTCCCGTACGGCCAGTCTGTCTATGTATATGGTTCGTTCGTGTGGGACGAACTTGCGAAATCGCATGGCGCGGCGTCGGTCCCTGCGTATGTAGAGCTATCGAGCGGTGAGCCGATACCATTCTTTCTCGATCGTGATGCGAAGCAGATTTTTGGCGAGACCTTTACTCACGCGTGGAACCACTGGCGTGATTCGGTACTCCAGGCTGTGAACGATTCCGCAGCACTCGGTATCCAGTCGAGGAGCACGCCGATCGCGTTCTCCGCTTCACGCGCGACGGTCATTGCGGATGGCGGGCGCTACATCATCGAGCCCCGCTGGCTCAGCGATTCCACGCTGCTTTTTGTGGGCAATGACGGACGCAGCACAGCTGGGCTTTACAGCGTGAAACTCGGCGGCATGCCCACGAGGATTGCGCGCCGCAACTCGCTGGATAGCAACGACCCGTCGACAAACGGATCGATTGTGTTTTCACAGGGTGATTACATCGATCGATTCCATACGCGTGGTGATCTCTACGTCGCAACGGGTGATCGCGAAACACGTCTCACGAAAAATCAGCGTCTTGCCGAGCCGAGCGTTCGCGGCGATGGAAGAATAGTCGCGGTCCAAACGGTGCCGAGCACTACAAGGCTTGTCCTCGTATCACGTGACGGGCACGAAGTTGTTCCTATCACGCGTGCGTCGCTCGACACGCAATGGACCGCGCCTCGCTGGTCGCCCGACGGAAGCCGGATCGTCGCGGTCAGGATCTCCGGTGCACCCAACGAGATCGTGGTACTCGACACCACCGGGAACGTGCTCGCGACACCTGTTCGTGAGCGGGCCGTATTGCGGTCGCCCGTGTGGTCGCCCGATGGACAGACGATCCTGTTCACTTCCGATGTTGACGGAACTGCTCAACTCTCGAAGGTGAGCGCCGATGCAGATTTTGCGAATGTGACTCCAACCCGGCTTACGGCCGAGCCGGGTGGCGTTTATGGACTGGATGTCATTGAGTCGGGTGCGGATTCTGTACGCGTCGCCACAACCGCGTTACGCGGTGATGGTTATCATCTGCTCGTCTGGACTGTACCGCGAGCCGCGCTGCTTGTTGCAGGTAGTGGGTCGAAAGCGGCGCCAGCAGGTGCCGCGTTGGCAGCGACGGCAGCCGACGACGCCACCGACCCGCGCTGGCGCGTGACCGACGACACCAGTCGCGCGCGATCGTACTCGCCATGGCGAACATTGGCACCTGCATACTGGTCGCCCACGTTCGCGCAGGCAGGAGCTGGCCGTGGCGATCTAGTCGGGGCGCTTACCGGTGCATCCGATGCGATCGGGCGCCACACGTATATCGCGCAGGCTGCGGTGAACCTTCATAATGGCAACGTCGATGCATCGCTATCCTACGCGTACAACCGCTGGATAAACCCGATGCTCTCGGCGTCGCTTGAGCAATCGTGGTCGTATTCCAATATCACGAGCGGTAGCACCAAGGTCGGCGATCTTGATCGGCGAAGTCGGTTTGCGAGTCTTCACGCAACCTTCGCTCGTCCTCGTGTCCGAACCTATTCGGCGCTCACTGTGGGCGCTGAGTACGAGGAACGCGACTATGGCACGACACCCGAGTCCTTGCTGCCACGTCTGAATTCGTTTTACCGCGAGAGTCACCGGTACCCGACGCTGGTTGCCGCCGCGGTGTTCTCCAACACTCAGCGTCCCACGCTGAGCATCTCACCCGAAGACGGTGTCACTGTCACCGGATCCATCCGCCAGCGGTGGGAGGAATCATCTGGTGCATCCGGGCGAAGCGCCGTCATGATCGGCTCGGCATACAAATCACTGGACCTGCCGGGATTTGCTCACCACGTGATTGCGGTGCGTGCGGCGGTGGGCGCGGCAGACCGCCGGTCGCCGAGCGAGTATGAGATAGGCGGAGTGAGCGGCTCCTCGGTGGAGATTGTGCCTGGAATAACTTTTGGTAGTGCGGCGCGGACGTTCCCTGTGCGCGGTTTTGCGGCGGGGGCCGAGACGGGGGTTAGCGCATCGTCGTTCAGCGCGGAATACCGGGTCCCGCTGGTTGCACCTTCAACTGCGCTGGGGCTGTTCCCATTCTTCCTTGACCGCGCGTCGCTCGCACTGTTCAGCGACGCTGCGCGCGCGTGGTGCCCAGTCACTGCGGTTCCTGCCTGTTCTCCGTCATCGAACGACGGACCGACGCTCGCGTCCGTCGGCGGCGAGCTCAACCTGGATTCCGCGCTGCAGTTCGATGTGCCCTACCGTTTCCGCTTTGGAGTTGCGCATCCGGTGCACGGCCGGGCGTATGCCGGCGCCTCTTCGCTGACAGCGTATGCGACCCTCGGGCTGGCATTTTAGGACGTAAGCCGGCGGGGAAGGCCGTTCGTGTTTCCAGGCAATTCGGGCTGACCCGGTCCGCGCTGAGAGGGCTCCCGCGGCCATTCGGGAAGCTCTGGCGAGCGAGCCGATTCTGCTAACCGGTTATGCACCAAAGGGTTGCGACCAGTGTATCAAGGTGATGGTCACAATTATGGCGGATAGTACGGCGTGTGGAAGCCCATTGAGGATAAAACCGGCATCACAGATGTTCGTGACCGTGCAATCCTAAGTCGTTGCTACGAAAGGACTTAATTAGCCACTGGCGCGCAAACACGTATCGGCGTAGTATCACGACCCCTGACCTGATGGCCGAAGGAATTTCGGTTCGGAAGGTCTACCAGATGGCAGGCCAGTCGAGACGCTTGGTGGTACATTCCGCCTGGCGAACAATCCGCAAAGTTACAGGTAGGAGAAGAGATGTCCGATGTAAACCCGCAGGAATCGCTGCCCGACGCGCAGCTGAACCAGAATGCCCGTACGGTTCTATCAAAGCGTTATCTGATCAAGGATAAAACCGGAGCTCCCACGGAGCGTCCGGAAGAGATGTTCTGGCGTGTAGCGACTACCGTAGCGGAAGCGGATCGTCGGTACGGTGCCAGTGCGGGAGCGGTTCACGCTCTCTCGGAAGAGTTTTACAGGCTGATGACCGAACGTCGTTTTGAGCCCAACTCGCCAACACTCATGAACGCGGGTCGGCCCCTGGGCCAGCTCTCAGCGTGCTTTGTGTTGCCGGTCGAGGATGCGCTCTCCAATGGCCACAATGGCATCTACGACACGCTTCGGTCGATGGCGCTCATCCACCAGTCAGGCGGTGGTACGGGCTTCTCCTTCTCGCGGCTGCGCGGCAAGGGATCCATGGTGCGCTCGACGACTGGTGTGGCCTCGGGGCCGGTGTCGTTCATGAAGCTGTACGACGCGTCCACGGACGCGGTAAAGCAGGGCGGCACGCGTCGGGGCGCCAACATGGGCATCCTCCGCGTCGATCACCCGGATGTGCTCGACTTCATTACGTGCAAGGAAGATCTGTCGCAGATCACCAACTTCAACATCTCGGTTGGCATCACGACGTCGTTCATGAATGCTCTCAAGGCGGGCACGACGTACGATCTGATCGAGCCATCCACTGGTGAAGTCGCCGAGAAGCTCGACGCCCGGATGGTGTGGGACAAGATGCTCGACGGAGCGTGGCGAACGGGTGAGCCCGGATGCTTCTTCATTGACGAAGCAGAGCGCTACAATCCGGTGCCGCATCTGGGAGCTTACGAGGCAACCAATCCCTGTGGCGAGCAGCCATTGCTACCCTACGACGTCTGCAACCTCGGTTCCATCAACATCGGCTACTACGTGAAGGACGGCGCGATGGATTGGGATTCGATGAAGCGCGACATTTATCTCGCGACGCGCTTCCTCGACAATATCATCGACGTCAACAAGTATCCGCTTCCAGAGATCGATGCACTTTCCAAGCGGATTCGCCGCATTGGATTTGGTGTGATGGGTTTCGCAGACGCACTGGTGCGCCTCGGGATACCGTATGACTCGCCGGAAGGTGTGGACTTCGGTCGCACGCTTCAGGAGTTCGTTGACACTGAGTCCAAGCGCGAGAGCGAGCGGCTCGCCAACGAGCGTGGGCCGTTCCCGGAGTGGGCACGTTCCATCTTCGGACCAGACGAGACCTGCGCACGCGATTCCAGCGGCCAGCGTATCCGTCCGATGCAGATGCTGCGCAACTGCAACGTCACGACAGTTGCACCAACCGGGACCATTTCGATCATCGCGGGTTGCTCGTCGGGAATCGAGCCGCTGTTTGCCGTCGCGTTCATGCGCAATCAGGCCGGCGTCATGATGCCGGACGTCAACGAGGACTTTGTTGCAGTAGCCAAGCGCGAGGGATGGTACTCCGAAAATCTGATCGAGCGGATCGCGAAGGAAGGGCACATTCACTTCGACGAAGTGCCGGAAAAATGGCGCCGAGTATTCGTCACCGCGCACGACATCACTCCGGAGTGGCACGTCCGCATGCAGGCTGCGTTCCAGGAACATTGCGATTCCGCGATATCCAAGACGACGAACTTCCCGCACGCTGCAACGCGTGATGACGTTCGTGCGATCTACGAGCTGGCGTACGATCTCAAGTGCAAGGGTGTCACGGTTTATCGTGATGGTTCGCGCGACAACCAGGTTCTCTCAACCGGTGCAACGGCGCAGGCCAGTGCATCGCGCGATAGCCAGGCAGAGCGCCGCGAGATGGGTGAATTGCAGGGTACCATCGCCGAGATGACCGCGGAGATGGAGCGGCTCAAGCAGGGACTGTATGATGCGGAGGCTGAGAACCTTCAGCGTCGTGTAAAACGCTCGCGCCCGGATCGCCTGCGTGGAACCACGATCCGCAAGGAAACCCCCCTCGGTACCATGTTCGTCAACATCACCGAAGACGACAAGGGTCAGCCGTTCGAGGTGTTCATCAACCTCGGCAAGGCAGGGGGACCAGCCATGGCTGATGCGGAGGCCATGGGTCGCATGATCTCGCTCGCGCTCCGGTCTGGTATTCCGCTGCGCGAAGTGCACAAACAGTTGCGCGGGATAAGCTCCGATCGTGCAGTGGGCCTCGGACCGAACAAGGTTCTGTCGGTCCCTGACGCTATCGGTATCGCGCTCGAGGAGTGGACGCGCGAGAAGCAGGGAATTCAACAAGATCTGCTCTCGGCGGCAAACGCTGCAGCTCAGGCACCGCGCGCAACGCCGGAAGTCATCAAGGCGGCGTCAGATGTCGCAGCCGCGCAGGCCCAGATGCAGATGGGCTTCGACGCCTACAACAACAGCGACGGCTTCATGCAGACATGCCCGGACTGCGGTTCGCAGCTCGAGCTCGCGGAAGGATGCGCGAAATGCCATGTGTGCGGGTTTTCAGAATGTGGCTGAGTATAGGTAACTGACAAAACCAGCCTCAGCGCTATCGGTAATGTTCGCACGCAGCCAGTCGTATCGTTCGCATTGGGAGATTTGTATCGGGCGCGGTGTGCTGGTAGTGGAGCGCTCAATTAGGATGCGAGATGGACAACGACTGGAATCTCCCACGGCAAGGCCGCCCCGACGCCCAATCCAGTAGCCGCCGTTATCGCCAAGAACCGCGGCAGCGGCTGCCGTGACGATCACGATGTAGACGTTGAGGTGTCCGAGCGCAGCGTATGCTGCCGCTGTCACAAGCGCCGTTTCACCGGGCAGCGGAACGCCGAGGCTTTCAAGTCCGACGAGTACGAACAGAAATAGGTACCCGTACGATTCCCGCGGTCCTGTGATCGTTGCGTGCATTACGGCAGGTTCCCAGAAAGCGAAGCAGTACGCGCCGCCGGCGCCGCTAGTGTAGTGCGTCTAACG
>PMEM01000054.1 GCA_003155795.1 Gemmatimonadota bacterium
TCGCCGTAGTGCGTGAGCGTCTCGAGTTTGGAGGAGAGCTCGCGATTCTTCTGACCGATGGCGTATTTCTCGATCGCCTTCGGGATCAGCGCCTTGAGGCGATTCAACTTGTCCGTGTTGAGCGGCTTTTCGATGTAATCGTAAGCGCCCTCTCGCATCGCCTGAACAGCAGAATCAACCGTAGCCTTCCCGGTGATGATTATGCACTCCGTNNCAATTCCTTCAGCAGAGACAGGCCATCGACCTTCGGCATCATCAGATCGGCGAGTATGACGCCGTAGTTGCCGCCCTGAAGCTCATCGAGCGCTTTCTGGCCGTCGGCGCAAATTGCGACATCATATCCCTCATCTGTGAGGATGGCGCTCAGGCCCTGCGTGATGGCCTGTTCGTCGTCGGCTACAAGGACGCGGTGCTTGGTACTTGGCGGCATGCGTTGATCGGTTCCCAGGAGCGTTAAGGTTTGACCGTCTGCGCCGATGCATTGATCGGCGCAGATGCTGTTGTAGTCTTCTCTGTTACTTCGGCTACCAGCGACGTGTACTGCTTATACAGTTCCGCTGCTGTTTCGAGTTGCTGAACTGCGGTGTCGAGAAACGGGGTGAGTTGCACAACGTCGTTGCCACGCTGCGCTCTGCCACGCGCGACCTCGAGGTTGACCGCTACCCCGTTGAGCGCGTTTCGAACCTCGTGAGCTACATGCCTCAGCTCAGCGACGCGGTCGCGATCCTGCACGAATCGTCAGTCGCTGAGGTCTGCGTCGTCGGGGGCCGCCTCGACGACTGCAAGATCCGGATGCGGCATCTCCCGATGCTGCGCTGGAGTGCGTACGTGCTTCGCTACAAGATCTCGCGTGTCCTGAATCTTCAACTGACGGAAAAGGAATTCGAACTTCTCATCGTATACCCTGGCGAGTGTCGCCTTTGCGTCCTCGGCCATGTCCCAGATCTGCTTTTTGAACGGCCCCAGCGCTTTCTTCCTTGTCTTGTAGAAGAATTGTTCGTCCGTGTCGGTCGGCTTGCGCTCATCTGCCGTGTTCTTGTCGAGCCACGCATAGATCTCCGAACGAAGCGCGTCCGGCATGTGATCGTACAGCATGTTCTGAAAATTCGTCGCAAGATGTATCTCACACGTTCCGGTCGGAGGGAATTTGTGAAACTGCTCGTCGGGCAGAGTGGAGGCACCATGCTGCACGGCGCCGGCCAGCCCGTATTCCTTGCGCGCAATCTCGGAAAGTTCTGTGAGCGTCCCAAAATCGATTGCCACTTCCTTGATAGATCCGTCCGGAAGTACGATGCCGCCGTGCGACGTGCCCGACTGAACGCTTACCTTCGACACCCCTTCCGTCCCGGGAGCAATGCGGCCGAGCAGACTGTTGAAGCCGTCCATGTATGCGCGCAGCTCTGCTGGCGTGGAGTTCTCTGTGCCGACCTCGCCAATCTCACCCCCGAGTGATATGATGATGCCAGCGGGCTGTAGTCCTCTGATGAACGCCGCAATGTCAGAGCACTGCTCCACGTTCACACGCTGCTGTTCCTCCAGCGTGGGTTTCGACATGTCAACCAGCGTCGACGTATCGATATCGATGTTGTAAAAACCCGCTGCAACGGCTTCGACCGCGAGCTGCTTCACTGCACCGGCTTCCTGCTCAGGATTGGTCGCGAATTTTTTCGCGCTGATCTGAAAATGGTCACCCTGGATGAAGAGCGGCCCGCGGAATCCTTCGCGAATCGCTGCCGCCAGCATCACCGTCGCGTATTCGGCGGGCCGCTGATCAGTGTATGCAATTTCCGATCGGGCAATCTCGAGCACGAAGGCGCCAGCGTTCAACTTGTTGGCAGTGCGAAAAATCGCGCGTGCCGTATCGTAGGCCATTCCGCGAACGTTGATCGCCGGTACTGTCACGTCACTGTAGGCGCCCTTGCCACGTGCGAGATACAGCTCGTGTATCGAAGCCGGATGGACGCCCACCGCCTGAGCAATCTCCCAGATCAGCCAGCGCGCGTCCGCTTTCTGGTCGTCGCTACCGAAAACAGCCTGGCGCACCAGAGTGTCGAGTTGCGCGCCCGTGATTCGCGAGGCATCCGTAACTGTGACAAAGCCGTCCTTTACGACAACAGCACCCTCGAACAACTGTTCGGATTTAGTCTTAGTCATGGTTTCAATTTAGCTGCCCTGCGTCCACCGCGGGTCGGGTTTTGGCAACGCGTCCCATTGCGCCCTGGCGGCTTCGGCACCGGGTCTACCGAGGAGCGCGTAGGCGAACTGCTTTCCGAGCTCCACACCCGGTTGGTTGAAAGCATTGACGCCGTACATCTGTCCGGCGTACGCAGTCGCGATTTCGAGAAGCATCATCAGCCCGCCGACGTGGTGTGCGTCGACTTGCTCGATGTGAATCGTGAGATTCGAGCGCCCTCGCTTGGCAAGCGCGCCAGCGGTCGCGCGTTGTTCGATATTGAGCAGTTCGCTGAGGGAATGGCCGCCGAGATAGCCCAACTCGTTGACATGCTGAAACGCGGACGGAATCACAATATCGGGCCCGTGATCCTCAACGGCGATGAAAGCAACAACCTTGTTTGCCGGCCCTTCCATGAACGATTGCACCTGACTGTGTTGATCGGTAGAGCCAACCGCGGGTAGCGGCGTACTCCCAACCGATTTTCCGTCAGTACGGTGCTTGCCGAGCGACTCGGCCCAGAGCTGCACGAACCATGCGGCAAAGTCACGAAGCGGATCGGAGTATGGCATTAGCACATCAACGACGCGGCCATGTCTGACGTCGCTCATGTAGAAAAGCGAACCAATGATCCCGGCAGGGTTGTCGCCAAGCTCCGTCGTGTCGCATTTGTCGAGCATCTCGCCAGCGCCAGCGAGGAGTTTGCGAACGTCAATGCCCAGAAGAGCGGCGGGCAGCGTTCCGACGGGGGTCAGGACACTGTATCGTCCACCGACGCCTGGCGGAATTTCGAGTGCCGGAACCGAAAGTTCCTGTGCCAGCGGCCGCAGCGCGCCGTTCTTCGGATCTGTTACAAAGACGAAGTGGTCCGATACCGCGAGTCCTGCCGTGGTTACTCTATCGTGCACGATCAGAAACTGCGACATCGTTTCTGCCGTGCCACCAGACTTCGATGTGACGATGAACAGGGTTCTGTCGAGCTTCAAACGATCCAGCACCGCGACGATGGTAACAGGATCGATATTGTCAAGCACGTGAAGCCGCGGCGCGCCACTACGTCCCTCACGCGTCAGTTCATTCCAACCGGAGCTGCACAGGGCAGTCTTGAGGGCAATCGGTCCCAGAGCCGAGCCGCCGATGCCAAGAATGACAACGTCGTCGTATCGACCTCGGACTCGCGCAGCAAAGTCGATCGACTGTTGCAGCAACGGAGCGTTGCGCGGAAGATTCATGAAATCGGCGACTCCCTCACTCCGCTGATTCGCGACATTCCTGTGGACCGCGCTGAAGCCACTCTGCGCATCCTGCCACTCTGCGTCAGTGATGCCGTTCTCGACGGCGCTCGCCATCATATTGGTAAAATCAATCGCTATCATATTCGTACCGTGAGCCCGTCAAAGGCGGGCTGGATGTCGCGGGGAAGCTCAGCTTCGAGGTCCGCGTGGAAATTGTCATGCGTCAAATGCGTCAGGTACGTGCGCTCCGCGCCGATGTCGCGCGCCACGCTGATGGCCTCCGGCAAACTCAGGTGACTGGGATGTTGCGTACGGAATAGTGCGTTTATAACGAGCACCTTTGCGCCGCGAAAGACTTCCATTGCTTCGCGTGGAATGGTCTTCGCATCGGTTACGTATGCCAGATCGCCTATGCGATATGCAAAAACCGTGACACGTCCGTGCGGTAGCGCGACTGGAGTCACCTCTGCATCGCCGATGCGTACGGTGACGCCGGGAGCCAGCGATTCGGCTCGGCCTTCCGGCTTCGTGGTGCCCGGAAGCACGCTCATGGCGTCGTCGAAGATATACGGGAATCGCACAGCCAGCCGCGCCATGGTGTCCGCCGAACCGTACATCGTCAATGGTCCGGCACGCCGATTGGTGAGTGCTCGAACGTCGTCCAGGCCATGCGTGTGATCTGCGTGGTCATGCGTAAAAAGGATCGCATCGACGCGATCGACGCCGTTCGCGATGAGTTGAAGCCGCAACTCCGGCGGTGTATCGATCAAGAGGCGTGTCCCGCCATCGGTCTCTACGATCGCCCCCACCCTGCTCCGTTTGTCTCGCGGATCGGGCGACTTACACACAGCGCACCCGCAACCGATCTGTGGTACGCCGAAGCTGGTGCCGGTACCCAGAAAGGTCAGCTTCACAGAAGTATCACCTGGACACAGCGCGGGCCGGTGTTAGCGAACTCACACGACTTCCACTTTAAGCAGATTGGTCGTGCCGGGTATCCCGAAGGGGTGGCCCGCGGTGAATATCACCCTGTCGCCGGGCTTGGCGAGACCAAGCTCACGCACGACAACTTTACCGACTTCGGCCATTTCGGTGTACGTCGAACGCGAGTCAGCAACGTGGGGAATCACACCCCACACGAGCGCCAGCTGATTGCGCGTCCGTTCGTTATCTGTAAGCGCGAGGATGGGCACTGGCGGCCGGTGCGACGATACGATGCGGGCGGAGAAACCACTCTTGGTAATCACGACAACGAGCGGTGCCCCCAGCATCTTCACCGCAGCCACTGTGGCCGCAGCTATGGCGACTTCCGTTGTAACGATACCCAATGGTGGCTCACGCGGATCGAAGAACTGTCGTAACGGCGGATGTTGCTCGATCTCCGCAATTATCCGGCTCATCGCCTCGACGGCAAGCCGCGGGTACGCGCCCGCCGCGGTCTCGGCGGAAAGCATGACAGCATCGGTACCGTCGAGAATCGCATTCGCGACGTCGCTCGCTTCGGCGCGGGTTGGACGCGGGTTCGTAACCATCGACTCGAGCATCTGCGTTGCTGTGATTACCGGCTTGCCAATGCGATTTGCGAGCGCGATTATCCTCTTTTGTGCAACCGGGACTTCCTCGAATGGAAGTTCCACACCAAGATCACCGCGCGCGACCATCACGGCATCCGCGGTGCGAATGATGGATTCGATGTTGGCGAGTGCCGCATCCTTTTCTATCTTGGCGACAATTCCAATCCACGCCGGCAGCAGCGCGCGGAGCGATGTGATGTCCTCAGCACGCCGAACGAAACTCAGCGCCAGGTAGTCAAGATCCTGCGCGACCGCGAATTCGACATCGGCTATGTCCTTGTCGGTAAGCGATGGCGCGGATACCTGAACGCCGGGGAGATTGAGCCCCTTGTGACTTCGCAACAATCCGCCGTGTATGACGCGGGCGTGAACGCGCGGCGTGTGCACATCGAGCGCGACCATTTCGATAAGGCCATCATCAACCAGGATGCGGTCGCCGACCTTCACATCTTGCGCGAGCGCCGAGTATGTAACGGGGATCTCTCCACCTATTCCCTCGTTCTCGTGCACCAGCGTAACGTCGTCGCCCGGCTTCAACGAAATACTGAGTGGCAGCTCGCCAATCCTGATTCGCGGCCCCTGAAGGTCGCCGAGGATGGCAATCGGCTTGCCCATGTCCTTCGCAACCGAGCGAATCATCCCGATACGCTCCGCATGGTCCGCGTGCGTTCCGTGAGAAAAATTCAGTCGCGCAACATTCATCCCAGCTTCGGCGAGCGCAGTTATGGCGTCGAGCGTAGAACTCGCTGGGCCAAGCGTACAGACAATTTTTGTGCGGCAGATGTGTGACATTATTTACCGTTCGGATGAAGCTGTGCGATTTTGGCCTTGATTCCAGCGCTCAGCGTATCGAAGGACTTCTCGAAACTTGCGATACCGTCGCGCAACAGCTTCGCTGTCACGTCGTCGATACTTACGCCAGCTTTCTCAATTGCCGCGAGATCAGCGCGCGCTTGATCCACGTCGGCGTCGACAGTGCGCGCCACAACTCCGTGGTCGCGGAAATCTTCGATCGTCTGCGGAGGCATCGTATTCACGGTGTCCGGCCCGATCAGCGTCTCTACATACAGCACATCGCGGTACGCGGCGTTCTTGGTGCTGGTGCTGGCCCAGAGCGGACGTTGCACGCGCGCGCCCTTTGCCTTCAGTGCATCCCAGCGTCGCCCGCTGAATTTGGACAGAAATAGCTGGTAGGCCATTTTCGCGTTTGCGACCGCGGCTTTGCCTTCGAGTTTCCTCGCGTCGCCACCAATCGCCTCGAGACGCTTGTCCACTTCCGTGTCAACTCGACTGACAAAGAAGCTGGCGACTGACGCGATAGTATCGATTGGCTGACCCTTCGCCACTCGCGCTTCGAGCCCGTCGAGATATGCGTCGATTACGCGCTCGTGCGCCTTTACGGCAAACAACAGCGTGATGTTGACGTTGATGCCGTCGGTGATGAGCTGCTGCACCGCGTGCGCACCCTCTTCGGTTCCCGGCACCTTTACGAGCAAATTGGGTCGGTTGACAGTCTTCCAGAGCCTGTGCGCCTGTTCCACCGTAGCTTTCAGATCATCGGCGACGTCGGCCGAAACTTCGATCGAGACGAAGCCGTCTTTCCCCTTTGTACTGTGATATACATCGGCAAATATGTCGCACGCATCCCTCACATCCTGCGTCTCTACCAGTTCGAATAACTGTTTGACGTCGAGCGACCTCGGGGCAGCGCGCAATTGTTCGTCGTACGCCGTGCCCTCGGCGAGCGCCTTCTGAAAGATTGTCGGGTTGGAAGTCATCCCGGTCAGAACGTCGTCGGTGAGGCGTCGCTCGAGATCTCCATTGTGGAGCATGGTGCGATCTATGAAATCGAGCCAGATGGACTGGCCGGCGTCGTGAAGCGCCTTGAGGCGATGATTATCCATTGAGATGTTTTGGTTAACGTTCAGCAAAAAGGCCAGCGGTGCGGTAAAATGCCATCACCTGGCGGTAGCCCAGGGCTTCGATCACCGCGAAGGCTAGAAGTCGACCGGTCCCGCCGGTCTGATCGGCCCGTTTGAAGGAAACTGCCTGGAACACGACACTCCATACTGATAGGAGTATGCCGTATCCGAGCACCGAGGCCAAGTAGGCCCATGTAAATGATGCATCCAGCACACCGGTGAGGAGCCCAATTACCAGGCCGGCGTACCCCAGGAGCTCAAGTAACGGTGCAATAATGATTCCGAGCCAGAGATAGGGCATGGCGATCATGCCGAACGCGCCATATTCAGGGTTCAGCAGCGTCGACACATTGCCGGAGAGACTGTCTCGAAGCCTGCGAATCCAGCGCCTGCGCGCGCGGCCAACGTCCGCGAGCTTCGTCGGCAGGGCGGACCAGGCGACCGGATCGGAAATCACAGGCATCCGGGCATTGATGCCAATGTCAGTCAGATACTTATGCAGTCGAACAGAAACGTCGAGCCCGGACTCTTCGCTCTCCGGGTCAAAGCCGCCAAGACCGAATATGTCCTCGCGCCTGAACAGTACGGTGCCGCTCGCATAAACGATGTTACTGGCCACGCGATTCCAGCCAAGACGCTGGAACATGAAAGTGCGGAGATATTCGACCGTCTGGCATCCAACTGTCCAACCAGCCACGACCGTGTGACGGCTTCGTCCGTCCTTGCTGAGCACAAAGTTGTTCGGCCGCAAGACACCTCCAACACACACCACGGTGCGATCCAGCAGCAGCGGCCGCGCCAGGCGAAGCAACGCATCTGATTCGAACAGGACCGCTTGCGAAGCAAGCATGGCGTGCGGGTACCTTGCCGCATTCAGCGCCGCATTGACCGCATCTCCACCCGGACCGGACGGTTTGTCGATACAGAGCAACCGCGGGTTCGTCCGCGATCGATAGTATGCTCGAACCGGTCTTGTCTTCACGTTGACCGTGAACGCGGATGGAACCTCGTAAAGCTCGAATTCGTTCACGAGATCGCGCAACCCATCCTGATTCTCCCCGTCGACTACGAGAATGACCTCGAACCGTGGGTAGTTCAATTCAAGCAGCATCCGCGCAAATGCCACTGATCCAGCCGGCGAAGCAAGCACGGCGACAACTGAAACCGGCGGCAGCGACTCCGAACCAACCAGCGTGTGAAAGTACTGATCGTCGGCGAGTTGCCAGTGCGACCAGAGTTCCGGCACGGAGAACATGAGAAGAAGGGCCTGAAACGAGTTGATGATAAGAAAGAAGATCATGATCGTCATCATCACTGCAGTCAGGACGGTACCAGTGGTCATCCGCCGGACAACTCCGCAACACTCGCCTCGGACAACCCTATCACCAGTGTTGCCATGTCTCGCGCGTATCGATCTGTGTTGGTCAGCGCGTCGGTGAGCGCGGCTCGGCCCCCGACTCCCATTGCCGCAAGCCCGAGTCCGGCACGGAAGCGAACCCACCAGTTTGCGTCCGTAAGTGCGCGCGCAAGTTCCTTCACTGTCCGGTCGTCGGGAATGTTGGACAGTCCGCGTGCCGCCTGAGCGCGCACACGCCAGTCTGGATCGCGCAACATGGATAGCAGCTTCACGTGCACGACATCGCCTGGGCTACTACGCAATACGCGCGCGACAGCAACTCGCACCTCAGGATGCGGATGCGTCGAAAGCTCCGCCACCCGCGCCATGCATTCTGCATCGTTGAGTTCTGCAGCTGCGTGGATATAAGCGTACAGCTTGTGGGGCGGTGCGTCCGCACGGATCCGGTCCAGAAGCATCGGGCCGACCAGCACCGAATACGTCGAGAGGACGCCAAGTTGATACGTGCGCACCGCTGGAGATGCCAACGAAAGTCCATCGATGACGCGGATCAGCAATTCGCGATCAGCATATTGATTGAGAGATGCTGTTGCCGCGCTCTGCACGGCTGGATGCCGATCCGACAAAAGATCAAGAATCGTTCGACGATCCTCAGCCGAGGCGATGAAAGACAGCGTCCGCGCGGCTGCGAGTCGCTTCCACCAGAGAACGGAATGAGCGCCAGCTAGAGATCTTCGAACCCACGGCTCCTCGTGCAGCATCGCAACGAGGGCATTGCGTTCACTCGCACGAACCCGCTCCAACCCGAGCGCCACCAACGCCTGCGCAGTATCAGCGCCAGAGGCCTTCCGCAGCGCCGTAAGCACATCCGCCGCAGCGAGTTCGCCGAACAGCAGCCTGCGCGCGCTCCCGCGCGACGTTGAGCCTCCAGCTCCACCCGCCGTCCGAATCCTCGATCGCCTGGAAAATTGGAGAATCAGAGCGAGCACCAGCAGTATGACCTGCGACGCGCCGATGACCGCCGCGACAAACAGGTACCTCACTTCGAACATCTGTTCGAGTCGGGCCCGGCCGCGGTCAATTCTGAGCAGGAACGCATTCGCTCAAATATGCTGGCTCGCGTCTCCCATGTCAGTGCGAACACGAGCCATTTTCAAACACAGGCCCCGCTAGTAACGTCGCAAGGATGGATCGACATCATTCGTCCAGCTTGCGATGCCGCCGACTACGTTCGTGACGCGCTTGAATCCTCTCTCGGTGAGCTGCTGAGCGGCATTCAAACTTCGAACTCCAGCCTTGCAGTAGACGACGACTTCCCGGGTAGGATCCCAGCTCTCGCTGGCCTGCCGAACGGTAGCGAGCGGCACCAACCTGGCCCCCTCGATTCGCGCTATCTCCCACTCGGCCGGCTCCCGAACGTCAACGAGGTCGAAATCGTCACCGCGCGCTATTCGCTCCGCAAGTTCCACCGCGGTGATGTTGCGAATAGTTGGCTCCGCCCCATTCGCGTCGAACGCCGCGACACCGCAGCTGGCTTCGGAATAGTCGGCCGCGCGGTCGTCGAGATCCCGAATAGTCCCGCCACCTTGGGCGTGCTCGCCGCATGAGGGGCAAGTCGGATCCTTTCGCACCGCGATCGTACGGAAGTTCATCCCGAGGGTTTCTATGAGCAGCAAGCGCCCGATCAGTGGGTCACCAATGCCCAGAATCAGCTTGAGTGTCTCGATCGCCTGAATCGTACCCACCAGCCCGGGGAGAACGCCGAGAACTCCGGCTTCCGAACAATTTGGAACGAGACCAGCTGGAGGCGGCTCCCGGAACAGGCATCTATAGCATGGGCCGTCTTCCGCGCCAAATACCGATGCCTGTCCCTCGAACCTGAAGATGCATCCGAAGGAATTCGGTTTACCGAGAAGCACTGCCGCGTCGTTCGTGAGATAGCGCGTGGCGAAATTGTCGGTTCCATCGAGAACTATGTCGAAGTCACGGAGAATCTCCAGCGCGTTGCCACGCTCGAACTTCGTGTCGAACGCTTCCAGGTGTACGTGTGGATTGATCTCCTTGATCCGATCACGCGCGGAGTCGATCTTGGACCGTCCGACATCAGCCGTACCGTGCAGAAGTTGCCGTTGCAGGTTGCTTGCATCGACGACATCGAAGTCAACGAGGCCCAGTGTGCCGACTCCAGCGGCGGCGAGATACAATGCCGCCGGTGAGCCGAGTCCGCCCGCACCGATGAGCAATACGCGCGCGTTCTTGATGCGACGCTGGCCATCAATACCGACCTCGTCGAGAAGTAGATGTCGCGAATATCTGAGCGTTTCGTCCGCGTCCAGTTGAGGCAGAGAGAGCGCAGAATTCGGATCGCGCGTTGCTGCAAGTGTCATTGTAGTCATCCACCCGCAATTGCTGGTACGAGGGTCAGGTCGTCACCGTCCGCAACCGACGAATCGAATCCGTTACCGAGTCGAATATCCTCGTCGTTCAGATAATACACTACGAACGGATACGGTTGCCCCGCCGCATCGCGAATGCGTGTGGCCAAAGAGGGATACCGAGCCGAAATAGCGTTGACGACCTCGCCGACGGTCACGCCGCTTGCTGATACCTCCTTGTTTCCATCTGCGAGTCGCGCGAGAACGGCCGGAAGAGTCACTGTTATTGCCATTTCATATGCTCCGAGTGGTTATTCAGAATATTGGATTTTGCTGGGTGTTCCCTTGGGACCTACTTGTCGCACCGTGTAATTCCGGCTCTGTAGTGAATGCAAATGCAGTGACATCGACGGAGCGCCACACAGCGACAGCTGCTTTCTGGACAGCCGCTTCTCGCCCGCGCTTGACGATCGCGACAATCGTCGATCCGGAACCGCTCAGCGTCGCGCCGATCGCACCATTCGCGACAGCGGCTTCGGTAACGGCATCATAACCCTTCACGAGCGAGCGCCTGAACGGTATGTGAAGAACGTCGTCGAAAGCGGGCAAGAGAACTGTCGGGTCACCGCTCTGCAGGCCGATGACAAGTGCAGCAGCGCGCGCGGCCGCGCCAACCGATGTCGCGAAGTCCAGCTGGTCAGGTAGCGCAGCGCGCGCAACCGCCGTTCGAACCTCGAAATCAGGGACGATGAAAACGAACCTCAATGACGGATGGACTTCGAGCGGAACCGAATGCGAATGGTGTCCTGTGCTGGGCACACAAAGCACCGCCCCGCCGAGCACAGCCGGCGCGACGTTGTCAGGATGTCCTTCCAGGGCTGACGCTATCTCGATCACAGCGGCGTTATCCAGCTCACCGTCGAGCAGCGCGTTCGCGAGCAGCACGCCCGCAACGATCGCCGCTGCCGATGACCCCAGTCCACGCGCGACCGGGATGTCTGAGTTGGCCTCGATCTCGATCCCGAGCGGAGGAGTGATGCGCAGCGCTGCGCAAGCGGCGACGAAACCGCGCCAGATGAGATCACTTTCATCAGGCACATCGAGACTGGCGAGCGTTCCGGCCCGTTTGATCAAAACCGATCGCGACGAATCGGTGATATGGGCAGTCGCCCGCAACCATCGTCCGATGGCCATCCCTACAGCGTCGAATCCGGCACCGAGGTTTGAAGTCGAAGCTGGGACGCTGACCGATACAACGCGTCCAGTGATGCCGGCAGATGAAGAGATGACAGAACCCTCACATATGGATGTACTCACGCCGCATTCACCAACGCTCGCACTTCGCGCAGCTTTGCGTCGATCACCGGCGAATCAACCAGCGTTTCCACGATCGGCTCGAGCGTCTTGAGGCCGTTCCCCGTAATGCAGAGAACTACCTCATCGTCGGCCGTAAAGCGGCCCTCGCGCGACAGTGCCAGAGCTGATGCAACCGTCGCGCCGCCAGCCGTCTCGGTGAAGATACCAGTATCTGCGGCGAGTATTTTTATCCCTTCAATCAGCTCCGTGTCACTCACCGCCGCGGCCCATCCGCCGGTCTGCGTTATGGCCTTCCGTGCGAAGCGGCCGTCGGCCGGATTTCCGATGGCAATCGAGCGCGCGATGGTATTCGGCACCACCGGGCGGACCTCGTCGCGGCCGTCGTGAACCATCTGCACAATCGGGGAGCAACCCGATGCCTGGGCCCCGTAAAGACGGGGTGCGGGACCGGAGACCAATCCAGCCTCGGTGAACTCACGGAAACCGCGCTCCAGTTTGGAAATGAGCGAGCCACCAGCCATAGGAGCGACCACGGCGGTTGGAAGCGTCCACCCGAGCTGCTCTACGATTTCGAATGCAATAGTCTTGGAGCCCTCGCCGTAATACGCCCGGAGGTTCACGTTCACGATTCCCCACCCGAACTGATCGGCAACTATCGAGCACAGGCGATTGACGTCGTCGTAATTGCCGCGAACGCGCACAAGATGCGGTCCGAAGATCTGAGTTGCCGCGACCTTGCCGCGTTCGAGCGAGTCGGGAATGAAGATCCACGACTCCATTCCTGCGCGCGCTGCCTGCGCGGCAACCGCGTTGGCGAGGTTGCCGGTGGAGGCGCATCCGATGGTATCCAGACCGAACGCTCGGGCCGCATTGATCGCGGAGGCGACAACGCGATCCTTGAAGGAGAGCGACGGGTGCGAGACGGAGTCGTTTTTTATCCAGCAACGCGCCACTCCGAGCCGACGAGCGATGCGCGGCGCCTCGACGAGCGGCGTGAATCCGGTGTCGAGCGATAGCGTCGGTTCGCCATCGAACGGCAGCCACTCCTTGTAACGCCAGATCGAATGTGCGCGCCGGGAAATCTCAGCGCGGGTCGGCAGCGTTGACACGTCGGCGTCGATAGCCTCGAGCGGGCCGAGACACTCCTCGCAGATCGCGGTTGGTGCGGCAGCGAAACCGGCGCCACAGAGCTTGCACCGGAGAGCGCGCGGCCGGAGCTGTGTTCGATCCGTTGATGTGTCAGCGCTCCCAGAACGAGCCAGGAACGTTTCGGATGAGCCCTCCAATGCGGCGCTCCCGGAACCCGTGTGTTGTGCAGCTTCGATTGCAGTCATGTATTTGTCGCTCTGGTTCGTGTGCGGTTCGCAAAACTGTCCCGCGCCATGACCGGCAGCGCATCGAGCAACACGTCAATCAAATCGACTGCTTGGTCTCTCTGGAAAACACAAAGCCCGCGGCTGGCCGCGGGCTACATGCTTTTTNNATCACCACGGGACAACGATTGTGAGTAGACGTTAATAGGGACCGGTGCGAGTGTCAAGCGACCCCCACAAACAACAAGCCCCGGCGACTCAGGAACCCGCGCCCGCCTGCGATGAGATCCGACCGTCCTGAGGTCTCACTGCAGCCGGATCAGAACTCGCGTTTTCTCATTTCCTTGAAGAACATCTCGGCGCGCTCGCGCTCCTTGAGGTNNTCGATGGGATCGTCCTTGAGATTCACATCGTACTTCTTACCGAAACCCTTGACGACTGAAGTTGCCGACGCCGCCTTCGCAGCGTTCTTCTTCACCAAAGCTTCCAGCTGCCGCTTGTCCATTGTCACACCCGGGTAAAAGAGTCAAACGATCCGAACAGTGCCGTGCCAGT
The DNA here is from genome assembly GCA_003155795.1 of Gemmatimonadota bacterium. GTDB lineage: Bacteria > Gemmatimonadota > Gemmatimonadetes > Gemmatimonadales > Gemmatimonadaceae > Fen-1247. The sequence goes on from PMEM01000054.1 coordinate 13,822, forward strand.
ATTGACGGATAAATCTAGGCGTCGGCAACGGGGACGCCACGTCGTGGCGACGGGTTAGCCCATCGGGGCGGGGCTCGAGCCAACTTCCCCGGGTCGCCGGGAAATCGTGTGCCCGGCGCGCCGGGCAGGGGTCAGGGCAACGGGGAGTCGATGCTGAGGCAGTAAGGGCAGATGCTCGCCGAGTGGCCCCGCCGAGTAGCCCCGCCGAGTACTCGACAAACCGAGCGAACCCGGCCGGGGGATCAGTGAAAATCCATGCTGCGGCTTCATCTACAGCGACGCTACATTCCCTACAATGGCGGAAACCGCGTTCGACACACAAAAACGCATTTTTGGACGTGCCCTCGCGAGGAGTCTGGGAGTAGTCGAAACTACCTGGAACGGCATCACGGCGTGGTTCAACGGAAAGGCGTTGAGCGAGAACGCAGTGCTGCTGATATTCGCCGTAGTGACGGGATTGCTCTGTGCTCTCGGTGTCGTGGCGTTCTATGCAAGCATCGACTTTGCATACTGGGCGTTCTACAAGTTTCCCACCAGGTCATTCCCACGCATCGCGCTGCTGACGTATCGCCCGGTCATCACCGCAGCTGGACTGGCGGTGGCATGGTGGGTGATGCGTCACGTGGGTCGCGGCAACGACGGTATGAACGTCCCGGATGTGCAGCTCGCCGTCGTCAGACGAGGCGGCGACATCGAGCCGCGTCCAGCGCTGGCACGAACTGCGGCAAGCGCCATTACGATTGGGGCTGGTGGTTCGGCTGGAAACGAGGGCCCCGTCGTCGTTCTCGGCGCCGCGATCGGCTCATGGCTCGGGCGCACGTTCAGATTCGCGCCAGGCCGCGTGGTCGTGCTGGTCGGGTGCGCAACAGGTGCTGCGATCAGCGCCGCATTCAACGCCCCGCTCGCGGGTGCGTTCTTCGCCCTTGAAGAAGTTGTCGGCACCCTCGCGGCGGGATCGTTCGCCCCGGTCGTCGTATCAAGCGTTGTCGCGGCCGTTGTCTCGCGTGCGTTCCTTGGCAATCACCCTGCATTTGCAATCCCGCAACAGTATGGCTATGCGCACGGAAGCGAGTTGGTTCTGCTTTACCCGCTTCTTGGCGTGGTCTGTGGCTTGATGGCGGCGCTGTATGTCCGCACGTACTTCTACTCCGGCGATGTCGAGAAGAAGCTTCCCTTCCCGGATGCGGTAAAACCGTGGGTGGGCGGCGCACTTGTTGGTCTGCTGGTCTTCTTCTCTGGCGGCATTCTAGTAGGGTACGGTCACCTCGCGATCGGCTCCGACATTTTCGGAAAGATGGCCTGGTACGGCTTGCTTGCACTGGCGCTGGGCAAGATTCTCGCAACCTCGATCACACTCAACATGGGTGGATCGGGCGGCGTATTCACACCGTCGCTCTACATCGGTGCCGCGACCGGCGGCGCGTTCGGAGCCGCACTAGCGCAGGCCTTTCCCTCGATGGGATTGCACCCGGAGGCGTACGCACTCGTCGGTATGGGAGCGGTTGTCGCTGGCGCTACAGATGCACCGATCACGGGAATTCTTCTCGTCTTCGAGATGACCAACGACTACGCAATCGTTCTCCCGCTCATGCTCACCGTTGTGATCGCCCACACAATTGCGCGGAGATTGAGCCCTGATTCACTGTACAGCGGCTGGCTGCGACGGCGGGGGGAGTCGATCGAAAAGGGCACCGACCGCGATGTGCTCGACGGGTTGCACGTGTCCGACGCGTACGAGGCTGCACCGCAAGTAATCGATGAAGTGGCGCGCGTTGACGAACTGTTGGCGCATCTTGGTCAGACCAAACAGCTCTATTTTCCAGTCGTGGATGATTCACACTCTCTCGTAGGTGTGATAACCGTGAGCGAGCTAGGTCAGATCGCCCGCAATGATGAGCATCTTGGATTGCTGCTCCTCGCCGGCGATATCGCGCAGGAATCAGAGACGGTCTCGCCCAACGATTCGCTGCTCGACGCGATCCGCAAGATGGGTGTGCGCGGAGCCGAATCGATCCCGGTAGTGGATAGAAAGTCGAACAGACTGCTTGGCCTGATCAATCGAAGCCACATTCTGAACCTCTACGAGCGGGCAGTCTCTGCACCGCACAAACAGCGTCCTCAACCCGCGAGCAGCTCGAGCGCTTCGGCAACCGGAACGTCGCCGAAGTAGTCGTCCAGGTTGATATCGGCTAGCGCTGCCGAGATCGAGTCGAAGTCGTAGTGAAGGCCAGTCATGAGTGTTTCAAGCTCTGTGACGTCCTCGCGCCCCATGAAGTCGCCAAAGATCCGTACACCGGCAATACACCCACCCTCAACGTTGACGCGGACGTCGATCTCTCCAGCCGGAAACCGATGCGAGCGCTGAACATTGCAGCGCGGATTCTCGCCGTAGTTCCAGTCCCAGGAACCATACTTCCGCGCGACGAGCGCGTTCACTTCTGCCCAATCAGCGTCTGTCAGCTCCAGCGTCGGCACTTGTGATCTGTCGCGCGTGCCAAAGATCTTCTCGATGATCCGTTCACGCAATTCCGTGACCGTGATTGGTTCTGAAAGAAATTCGGAGATGTTCACTACGCGGCTACGAATGGATTTGACTCCCTTCGACTCTACCTTCCCCGCCTTGGGCACGAGTGCGGCAGTTACGTCATCAAGATTCGAATCGAACAGTAGTGTGCCATGACTGAACATCCGGTCGGGGCGTGCGAATTGAGCGTTGCCCGAGATCTTACGTCCGCCAGCGAGTATGTCGTTCCTGCCACCCAACTCGGCCGGCACGCCAAGATCATGCAGCACATCCACAACAGGTCGCGTGAAAGATTCATAACGGTTGAACCGGCCATGCACCGATGGCGTCATGAAGCTGAAATTGAGATTGCCAAGATCATGGTAAACAGCGCCGCCGCCAGAAATCCGCCGGACAACAGTGATCCCGCGCGCCGCGACAACCGTCGGGTTCACCTCTTCGATCGTATTCTGGTTACGACCAATGATGATCGACGGCGAGTTGATGTAGAACAGCAGGTAGTCCTCCGTGCCCATCCGGTTACGAAGGACGTACTCTTCCAGCGCGAGATTTACGCGTGCGTCTGTGATATCGCGGTTATCTATGAAAAGCATGAGGTCCGGTGCGGCCGAAGGAGATCGAGTTTCTGATCCTCCAAGATAATGGAGTGGGGTCCCTGGTCGAAGTCGCAGCCGAAACGACCAGTCGATGGAAGGACGACATTTCAGCATGCGCGGTAAGGGGCCTGACAGGCGACATCCTTAGTCTTCATTTATGCAAGTCCAATCCCATGTACTCCAGGAGATTAAAATGAAGACGACGCACACCGCCGCACTAATTGCCGTCTGCAGCTTCGCCGCGGTCGCCGCGACTGCCTCGGCCGGAGCTCAGTCGACGAACCCAAAGTCCGACGTCCCAGCGAAACTCGCTCACGAAGCCAAGATCACGCTCGACTCCGCACGGACAATCGCGAAAGGTCGGCTCCCAAAGGCGACAGTTCAATCCGAAGAGCTGGAGCGCGAGGGCGGCAAGCTCATTTACTCCTTCGACATGAAGACCGCTGGCAGGTCGGGTATCGACGAAGTGAATGTGAATGCCATGAACGGCAATCTCGTCGGCAAGGTTGGGCATGAAGGCCCAGCCGACGAAGCAAAAGAGGCCAAGGCGGAGCACGAGAAAACGCCCAAGAAACCCAACTAGTTTGCGCGAATAGCCGCGAAGTGCGGGGTTCGGCATTGGCCAAACCCCGCACTTCGTGCGAGAGTTGCGTTAGCCATCATGCACAGCAACCCGATCCACAACACGGCTCAACAGTCGGATCAGTCAATGGCTTTGTTGCCCGCACGAAGCCGCTGAAAAACTTTCCATCTATCTCTCGCGCGAAAGTCTCCGCGTCTACCCCGCTTCCAGCCAGGAACGCGGCGGCGTCTTCAGCTTTGTACACCCGAGTCGGCTCGATGCTTGGATTTTCGAAGCCCACCTCGCGGAGAAGCGAGAGAAATTCCTGCTCTTCCAGCGCGCCAGCAACGCATCCTATCCACAGCTCCACGTTCTTGCGAATAGCCGCCGGAACGGTTCCCCGCACGATCACATCCGAGATGGCGAACCGTCCGCCCGGCTTGAGAACCCGAAACGATTCTTTGAGCACTTCTCTTTTGTCTGCAGAGAGATTGACGACGCAATTGGAAATAATCACATCCACAGTGCCATCGGGGAGCGGGATGTGCTCTATCTCGCCCCTGAGAAATTCAACGTTCTCAGCTCCGGCCTTCCGCTTGTTCTCGTTCGCCAGTGCGAGCATTTGGTCAGTCATGTCGAGACCGTAAGCCTTCCCCGTTGGACCAACGCGCTTGGCGCTGAGCAATACATCGATTCCGCCTCCGGAGCCGAGATCAAGAACAGTCTCTCCGGCATTCAACTGTGCCAATACCGTCGGGTTGCCACAGCCCAGCGACGCCAGCAGCGCCTCCGCTGGAATTCCGGCGGTCTGACCGTCGTCATACAGATCCGACGTAATGGGATCCCACGCTTCGGTTGTCGCGCCACAGCACCCACTCGAACCGCAGCAGCTGGCGGCCGTGTCGCCCTCAACGACGCGTAGCGCAGCCGAGCCGTACTTCTCCTTCACGGTCGCCCTCAATTGATCCTGATCGGTCATGTCCGGCATTGTGTTCTCCCCATATCAATAAAAGTTGATGGATTGGTCAAAAAAAAGCACGGGTCAACCGCAACATTCACCAGCTCGACTCGCGCCTCGACGTCCCCGAGGCCGCAGGTCCTTGAGAATCGCTTCAGCATCGTCGAACACCTCACGATTCAGCTCGTAATACGACCAGCGTCCCTCTCGACGGTCTGTCACAATGCCGGCCTCCTTCAGAACGCGGAGATGAAAGGAAAGCCGGGATTGAGCTGCGTCCAGCGAGTCCTGAAGCTCGCACACACACCGTTCGCCCGACTCGAGCATCGCGATGATTTCAAGGCGCGTCTCGTCGGACAGCGCCTGAAAGATCTGCGCGGCCCGCGCGGTGTCGGAGACAGTCTGAGTCGGCATGCTTTGAAAATATCAAGGATTTTTGATACGTCAAGAGCCGCGCAACCGCTCTCGTTCAGGCGTCGGCTGCGGGCGCAGCCACAGTGGCTCTTCTCAGCGTCAGTGTGAAAGTCGAGCCGGACCCGAGCGTGCTCTCGGCCACCACGTCGCCACCCATCGCGCGCGCCAGGGAGCGGCTAATGGCCAGCCCAAGTCCCACACCGTCCGTCGAGCGAGTCAGAAGCGGGTTAACCTGGACGAAGGGTTCGAAGATATTGCGGAGCTCGCTCGCCGCGATCCCGATCCCGGTGTCGCAGATTCTAATCGACACGGACGTCTCGTCGGAGTCGTATCCGACTTCGACGCTGCCACCTTCGGGGGTGAACTTTTGCGCGTTGGTAAGCAGGTTGAGTACGATCTGCCGAATTTTGTCCTCATCGCCACGAATCGCGAGCGGCGAGCCCTCCAGTCCATCGAGCACGCTTACATCGAACCGCAGTTTCTTGCGGTCCATTTGAGGAGCCATCATCTCCTTTGTGCCTGTCAGAATCTCCCGCACATCTACATCCGTCTCCGCGACCAGGACAGTGCCGGCTTCCAGCTTGGCGAAGTTCAGTATCTCATTAATCAATCCCATGAGATGTCGCTGGCTGCGTGTTATCCGGGAAAGATCGAGGTGCTGTGCTTCGGTCACGGGACCCCGGACGCCCATATCGATCAACTGCGTGTATCCGGCGATTGCGTTCAGTGGTGTTCGCAACTCGTGGCTCATCGTCGCAAGAAACTCGGCCTTGACACGATTGCTTGCCTCAGCCTCTATGATCTTGCCGCGCAGCGCGTCGCTTGTGACTTCGAGTTCGTCGGCTCGCACAGCGAGTTCCGTGCTTGCCATCGCCAGGCGTAGTTCGGCTCCCTTTCGTTCNNTCCACCACAACCATCGCATCAGGAGCGGACTCGACGACACGTCGGAATCGCTCTTCGATTACCTTTCGTTCCGTGATGTCCTCCATGGCGAGCAGGACAAGCGGAGGTCCGTCATGCTCTGCGGCAACACGCCTTCCACTAAGGCACATGGTCTGTTCGCCGAGCAGCTCGATGTTCGTCTGGATCTCGACATCATCGAATGACTCGCCGGTGGCCACGGTGCGGGCAAGAAGTTCGCGCAAAAGCGTGTTGTCCCACGAGTGTTCGCCGATCTCGAACAATGTGTGGCCAATCGTTGCACGTGGAGTCGTTCCGAATGTTGCATAGAAGGCCTCATTCGCGCTTACTCCACGGAGCGATTTGTCCAAGACCAGCAACGGTTCGCGCACAGTCTGAACAATCGCCTCGGCGTAGCGTTTCGCGGCATCGAGTTGTTCGGCCGCGCGCTTCCTGGAATCAATATCCTGGTAAACGATGACAGCGCCATCTACCCGACCTCCCGACGTGCGATACGGACGGACGTGCATCATGTACCAGTGACCGTCGCGATCGCGAACCTCGAGCTCGGCCACGGTCAACGTCGCAACCACTCGCTGGATCATGTCTTCCATGTTGGTGACATGAATGCTTGAGCGAATATCACCGATAGGCCGCCCCACGTCTGATGGAATGAGGTGGACCAGTCGCTCGGCACCCTCGGTGAATCGACGGATGCGAAGGTCCGTTCCAACCATGATTACCGGAACGTGCATCGCACTCAGGAGGTTGTTCAGATCGTCATTCAGGCGATCACCGTCCGCGTTGCGAACCCGAAGTTCGTCGTTCAGCGTTGCCAGTTCTTCGTTGAGCGATTGCAGTTCTTCCTTCGATGTTTCGATTTCTTCGTTGGTGCTCTGGAGTTCCTCATTGCTGGACTGGATTTCTTCATTAGCAGCCTGAAACTCTTCAACTACTGCTGCGTGCTCCTCAGTTACAGTCTGGAGGTGCCGTTGCGTCGCCTCAAGCTCCTGGCGAACCTCGCCAAGTTCCCGCGCGCTGACGCGACGGTTGGTCGCACGTGCGGAGCCTGGATGCTGCCGACTGATGGCCTTCGCTCTGGCAACAGGCTTACCGGTTTCAGCATCGTCTATCGCCCTGGGTGGCAACGAGATGCGCGAATCCTCGAAAGAGATGACGAAATACTGGGCCGTCGAACCCGCCACTCTGAATGGAGCCACGTCCAGAGTTACACGCTGGTGGTTCTTACCATCCCTGAACACGATTCTCTCCACGCGTACCGAGCGAGCTTCCTCCCGCGCTGTCTTCACCGCTCGGCGCAACTCACTCGCCAACGCCGGTTTAAGCATTTTCAGTAAATGAAAACTTGCGGTTCCCGCACTCGGGTCAATGTACGATCCAGTCCGGCCACGGAACTGAAGAATCTGAAGCTCATCATCGACAACAACGGCTGCCGGTGCGTAGCTTCCAATCACCACGCTGTCCGCCGCGCGTTGCACGTCTGGAACTGTTGGCAGTCGGCTGACGTCAGGTGACAGATCATCGCCTAGCCGCACCGGCGTTCCCGGCGCCTGCGGCGGTTCTTTCGGATTCTGCTTGCGCTCAGACTGGGCCGCGGTGACGTCGAGGTACTGCGCGCGAACAGTTCCGGGTGTCCGGGCATAGATCCGGTGCTTCTTATCGACGGAAGTAAACAGCGTCGGCGCCGCGGCGGTTGATTCCGACGTACCGAGGAGAAGAATGCCGTCCTGCTTGAGTGCGTAGTGAAATACGGCAAGCAATCGCGAGTGCGCACTGGGTTGCAGGTAGATCAGCACGTTTCGGCAACTGACCATATCAAGATGCGAGAACGGCGGATCCGCAGTGATATTCTGCACGGCGAAGACACAACCGTCTCGTATAGCCTTGGTCACGCGATAGCCATTCTCCTCTCTGGTGAAGAATCGACGCAGACGTTCTGGGGTTACATCCGCCTCGATGCCAGTCGGATAGAATCCGGCGCGCGCAACGGCGACTGCGGAGGCGCTCAAGTCAGTCGCAAAGATCTGCACCGGCATCCCGGCGGCATGCGCGTCCAGAAGTTCCGCAATACAAATAGCCATGGAGTAGGCTTCCTCGCCGGTCGAACAGCCGGCGATCCAAACCCTTAATGGCACGTCATCCATCGCCTCACCGGCGCGGCTCGAGCCGCGCGCTTTCGCGTGTCGTTGGAGGAGCTCGGGGAGGACTGTCTTTGTCAATGCGTTGAAGACGTCGGTATCCCGGAAGAATCGCGTAACGCCAATCAGCAGATCACCGTACAGCGTGTCGACTTCCGATGCATCGTGTCGGAGCATGTCGGCATAGGCGCCGAGCGTTTCCACCTTGCGCAGCGCCATGCGGCGCCGAATGCGACGCTCGACGGTACCTATCTTGTACAGATCGAAATTCACACCAAACCGTCGGCGCAGCAGCGCGGAGATATTCGTCACTTCGGCGGTCGCTGGCCGAGCCGTGTCGCTTGAATCGGCGAGCTCGATCCTAGTCGAGGCTGCCGACGAACCGTTATCGTCGTGCGGGGCAGTACCGTTTCCATCAGCACCATCCGCGTCGTGACCGTTCAACCGCAAATACGGGTGTTCGCCAAGCCTGGCCACCTGCGTGGCAATCTCCGCTGGGGTCGCGACTACGTCGACACAGTTTGTCGCGATCGCGGCAAGCGGCATTCCCTGTGATGACGCAGACTCGGGCGTCTGCACGAATGTGATGCCTCCGGCCCCCCTGATAGCGCGTATACCGAGCGCGCCGTCCGATCCGGTTCCCGAAAGTACGATGCCGATCGTGCGGCTCTCCTGCACGTCTGCCAGCGACCGAAACAGCGAATCGATTGGTAACGGTGGCCGTTCGAGCGGATCCCTTGGCCCGAGCTTGAGATGACCGTCCGTGAGCGTCATCTTCGTGTCGGGCGCGATGACGTACGCGTGATCGACTTCAATTCGCTCACCGTCGGCGGCCTCGTGAATCGGGATTGCCGCGTGCTTCGCCAGCAGCTCTGCCAGGATACTGCCGTGCGTCGGACTCAGGTGTTGGACGATCATGTACGCGACGCCGGTCTTTGCGGGAACATGCCGGAAGAAGTCGGAAAGCGCCTCCAGTCCACCGGCAGATGCCCCAATGCCGACGACCGTAACCGGCGAATCCTTCACCGTTTCGGCTGGCGACTTGGCCGATGCGGCCGTTTCTGCCGGTTTACGAGTCGTACGTCGCGCGGTAGTCGGTTTGTGCGATTTGACTCCGACGGACGCCTCGTGCACCTTATTCTCCGGCAATTGCGTCCTTTTGGCTGCTTTTCGGGCAGCCGGTGCCCCGCGGGTAGCGTTTTTGGCCCCTTTCGAACTTCTCACTGCTCAACCGCGCCGGCGTCTTGGAGCAATCCCATAACGAAAGTCCTCGGACCATCTCACTCGATAGACCTTAAAGCTATAACTGAGTCGACTCTATGGAAAGAGTGGTGCACTAAGCGTGCTCGGTATGGGGGAATACAAAAGTGTTTTCGAAAAGATTGACCACACAATTGGGATTGATCGCCTGGACCGCCCGCATCCCATAGGTCACAGAGGGGTCGCATTCGCGACCCCTCTGTGACCTCAGATGCCCTCGTCCTTATGGGGACGATTTCATCAAAAATGGCGCATTCCGGCTGCCCCAAGAGTCACCAACAGCGCACGAATCGCTTCGGGGAGAGGAATCCTGGAAAACTCGCTCCGCCAATCACCGCGCCGCGGTTATTGATATCTGCAGCGACGTTCACGCCTGGCTGTTGGAACCGCCCAGAGTAGCCGCGAACCTGCGTCAATAACTGGATGATCCCGGGAAAGACCATCCTGATTGGGCAGAGGCTCAGGGCCCGATCTTGTATTCGGCGACCGCGAGCCGCTTCTGCACTTGTTGACAAGCACTGCAGGTCAACTTCGCCTTGCCAGATCCGGCGGACTGCTGGGCTGCAATCCGCTTTTTGACCCGCTCTGGACTGACACTCGCTTTCGCTCCGCCATGTGCAAGCTGGGAGTATCCGAGTGTATTCTTGCGCGACCGTGGCCACTGACGCAGCATCCGGATGCGTAGCGCAGAGCTTCTGACGGCCAAACCGAAGCTCGACGATCGATCTGCTCCACCCCAAGTGGTGGCATATTTGACCAGCGACCCGTTTGCCGCACCGGAATCACCTCCCACCAAGCGCCCTTCGAGCTCTCGCATGCCGACTTGCAACTCCAGACGACTACTCTTGCTTTCAGCAGCCGCGTTGGTTTCCGCTTGCGCGCCCCTACTCGTCAGTGGAACCATACGCCAAGGTGATGCAGCTATAAGCCCGCCGGCGGCGTCTGCTCCTGTGATTGCAGATTCAGCGAATGACCTGTCAGCGTCAGACGCGACCGCCGCGGTACCTGCCGCCGAGCAACAGGACGGCGATGATCCCGTTGGGCACGTAATCGTATTCCCCTTGCTGATCCTTGCAGCAGTCGTGCTGATTGGCGCGACCGTTGGGATAATTGGGCTGGTGACGGGACATCGGTAAGACAATCTCGGTCCATCCATTCATCGACCGACTGACACGACATGCAGCAGGATCGGCGCTCAGGAGAACGCCGTTGGAGTTATTGCATAGATATTCGTACCTCAGAGATAGTCATAAAGTTCGCGACACTCAGACCCGATTGTTCGCGCCTGCGATGAATCGCGATATTCGCATCGTTCGCACCAGCGCCGGTAGCTATTTTCATCAAATTGGAATCGACCCGATGTAACCGCCGGTGTAGCGGGCTCGATGTCGTGCGCTACTCACCGGAAGCGCTGCATCGAGAGCTCGGTGCTGGCTTCGACCTCATCGCACACGAGCGTGAGGAGCACCATACGCCGGCCGGAGCGGTACAGGAGTTCATGTACTGCGTGTTCCGCAGGCATGGGGAATAGCCAAAGCACGTTGGCGGGCGCTCGGCGAGTTGACAAGCGTGTCCGTTCATTGCCGGAATCATCATTCGATGCGTTCGCGCAACCAACTCACGGACTTGAGCGGTCAACGAGGTTTTCCGCAGGAATTTCGATCAGCTCTTGACCATCAGCATCAGGCACCTCCTTTCAGTGTCATGTACGCGCCGAGTGCGAGCAGAATGATGGCAACAATCCCTCGAAATACGCGCTCGGGAATCGCGCGCAGTGCGCGCGCGCCGACGAGCGTCCCGATGAGAGTGCCTACAGTCGCGACGAGGATCAGCACCCAGACGTGCGCGAGCGCCCGTGGCTGGGTCGCGAAGTAAACCGGCATCCTGGCGGCATCGACGACCAGACCAATCGCAGTTGCCGTGGCGACAAACGCCTGCTTGTCAACGTCGAATCCCAGAAGCGCGGCAGACCGGATGCCGCCCTGGTTTCCAACCAGGCCACCGAAGAGACCAGAGACAGCGCCAGCGATCCATGCAACCGGACCATGAAAGTGCATTCGCCGAGCAAGGCCGGTTAGCTCACTAACGCCGACGAAGGTTAGGATGAGACCAAAGACAATCGAGAGCGCGCGGTTATCGGCATACGCATGAAGCAGCGCGCCGGTGAGGCCGCCAGCTGCGCTCATCACGCCAAAGCTGAGGAGCACTCGGCGGTCCACATACGAGCGAAGTCGCCAGAACCTGAGCGCAGTCGCGAATACGTGCGGGATCGAGATCGCGGCAACTGCAAGCTGAGTACCCAAGCGCAGCGCGAGCAGGGGCGTGAGCAGACTCCCGATGCCGAAGCCAACGACCGACGCGACTGCACCCGCCAGAAGTGCGGCGAGCGCCAGGATGACGTGGAATATCAGAAGTGATGAATCTCCATTTGACGGTATCTATTTGCCGGCACGCCAGGTCAAGCGATACAGCTTCGAGATCGCGCTACAACGATGCGTATCCCAACAACATCTTCAATCGCGTGTTTCTTCCGGCATCCATCGTGCCCATGCGCGGTGGCGCGCAGATCGCCTGGATTGTGCCACTTAACGTCGCGCGGTAGTGGCGTCGAGCGCTGCACGCAGGCCCCGGGCAAGCGTCACTGCATTGTCGTTGGCCCAGAAGTGCATGAAGAATAAGCGCGGCTCCTCCGTCAACATGTGACTGTGCACGGCCGTCACCACAATGCCGTGACTCCGAAGCGCTCGAATCACAGGATTGACTTCAGTCCCAAGTAGCACGAAGTCTCCGGTGAGAGCCGCCCGGCCGCCGTCCGTAGGCTGGAAGTTGATGCTTGTCGCGACTCCCATCGCCGGGGGGACTATCTCTCCGTGTTCGCGAATCACTTCCGCACGTGGGACACCGACTTGATAAACACCACTGTTCATCTTGCCGGAATAGCCGAGTGCACGCGCAATCCCAACGGTATCCAGGTCGACTGGTCCCGCAGCGGTCGGTGATACTGGCATCCCAAGGGGTGTCTCGCTGCGAGCCAGTGCGGCGTAAATAGATCGGGCAATCTTCGCCGCGTCGCCCATCGCCATGATGTGCATGTACATCACATGGGGATTCTCATGAAGCAGATGGTTGTGCAATGCCGTTAGAGTGACGCCGCTGTCCTGAAGCGCCTGCATGACGGTGGCGACCTCAGCTTCAGCCAGTACCAGATCTCCCATGACCATCGTCCCGCCGGAAGCCATCGGTTTGAATGCCACCCACGAACCGAGAGCGAGCGCCGGCTTGAGTTGCACTCCCTGGACAGCTACATGCATGTCGGAGCGTGGGAACCCAAACTTGTAGACACCGCCTGCGTTCATTGTACCGCGGCGTCCGAGCGCTGCGTCTACGGAAGCTGTCCATGACGGCAACGAAGCCGTCGCTTGCGCCAGGCAAGGAACCGCTGCCGCCGATGCTACTATGGCCACAACGGAAGCCGTCAGCAAATGGTACGGGCATCTGATCAACTGCACGTTTCCTCCTCGCACGTAGCGCGTTATGGTGGTATGATACAGCTGTATCATATTACTCCCTGAACCAATCCGCCAGCCGCCCCTTGATGACGCCTCGACCCCTCTGGCTACTTCTCATGCACCAACTGCCTCCTCACCCGGACTACTTCCGGGTCAAGGTGTGGCGGCGGCTCAAGAGGATCGGGGCGGTAGCGCTCAAGAATTCGGTCTATGTTCTGCCGAACGGAGCGGAGGAGCGCGAGGACTTTGAGTGGCTTGCGCGGGAGATAGTTGCAGGTGGAGGCGAGGCCACGCTGTGCGAGGCGAACTTTCTCACTGCGACGAGCGACCTCGAACTGGCGGCGTCATCGACCAAACGCCGCGGCGGTCAGCGTCGCAGGCATCGACCGAGTGGAGCACTCTGGGTCACGAGACGCGGCGTTCACGTCGATCGGATCGCGAGCGCATGGCTCATTCGGCGTTTCATCGACCCAGCCGCCGAATTCAAGTTCGTAGATCCAACCGTATATGAACCACACGACAACGAGCTACGATTTGACATGTTCGACGCCGAATACACACATATTGGAGCGGAGTGCACGTTCGAGGTGCTGTTGGACGCGTTCGAGCTTCGGAATGACGTTGGCCTGAGCTGGATTGCCGAAATAGTGCACGACATCGACTGCAAGGATGATCTGTTTGAACGCGTTGAAACGGTCGATGTGACCCGTGTGCTGGATGAGCTGTATGCGCGCCATCGCTCTGACGAAGCACGTCTGGACCACGGCGGCTCGTTGTTCGAGAACCTTTACTGGATGCTACAGCCTGGTTGATCACATCGGCGCGACGGATTCGATTCGACGACTCGTTGCCGCGAACGTCTCTTACCCCAGTCGACAGAGGAGTTATGAGGAATCATTCAGTTATCAGACGTGCGGCTCTTTCGCTCACGGGAGCAATCCTGGTACTTGTTTCGACGAGCTCTTCCCTCCATGCCTTGCAGGATAAGCAGGTATCATGTGCAGCAACACCGACGTCACTCACGCCGGTGAATTATCATCGCGTACTTCCTTCGACCCACGCGCCGGCAAGCTCCGATCTCCGTCTTGTCAGGGAGTTACCGCTACCGGGATCTGCCAGCCGCTTCGACTATCAGAGCTTCGATCCGACCACGCACAAGTTGTACATGAACCACATGAACGCGGGAGAGACGCTGGTCTTTTCGACTGACAGCGGTCGTATAATTGGGCGCATCGCCGGTGTGCCGCGTGCGACCGGCGTTCTGGTCATTCCGTCACTCCACAGAGTATATGTGTCAGCTGCGGGAGCCCACGAAGTTGTAGGCGTGGACGATCGAACGCTCCAGGTGGTCCAACGAATCGGTGGCATTCAGTTCCCCGATGGTATCGCGTATGCCTCCGACGTTGGAAAACTCTTTGTGTCCGATGAATCGGGTAGTGCCGACATAGTAATCGACATGAAGACGGGTAAGAAGCTCACCACCATCGCACTCGGCGGCGAGGCTGGCAACACGCACTACGATTCGGTCTCTCATTGCGTTCTGGTCGCAGTGCAGACGCGGAATCAACTCGTGGCCATTGATCCGGTAAGCGAGAAGATCGTAGGCCGTTACGACTTACCCGGATCGGACCATCCGCACGGTTTCGCACTCGACCAACCTGGTCGCCTGCTATTCATGTCGTGCGAAGGGAATGCAAAGCTTCTGGTGCTGGATCTCACCACCATGCGCGTCATCGGGGCGCACGATGTTGGCGAATCTCCCGATGTCCTGGCCTGGGATGCTGAGTGGCGTCGATTATATGTCGCTTCCGAAGGTGGGGTGCTCTCCGCGTTCTGGGCAGATGGAATGACGCTCCGGGCCGCCGGCGAGTACCGCGCGCCCCATGCGCATGCAGTCGGGCTCGATTCACACACCCACCGTCTGTACCTTCCACTCCAGAACATCAGCGGTCGCCCCGTTCTTCGCGTTCTCGCACCTTCGAATTAGGTCAACTATCCCGTAATGACGATTCACACAGCCTCTTCCATCGTGGCCGACACGGCGGCGCACGCGATTACCTACGTGATCAACCACGCCTCGGTAGACTATCGGCTCTTCCAAACGATCAACGGGTTAGCAGGCACCAACCGCGCGTTGGACGCCTCCATGATCGCGTGCGCCAAGTACTCGCCGATCATCTTCGCACTTGTGCTCATTGGGCTCTGGCTCACGTGGACTTATCGAAACCAGCGAGGAGCAGCGCTGGCCGGAATTTCGGGTGTCATCGCACTCGGGATCGGACAGATCGTAGGCGCCGCATTCCCGCGTGATCGCCCCTACCTCGCGCATCACGCGACGTTGCTCATCACGCACTCTCCCGACACCTCGTTTCCGAGCGATCACGCCACACTCGCCTTTGCAGTGGGTGTTATGGTATGGCAGTTCAACCGGCGGCTCGGTACAACCTTGCTGCTCTTCGGTGCCGTGACAGCATTCGCCCGCGTGTTTGTTGGAGCGCATTACCCGAGCGACGTTCTTGGCGGCGCCGTGCTGGGTAGTGTGGTGAGCCTTGTGATAGCCACGCTGAGTCGCGGGCCCACGCCGAGCGCGCTCTTGGACCGCGTCTTCACGATCCTGGCACGCTGCCATCTAGTGTAATGCGTCATAAATA